>NZ_LZZP01000002.1:0-76866 GCF_014170215.1 Sphingobacterium sp. UME9 | reverse complement strand
AGGTTTATTCCTGGACAAAAGCAGTTTACAACCCATAGGGCAGTCATCCTGCACGCGGCATGGCTGGTTCAGGCTTCCGCCCATTGACCAATATTCCTTACTGCTGCCTCCCGTAGGAGTCTGGTCCGTGTCTCAGTACCAGTGTGGGGGATTCTCCTCTCAGAGCCCCTAGACATCGTCGCCTTGGTAAGCCGTTACCCTACCAACTAGCTAATGTCACGCGAGCCCATCTCTATCCTATAAATATTTAATAGCTAACCGATGCCGGTCAGATATATTATGCGGTGTTAATCTCTCTTTCGAGAGGCTATCCCCCTGATAGAGGTAGGTTGCTCACGCGTTACGCACCCGTGCGCCACTCTCACCGTCTTCGAGCAAGCTCTCCGACGGATCCCGTCCGACTTGCATGTATTAGGCCTGCCGCTAGCGTTCATCCTGAGCCAGGATCAAACTCTCCATTGTAAAATGAAGTTTTTGATTCCAACTATTTACATAATCAGAATTCTTTTTTTATATCTCTGATCTTGGATCGAATTGAACTAATTCTTGAATTTGTTCATGACTTTCGTTTGTCTACTCGTCACGCTTACATGATTGTGTTTTCTTAAAGAACTTCTCGCGCTTCAACTTCCGTATCCGCTATATTCCGATAGGCATTGCGCCCCTCTTTATCGTTTTGTTTTTCCCTTCGTTTCCGCTGGGACTGCAAAGGTAGAAATCTTTTTTGAACTTCCAAAAACTTTTTCAAGTTTTTTTTCTTTTTCTTTTTTTCGATTTCCGCGTTTAAAATAAACTGAGCGGGATTTTAAATCCTGTCAGACTTCTCTTAAACCCTTCTTTTTTCATGGTTCCTTCTTTCGAGGTAACCGTTCCTCCCTTGCGGAGTGGTGCAAAGATAGGGAGTTTACTAACAAACTTCCAAGGCTTTTGTTCTTATTTATTTCATTTCGCCCTTAACTGCCTGTAACGGTGCGAGATTCTTTTTGTAAAACAGGTGATCGGAGGGCTGGAATGGCTGATCCGGCCACCAGACTGGGCCTTCGGAGAACCCCAGGTCATCATATATAGTATGGAGGCAGGCTTCTATAGTATGGAGGCAGGCTTCGTATTGGATCTATTACCAATTTCGTTCAACTTTTGTTCCTAATTAAAAGGGGTATTACAGGGGGATAACAGGGGGTTAGCAGGGGTACAACCCCTATTAACCCCCTGTTAAAGCGGTGCTATAGTGCTGTTAATTACAAATCAGTATACAATTTGAACATAAGCAACGTAACAACAGAGCTCCGCAGCGTTTAATACCATCGATATACATAATAGAGATAGGACGTGACAGCGAACCGCAACCGCAGCGGAATAGAGGATGGCGGAACCAGTCTAAAGTAAACCTTGATCAATTCTCATTTTGGTATAGCTTTTACTTAGGGTTTACTTAGGGTTTAGTTAGGGTTAGTTTAGGTATAGCTTAGGTTATACCTAAACTAACCCTAACCAAAAGCTAGCTAAATACCTATTAAAATCTAGCTTAAAGAAGAACTAAATAAAAGCGAATAAATAGAACACTACACAAATAGCCCTATAAGTGTCCCAACATCCAACCAAAATCGCCATGATATAGGCATTTTTTATGAAAACGTTAGCCTGTTATCCGTTTTGGAGACTGCTCACTATAGCGCGAGGGTATAAGATTAAGAATAAATAAGTCTATACGGACCGAAGATTTATTTTGGCAATAGCAAAGCCTACACAAACTATACGATGCTTTATTGGATAAAAATTCACTAAAGCATCGTATAGTTAATCCCCGTGGAGGGTGTGTTGGATCAAACAAAATGATTAAGAAAAAGCGTTCAGCCCCGTAATATCTTGTCCCGTGATTAATAAATGAATATCATGTGTCCCTTCATAGGTAACTACAGACTCTAGGTTCATCATATGCCGCATAATAGGAAAATCACCCACTATCCCCATTCCGCCAAGGATCTGCCTGGATTCACGCGCAATCTGCAGCGCCATATTCACATTGTTCCGCTTTGCCATGGAGATTTGCTGTGGAGTAGCACGTCCCTCATTTTTGAGCTGCCCTAAACGCCACGACAACAACTGCGCCTTGGTAATTTCCGTCAGAAATTCCGCTAGCTTCTTTTGCTGCAATTGAAAACCAGCAATTGGTTTATCAAACTGATGTCGCTCCAAAGCGTATTGAACCGCAGTTTCATAACAGTCTATTGCTGCTCCGATCACTCCCCATGAAATTCCATAGCGGGCCGAATTCAAACAGGAAAGCGGTCCACGCATTGAATTTACAGCAGGAAGCACATTTTCCGCAGGGATATAAACATCATGAAAAACCAATTCCCCTGTTTTGGAAGCGCGCAAAGACCATTTATGCAGGGTCTCTGGCGTTTCAAAACCAGCCATTCCACGTTCAACAATTACTCCCCGCACCTTTCCGGCCTCATCTCGTGCCCAAACGACAGCAATATCGCAGACAGGCGAATTTGTAATCCACATTTTGGCTCCATTCAATAAAAAACCATCTCCTTTTGCCGTCAATTTCGTTTCCATTCCCCCCGGATCAGATCCATGATTAGGCTCAGTAAGCCCAAAAGAACCGACCAACTCGCCCGATGCTAACCGCGGCAAATATTTACGACGCTGCTCCTCGCTACCATAGGTATAAATCGGAAACATCACCAAAGAGGATTGCACCGATGCCGCCGAACGAATTGCCGAATCACCGGCTTCCAATTCCTGCATAATCAAGCCATAGGAAATCTGATCCAATCCCGCCCCGCCATATTCAGCAGGAATATAAGGCCCTAAAGCTCCAATTGCTCCCAATTTAGGCATCAATCCCGCAATAGCACGGTGCTCCTGCGCCGCGTCTTCAATGAAAGGCTTAATCTCTGTGTTCACAAAATCACGGACAGACTGCCGTATCAGTTTATGTTCTTCGGACAATAAATCGTCCACCTGGTAATAATCGATATTAATTTGTTTGATCATGATATAGTCTACATTAGCTTATCTAAGATAACGATTATTTTCCACTGAACAATATTCAGCACAAACTTGTCATTAAAAAATTTATTTCATATATTTAAACTAATCCACGAATAAAATAAACCATTATGATAAAAGCAGCGCTTAAAACACTTGGAATATCTTCTCAGAATTTAGGATCATCAACTGGACAACAATGGTTTTCCGAGGGTAAAGAATTCGAATCCTTTTCACCTGTCGATGGAAAGCTCATCGCAAAAATAAAAGGCAGCAATCGTCAGGACTACGAAGCGGTCATTAAGCAAGCCGGAGATGCTTTTTTACAATGGCGCCTACTACCTGCCCCAAAAAGAGGAGATATCGTTCGCCAATTGGGTGACAAGCTCCGTGAACTTAAACCCATTCTCGGAAAATTAGTTTCCTATGAAATGGGTAAATCTTACCAAGAAGGCATGGGGGAAGTGCAAGAGATGATCGATATCTGCGACTTCGCGTTAGGCCTATCTCGCCAACTGTATGGTAACACCATCCATTCGGAACGCCCCGGGCACCGCATGTACGACCAATATCATCCTTTGGGCGTTGTAGGTATTATTACAGCATTTAACTTTCCGGTGGCGGTATGGGCATGGAACACCGCCCTCGCACTGGTCTGCGGCAACACTGTCGTCTGGAAACCCAGCGAAAAAACACCGCTATGTGCCATAGCTTGCCAAAAATTACTTGCAGAAATCCTACACAGCAACGGGCTGCCCGAGGGAATATCCAACCTCGTCATGGGCGACAGAGAAGTTGGCGAGTGGCTTTCGGCAGACAACCGCATCGCTTTGATTTCTGCAACAGGATCCACGCGCATGGGAAAAGAAGTCGCCGTCGCCGTAGCACAACGCCTCGGTAAAACACTTTTGGAACTCGGTGGAAACAATGCAATCATCGTTACTCCAGACGCAGACTTAAAAATGACCATCATCGGTGCTGTATTTGGTGCCGTAGGTACAGCCGGACAACGCTGTACAAGCACCCGAAGACTTATTATCCATGAGCACATTTATGACAATGTCAAAAAACAACTGACCAAAGCTTATGGTCAGTTAAAAATTGGTGACCCTTTGGACACGAAAAATCATGTAGGACCATTGATTGACAAAGCCGCCGTAAAATCATACTTAAACGCACTGGACAAAATTAAAACACAGGGGGGAAAAATGCTGATCAAGGGAAAGGTACTTGAAGGCAAGGGCTATGAAAGTGGCTGTTATGTACAGCCTGTTATTGCCGAAGTCGAAAATCATTATGAAATCGTACAGCATGAGACCTTTGCCCCTATTCTTTACTTAATCAAATACAAGGGAGATATCAGTGCGGCCATAGACCTACAAAACAGCGTCGCACAGGGATTGTCTTCTGCCGTCATGACGAACAACCTAAGGGAAGCCGAGCTATTTCTGAGTGCTGCTGGCTCTGATTGCGGTATCGCCAACGTCAATATCGGCACATCAGGAGCCGAAATCGGAGGTGCTTTTGGAGGCGAAAAGGAGACTGGCGGAGGTCGGGAATCTGGGTCAGATGCCTGGAAAGCCTATATGCGCCGTCAGACAAATACCATCAATTATACGACTGACCTACCTTTGGCACAAGGTATCAAATTTGATTTATAAACCATTTACACACAAAATTATGAGCAACGTACATGAAAGATTAAGCAAACATATATTGGCCGATGGATTTCCTTTGGTTATGGATATGGAAAAATCCCATGGTTCTTATGTCGTGGATGAAAATGGGGATGAATACCTCGATATGTTCAGTATGTTTGCTTCTATGGCCGTGGGTTACAATCATCCACATTTGGTCGAACAACGTGACTTCTTAGGCAAAATGGCCGTCAATAAGCCAGCCATGTCTGATATTTACCCAAAAGAGTTTGCTGATTTTGTCGACACTTTTGACCGCGTAGCCATACCGAAAGAACTCTCCTATGCCTTTTTCATATCAGGCGGAACACTCGCCGTGGAAAATGCTTTAAAAGCTGCCTTTGACTGGAAAACAAGGCTTAATTTTGCACAGGGAATACAAAAGGAAGCCAGCCAGGTCATTCACTTTAAACAGGCTTTTCATGGCAGATCCGGTTATACCCTGTCCTTAACAAATACACAAGACCCCAGAAAATACCTTTATTTTCCAAAGTTCAACTGGCCACGCATTACCAATCCGAAGTTGAGCTACCCCTTAACAAGCGAACATATTGAGCAGACCATTACTTTGGAGGAAAAGGCTGTCTCAGAAATACGCCAAGCCCTTGCCGCCAACCCCAACGATATCGCCTGTATCATTATTGAACCGATACAGGGCGAAGGTGGCGACAACCATTTTCGAAAGGAATTTTTCGTACAGCTTCGTCAAATCTGTGATGAAAATCAGATCCTATTGATTTTTGACGAAGTACAGACCGGATTGGGCATTACGGGGAAAATGTGGGCTTACCAACATTACAACGTAATTCCCGATATCATTGCCTTCGGCAAAAAAGCACAGGTATGTGGTATACTGGCGAGTAAGGAAAAATTTGATCAGGTGGAACATCATGTCTTTAAAGAGTCCAGTCGTATCAATTCAACATTTGGTGGTGATTTTATGGATATGCTCCGCTTTAAATTAATTCTTGAAGTCATAGAACAAGAAAATCTCGTTCAAAATGCAGCAGAAAAAGGGCACTATCTACAAGATAAGCTCCAGGAACTGCTAGTGAAAAAACCGCAGCTGTCCAATTTACGAGGAGAGGGTTTATTCGTTGCATTGGATTTCACATCGGAAGCTGCACGCAATGAATTTATCAAAAATGCCTATGCAAATAAACTGATTATGTTAGGCTGTGGAGAGAAAAGTATACGTTTTAGACCGCACCTTAATGTGAGTTATGAGGATATCAATAAAACGATAGCAATTATAGAAAAGAGTATTTCCTAAAAAATAAGCAATGCTAAAAAGCTTCAATGTAGCCTATAGTATTGCTTATTTTTTTATAAACTATCTATCTCTACATACATTGGGACGGTCAATATCGACCAGTTCTGAAATTCCATACTCATCAAACAGGTCTAAGAGTGCATCTGTACCCTCTTCAAGTTTGTAATCCATCTCTTCTTTATATACAGGGATCATTGCATAAAAATTGATCAGATTACCATCTTTGGTCTTTAACTCCAAAAATTCCTCATCAAAACTTAGCATAGGTGGAAGCAGCAACATACAACCGAAACCTGTATTTGCAATATCCTCGGCTTCCATCCCATTGGGAATGGTATGCCCATATCCCAACCAGGTTTTGTACTCATGTGGAAACCGCGCTAATCTTTTCAAAAAGTAGACCGGCCAATAATTGTTGTCATCCTGAAATTCCTCTTCTCCGATCTTCCAATCTGCGGGCAACACGACCATCAGCTCCGCCCGTTCATAAGACTCTTTGTTTTCCACTTCATCTGGAACATGCATAGCCAAATCACTCATGCCTGAAGTAACCAATATATGGAATGGATAGTTTGCACTTGGTTTAATCCAATGCACATCGATATGAACAAGTTCGGAGATAATTTCATGGAACACCATATCGGGTTCGGCAATATATTTGGTCAAATGCTCCTCGATTTCATCCAGATAAACACATTGTACCTCCGGAAATAGGTTTTTTGGATCCTTATCATCAGATTGATCTTCATAACGGTAGACCGTAGACCCTCCAGCAGTAATTTCTGTATCTTTTTTTTCGGACGGAGATTCTTCCTCTTCGCCGCTCATAATTTTTTTGACTTTATCCCAAAATGACATATTATCTTATAAATGGTGAAAATTTTAGCGATTATTTTCTATTCAAATTTATTCAATTACAGCTACTACAGGCTGTCTAAATCTTGTTTTAACTGGTTTTCCTTTGACCTGTCCCGGCATCCATTGTGGCGATCTGCGCATAGCAGACAACACAGCCTTTGCAAACTCGGGACTCACTTTATCGGGATTCTCGATTTCAATATTACAGATCGCTCCATCTTCACAAACAATAAATTTCAGAATTGCCGTCTGCCGAGATCCATATTTTGCATAGGCCACACTGTCCATTGCCCTGATTGTTCCCGACAAATCCAGGTTATTTTGCAAAAATCTGGACCAGGCCACCACCCCGCCCTTGAAATAGGGAAAATCATCAACGTTCTGTGCAATACTGTCTGCAGGAATATCCCGTTTAGCAATCACTTGTGCACTTGCAGAAGTACACAATACCATAAAAAGTAGAATTGAAAAAAAAGTCTTAAATCCAGTTAAATACATAATCTATCCTATCCATAATCGTACCATTTAACGCTTGTATAAGATAATTTATTGCTTTAAATCCTCCGGACTAATTGAGCGGCATAGCAACCTCTGCATTAAACGCCCCTGTTTCATCAACAAGAAAACTGATCGGATGCTCCGGATTTTTAATAATCTCGAATAAAGTCAATCCCCAAGGTTTCCAAAAATTTTCCAAAACTTGGCCATAAGTCTTATTTTGCCAATGATCAAAGATAGGTTTCATCGACATATCCGCTAATGGCATAGGTTCAACATAGACTTTTTGCGGGGTGTTTAGATAGGTATAATCTGGCAGACGATTAAATAAGTAGGCTGAATAAAAATAGCGTGCACACAATTCTTCAAACTGGATCGGGTGTAATGTTTTGCCCGCAATGACTTTGAGAATATCTTCGTGATAAATATTGTTTGTCGCATTATCTTGAAGACAGGCAACTACAGCAAAGTCCTTCATACGGATCGAGAAGATCAATGTATTGATTTCATCACGATACATAAATGTATCCGGTGCATTCTCAACAGGTACAACAACCAATGAAAATGGGAATGTATTTTCAAACTCCATCGGTACAACCAGAGACTGTAACATCGCATGTAGATTCGTAAAACGCTGTGCAAGCGCCTGAGAAAAGTTCATATCTTCACCAGAAGCTTTTTGCTGCTGAATTCCCGCAAGAATTTCATTAAAAACCACCCCATAGATGATTTTTGTCATCCATTGAAACAATAGTAATGGATCCAGCTGTTTGACGGCTTCATAGCCTTGTTCAAACGACTGTTCTACCGCACGCTCCATTTGCTCAATAGCTTCGGCTGCAGCCATGGAACACGGTAGTTTCAACGATTTGTAAGTAACCAGATTCTCATCCAGCATTTTAAAAGGTTTATCTTCCAATTGAAAAGATTTCATCATCCATACAGGAAACACCTGAATGGATTCTTCTTCCGACTGAAGCTTATTCCCTGTTAAAAAACAAATATCTGAATCAAACTGAAATTGTTTGAATGGATTATACAAAGTTGTCGCCATAATGCTGGCAAAGTTAAAACAAATCGAAAAGTCCGCAAGAAAAGCAAATTCTTATTACGATATGGTGACTTGCATTCTTAAACTTATTTTATTTTCAGAAATTATTGAAAATTCAAAAACTTTAAATACCTTTGATATAGGCAATCACAAAAAGGATGGGAAAGCCGATCGGTTCAATAGTCCGATAAAAATAAATTGAGGTATTGGCAAAATAAAAGCACGATGGAATTACAAGAAGCAAAACAACAGTTCATAGACACCTGGGGCGCATTAGGTTCTGAATGGGGGATCAACAAATCTGTTGCTCAGGTTCATGCCCTACTCCTTTCTGCAAGCAATCCCATGTCTACAGATGAGATTATGGAAAAGTTAGTGATCTCCCGCGGGAATGCCAATATGAGTATCCGGCAATTGATCGATTATGGTATTGTCTACAAAAAACATATTGCTGGTGATCGAAAGGAATATTTCGTCGCAGAGAAAGAGGTCTTAAAATGGGCGATGAAAATTGCAGTGATGCGTAAGCAGAAAGAGCTTGACCCCGTAATGGATATTCTAAAGGATATAAGCCAGAATACCGAAAAGGACCAGACTGCAGAAGGTAAGGAGTTCCATAAAACGGTAAAGGACATCCAAAATCTGACGGATCAACTCGAAACTATTGCCAACAAGATTTTCAATACAAGCGGTGGAGATTTATTAATCAAATTGATCAAACTAATGATGTAGCGTCATGAACTTCAATATCCTAGCGTACGCAATCTACGGCCTGCTCACCTGTTATATTATTCTTTGGGTCGGTCGGTTATTCCATAAAAATGGCCGGATTTTCATCCTATCGCTTTTCCGCCAGGAGGTCAACTTGGCCGATACGACAAATAATCTATTGCTGCTTGGATATTACCTACTCAACATCGGCTATGCAATCCTGCAGTTTAGTTATTGGCGACAAATTGAATCATTTGATGAAATGATCTGCAGCATTGCCTTTAAAACAGGACGATTACTTTTTGTCCTTGTTGGGTTACATTACTTCAATATGCTCAGTATTTACTTCTTCGCAAAAAAAAAGAATTCATTAACCATTAAACATTAATATCATGGGAAATTTAACAGTTATCGGGTACTTTATCTACTTACCCATTGCAATAGGATTAACCTATTATGTTGCCTACGTGCTTTTTAAAAATAGCATTGTTTACATGAATGATATCTTTGCCGGTAGGCCGGAGGTAGCCCATGCGACGAATAATTTATTTCGCATTGGATTCTACCTCATGAATTTGGGATTTGCACTCTACATACTTGAAATCAGCCTGTACAAGCCGAGCATTCAGGAACTTATTGAGCGCCTGAGTTATAAAATCGGTGGATTTAGCATATATCTTGGTGTAATGCTCTTTCTTAATATGTTTCTCTTCTTTAGAGGCAAACGGATTGCAAAACAACGAAGAAACATGGATACAACCTTCAATGCATAATTAAAACAGACTGTAAATACACTTGCCATGAATAAAATAGTCATCGCTGGAGGAACAGGTTTTGTTGGACAATATCTTTCCGAGAGATTTCGTACATTAGGCTATCAGGTGATCATCATTGGCCGTCGGCCGGGCAATATCCTTTGGACCGATCGATCCGCTATTTCCGATTCACTGGAAAATGCAGCGATGCTAATCAATCTAGCCGGAAAATCTGTCAACTGTCGGTATAACGAAAAAAATAAGGCCGAAATATTTTCCTCACGAACAGCAACGACTACGCTTCTCGGCGAGCTCACAGCAGGCTGTACCAATCCACCAAAGCTATGGCTAAACGCGAGTACCGCCACCATCTATCGTCACGCCGAAGATCGTCCAATGACAGAAAATTCGGGGGAGATCGGAACAGGTTTTTCCGTTGATGTTGCAACATTATGGGAAAAGACTTTCTTCGACTTCAAATCGGAAAAGACGAGACAGGTGGCACTTCGGATGGCGATAGTTTTGGGCGCGGATGGAGGGGTTATCCTTCCTTTTAAAAATCTTGTACGTGCCGGACTAGGGGGTATACAGGGAAATGGTCAGCAATATTTTAGCTGGATTCATATTGAAGATCTATTTCAGCTTATTTTGTTCTTAAAAGGTCATGAGGATTTGTATGGTATCGTTAATTGTGCGGCACCCAACCCGATTATGAATAAGACTTTTATGGCGACTTTTCGACAGGTAATGAACTGTAAAATTGGCCTACCATCTCCAAAATGGCTACTGGAAATAGGTGCGGCTTTAATTGGCACGGAGACAGAGCTGCTTTTAAAAAGCCGTTGGGTATTACCTGAAAGGTTGGAGAACAGTGGATTTACCTTCCAGTTTCCAACGATTTCAACTGCTTTGCAGGATATTCTGCAGCGGGGATAAAAACCGAAAAGATAAATACGTGGGGTAAACCATTTATCCCACGTTAACCTTGAAATTTTCAAATACAAGCGGCGCAGTGACAATGGCGCCCTCGTTATTTTTTACGCCTTTAAACTCGGAGGTTTTTCCTTTCTCCAATAGGTTCTTCATCTCTTTTTCGTCCAGAAAGATACCATTTAATGTCCGCCAGATCTTAAAATCACATCCACGGGCATAATGGTCGCACTGGGCTACTTTATCGTAGAGCAAAATCAATCCCTTCTCACATTTCGGACATTTTATCTTTCCTTTTTGTTGAGGTTTAACTTCCTCTTGTGCGAGAGAAATCCGCAGTGTCAACAATTCTTTTGTGATTTTGGCCGTATAGTCCTTAATATGTTTCATAAAAACATCATAAGACACTTTATTGGCCCGCATTTCCTCCAGCTTCTGCTCCCATTTACCGGTCAAGGTTACTTTGGCAATGGAACGATCTTTTACAAGATTGTATACCGCAAGCCCCTTTTCCGTTGGAATCAGTTTTTTCTTGTCGCGCTTAATATAATCACGTTGGAAAAGTGTTTCGATAGTTGCAGCACGTGTAGCAGGTGTACCAAGTCCACAGTCCTTCATGGCCTGTCGCATCTCATCATCTTCAATTTCCTTTCCAGAAGTTTCCATGGCCTTCAATAACGAAGCTTCGGTATGTATGGGTCTTGCTTTGGTAAAACGTTCGGCAAGTTCGAGGGTCAGAACCTGCAATAATTCCTCGGCTAATAGCTTCGGTAATTGCGCATTTTCATTATCCTGATCGTCATTGTTTTTATCTTCATCAGGCGCTTCGATCTGCTCTGCGGAAAGACGCCAGCCGTATTGCTTAATCACAGTACCTTTGGCGATAAGTTCAACACCCTGCGCATCAATTGTCACAGTGGTAATATCTTTTATACATATTTCCGAGAAACTTTCCACCATACGCTTGGCAATCATATTGTAAACGTTCTGTTGCTCTTTGAGCATGGGCCCCGGCTTTTCATCCGTCACCAACAAGGCGTGGTGATCAGTTACCTTTTTGTCATCGACAGAACGTTTGTTCAATTTTGCACCGATGAGATTTTTTGCAATTGACCCAATAGATTCTTCTGCGGTATCCGATAAATGTTGAAAAAGTGCGCCAATTTCTTCAAAAACATCCTCACCGATATAACGGGAACCTGTACGCGGATAAGTGATGACCTTCTTTTCGTATAGTGTTTGTGCGATATTCAGTGTCTGATCTGCCGAATAACCATATTTTTTATTTGCATCCTGTTGCAGCGATGTCAAATCAAACAGCAAGGGCGGCTGCTCTTTTGTTTCTTTGGCTTCCACCTTTGCCACACGGGCATTGGAACCAACGGTCAATCGCGCAATGGTTTGCTCGGCAACATCTTTTTTATCGATCTTATTGGAGGTTGCCTTAAAACTGATATTGTCTTTTTCAAACCCAGCCTGAATTTTATAAAATGCCTGGGGTTTAAAGTCTTTGTTTTCCAGATAGCGCGAACAGATCATGGCCAAAGTTGGTGTCTGTACGCGACCCAAAGAAAGTAATCCTTTATTCCCCGCCGCCAAGGTGATGGCCTGCGTCGCATTGATACCGATGAGCCAATCTGATTCCGAACGTGAGCGGGCAGACATATATAGGCTATCGTATTCCGCACCTGCTTTCAGATTGGCAAATCCTTCTTTAATGGCCTTATCTGTTTGACTCGATATCCAAAGACGTTTAAAAGGAACTTTAGAACCCAAAAAATAGTATATATTACGAAAGATCAACTCCCCTTCCCGTCCAGCATCGGTAGCCACAATGATTTCTTCGGCCTGTTCTAAAAGGGATTTTATGGTGTTGAGTTGCTTAACTGCTCCGCTATCATCCATCTGCTTGCCATCACGTTTCACCTTCTTCGACTCCAGCTTAAATGTTGGTGGAATGATCGGCAAGTTCGAGATTGTCCACGAATTGTATCCATAAGCCTGTGGCGTACAGAGTTGAACCAAATGACCAAAAGCATACGTAAAAGCGTAGCCATTGCCGGCGATATAACCGTCTTTGACTTCCTTCGCCCCCATCACTCGAGCTAGATCACGCGCCACGGAGGGCTTTTCAGCAATTACAACCTTCATTTTAGATATGAGATGTTAGATTTTAGATCCGAGACTTTAGGATAATACCTCCTGGTATTACAGCTAGTCTCAATTTAATATTGATGTTTTACCCCTTTACCTTAAACGTCCCTATTCTATAGATGGTATCGTTATTCCCTGGATCTTACGATATAGTTCAATGGCATAAACATCGGTCATTCCGGAAACAAAGTCTAAAACACAGCGAATTTTCGAATACGAATCTTGTTTTTCCGTATAAAATTGTGCTGGAATTAAAGCGACTAGTTTCTTATCGTAATTATTTTTGTTCTTCTTAAGATACGCCGGAACAAACTCTTTTAATAATGCATCCATCACCCGGTAACCGGCAATTTCAATCTGAACAACTGTTGGAGCGTTATAGATTTTTGCGATGGAAATTTTAGAAATTTTGTTCATCTGCGTGACAATCTCCTCATCAAGGGCGTCCATCAAAGCTGATCCGAAAGTTCCCGATAAAAACTTGTCCTGTTCCCGGACAAAGACATCAACACACCCCTTAATCAAGGTATTGATCGCTTTGGCACGCAACAATGCTACGCGGCTCGGGGTATCCAGCAATCCATCGAGCCTGTCACGAAGATTCTCTTTACCACATAGCGGCAATAGTAATTCTTCCACTTCTTGATAGGACAATATTTTAAGATGATGAGCATCTTCCAAGTCAATAATATTGTAACAGATATCATCTGCAGCCTCCACGAGATAAACCAAGGGATGTCTCAGATAGCCCTTTGGATTAGAGGGATCTTTTAATAGTCCCAATTCATTGGCAACCTTCTCAAACGCCTTCTGTTCTTCTGTAAAAAAACCATATTTCTTGCGGTGATGGTTCTTCTTAAGGTGGCCATCAATTGCCAGACAGGGGTATTTTACAATGGAAGCCAGGGAAGTATAGGTCAATGCAAAACCTTTGGGATCCTTGCCCTGGAAGGCATGCGTCAGAATCCGTAGGGCATTTGCATTTCCTTCAAAGTGGGTCAGATCTGCCCATTCTTCGGCCGTGACCTGCTCTTGGTATTTACGTCCATCTCCATCCGTGAAATACGTGGATATGGCGGATTCACCCGAGTGACCAAAGGCAGGGTTGCCCAGGTCATGTGAAAGACATGCCGCCGAGATAATATTTCCGACTTCTTGCAGAAAAGGGTAATCATTATCCAGGTTTGGGTTTTCCTCTTTCAGCTGCGCATAAAACATACGCCCCAAAGAACGTCCCACACTGGCAACTTCTAAACTATGTGTCAATCTATTATGCACGAATACAGCGCCAGGAAGTGGAAAAACCTGCGTCTTATTCTGTAATCTCCGAAATGGGGATGAAAAGATCAAACGATCATAATCCCGTTGAAATTCCGACCGGGCCACAAGGTAACTATCTACGCTCCGATCTTCGTAACCCCAGCGCTTTGCAGAGAGCAAATCTTTCCAATTCATTTTTTCAGACATAGCGCAAACTTAGATAAATTTGCCTTCAAATACAATTATAATCATAGGATACAGATTTAGGAATTACCCGAATGACTGTCCGCATATCGCTATATTTTACTCCTGTTATTCACCTATCAAGGAGTCATTTTTGCAACAGTATCTATGATTGTATTTCAAAATGACAAATTTTACAAACAGCTGTTATCAAAGTCATTTTTATACTGGTTATATTCTGTATCTTTAACCTAAATACCAATAGGGATCCATCATGACGAAATATCAAACACTTATTCCAAAATATTTTGAAGGTACAATCGAAGGCAAAAACACGCATTTGCTCTTATTAAAAAACGAAGGAGGCATGCAAGTCCTCTTAACGGATTACGGTGCTCGTATTGTCAGTATTTTGGTACCTGATAACAAGGGAAATTTAGTGGATGTAGCACTGGGCTTCGATTCAATTCAGGCCTATCTCGATTCTGATGAGAAATACCATGGATGCACAGCGGGGCGTTTTGCCAATCGCATTGCTGATGGCAAATTTGAGCTCAACGGAAAACACTATACGCTTCCGCAAAATAACGGAAATAATTGTCTTCATGGTGGCATTTCGGGCTTTCATGATAAGGTTTGGGACAGAAGGGTAACTTACCAATCGCACGTCGAATTTTATTATGTTTCCCCAGATGGTGAAGAGGGCTTTCCAGGAAACTTAAAAGTTATGGTTTCTTATACCCTGACCAGAAATAACGAGATCATTATCAAATATCATGCGCAATCGGATGCCGATACGCACGTCAACTTGACCAATCATACGTACTTCAATCTGGATGGGGAAGGCAGTGGCGACGTATTGCAGCAGATCCTTCAGATCAACTCAGATGAGGTCTTATTTGTAGACGACAACCAGATACCAAATGCAATAGTACCTGTGGAAGGCACCGCCTTCGACTTCCGCATACCCAAACCTATTGTCCAAGATATTACGGCAAATAACGAACAATTGATCGCTGCCAAAGGCTATGACCATTGTTATGTCAACAACCTGCCTATTTCGCAGCCTTGTGCAACAGTCTATTCAAAAAACACAGGCATTCAGCTGGATGTATTTACAACGGAGCCGGGTGTACAGCTCTATACAGCAAACTGGATGACGGGAAATGATTTTGGCAAAAGAGGTTATAAATATCTACCTTATGCCGGATTCTGTCTGGAAACACAGCATTTTCCGGATACACCCAATCAAGCAGAATTTCCTTCAACCCTGTTAAAAGCGGGCGAATCGTTCGACTCCGAGACACATTTTAAGTTCTCTATAAAAAAATAAGAAAAGAAAACGGCCGATAAGCACTTGCTTACCGGCCGTTTTATGTTGATGTGCTGTTTCCTTTGTAGGGTCACAGCACATTTTTTATTTTAAAGTTTTCAGGAGAAAGCCGTATCAGTTGAATATTAAGCTTTTATAGAGATAATCAAAGAAGTCAGGTAACGATTTGGTAACGGTGCTTATTGCTTTGCTTTTCAACGTGTTTCCGTTAGCTCATAGCAAATATAAATATTTTTATGTGTATTTCGCAACATCTAAAAACCTAATTGTTTTATCAACGTCAGCTCGTTTACGAACTGACGTTGTATATCTGACAGAAGCACTGTTATTTGATTTTTTTGCTCTATTTCAATTTAATTTTTTTAGCAACAGGGTCGTATTCGTAATTCACAATATTTTCATTTAAAATCAATTGAATTGTTTCTTCTATTACGTCAAATGGAACTACAAACCATTCTCTAGGATTCAGCCTTTGACCTTTTTCATTAAACAAGTCAATGTCTAAACAAGCATTGGCAAAAAATCTATGCAAAAGACCTTCTAATTTATCAGCATTTCTGTTATACACTTCGTAAGTCGCAACTTTCTGTACGTCAGCAAATAAATAGGTCGCTTCATTCTTCGCATTTTTTATTCTCTCATCTACTGAATTTCTGGCAAAACCAACTTTATATAAGTCTTTAACATTTGCTATTTGCACGTTGCTTGATTTTGATTTCAGCACATAAATCCAACCTAATTGTACATCTTCTTCCTTTACAAGTCCCGTATTGACAAACAAGTCTTGTTCGATTTTCTCATAAGTATTGGTAATAAGTTTTCCGTTTTTTTGGATTTGTTTACCTAATGAACGATAGAGCATATTACTGTAAGTTCCATTCTCAAAAATGGTTCTTGTTCTACCTTCAACTCTTACTCTGTTACCTGATTTTTGCTCCCATTCTTCTTTTTTCAAATTCGCTGATTCCAAATAGAGCAGTAAGCCATCCATTAAATAAAAGTCTCCAATGTGTAGATTTTTTTCAATGTTTGTAAATGGTAAAATCTTTCTTTTACCCTCTTTAATTTCTTTGTGGACTTTTTGAAACATTACTTCATATTTCTCAAATTCCTTTTCTTTTATCGGCTTCCGTTGGGCAACAAAATCAGCATCAGCCCTGTCTTCTGGTTTTGGCGTATGTTTGAATTTGAAAATGTCCAAATCCTTATCTGAATCTAATAAACCAAATTCATCATCTTCATTCAGAATATCATCAATGGTTGCTTTTTCCAATTCTACGTAGCCCAATAAGTTATGCCTATCAAATGGTTTTAGAATCTTCTTTTGAGCTTCATTTTCTCTAAAGTTTTTCAATTTTGCCAACAAACCATATTCAGACATACTTGACTTATTTGGTTCTCTTTTGTTTTTATCGAAGAAGGCATTTATTTCTTCAAACGAATCAATAAGCCTGTCTTCATCTGTTTTTACAATGGAAGTTTTGACTTTTGAATCTAATAATCCAAAATCGTCATCATCAAAAATGTCGTCTATTGTTAGTTTCTTCTTAGCCATTTGCCAATGCTTTTTTACGTTTTAGTTCTCTCAAAAACACTAGTGCTTCCGCCATTCTTTTTTCCTTATAGTCAAATGCTTGAATGTTTGGCTGCTCTCCATTATTGTTCTTAACCCATTCTTTGATTTTTGGCCATAACAAAATCGCTTCTTCTTCGGTCATTTCAAACTTGGTGGATTGAATGTGCTCGTCAATCAGTTTCAAAACTTGTGTTGTTACCGATTTTGATAAAATCTCAAATGCTTTTTGGAAAGGATTTATTTGGTCTATCAGGTCTATATGAATATCATCGATATTTACAAAGCTACCTGCCATTCTGATAAATTTCTTGTCGCCTTGTTCCTCAATAGTGCTGTTTTTTATTACAGAATCAACCACTACGTGTTGTCTAACGGCTTCAACATCTTCATCACTTAAATCAGGATAGATTTCTCGGATGATTTTAGGAATTAAAACCGTATTGATAACCTCTGGTTCAACATTGCCCGGCATTGCTTTAAGCATTTGTGGGTTTTGTAATAATTTTGCCTTTAGATCATTCAAATCTGTATCAATGATGTCTTTGGCTCTTTGTGAAGTAGGTAATTTAAATCCTCTTATTTTAATGGTGGTTTTATCATCCGTATCGTCTTCATCATCCTCATCTTTTTTCAATTTGAATTTGAAGTTTGGTGCCAAAACTTGTTCCATTAGTAAAGATGCGGTAATGGCTTTTAACATATTGTTTACCGAAAGTTTGACATCATCATCTTGTGCGTCAGGTTGAGCAATAAGATTGGTAAATTGTGCGTGAGATTTGTTTTTACTGTCTCTCGTAGCTCTACCAATAATCTGAATAATTTCTGTCAACGAACCTCTATAACCTATAGTTAATGCGTGTTGACAATAAGGCCAATCAAAGCCTTCTTTTGCCATTCCTAAAGCAATAATAATATCAATATCATCTGCCGATTTTACTTCACGTAAATATCCACTTATTTTATCCCTTGATTTTGGATTGTCTTGAACTAAGTCTGCAACCTTTAAAATCTTGCCTGTTTTGTGACTTTTTATATGTATCACTCCTGTGGTTTCATCTTGATATTCTATTGTTCCTAAAACATCAATAATATGATCAACTTCATCGTGTTTAAGCTTTGAAGATTCAGCGGAATTTACACTTGGAATATGAATAATCGTTTTTTGATTTTCATCTAATATTTCTGCTAAAGCAGAAATTCCTGTTTCAGTATTCTTCTTAAAATACTTTCCTGTGTAAAAATGATAGCCAATCCCCAACGACTTTAAAAACTCATAACCGTTTAATTGTTGATAGTAAGTGTAAGTTACTTTCGTAAATTTTGCTTCATCTTCTGGCATTAAAACTGGTACACTATCGCCTCTAAAGTATGAGCCTGTCATAGCTACTATATGAGCACTTGAATTTGCCATAATGCTTTTTAACACTTGCCCTAAAATATTGTCGCCTTCGGCTGATACGTGATGAAATTCATCAATAGTGACCAAAGTATCATCTAATTTTTTTACGTCTAAACCATCGAAGGCAAAACGCAACGTAGCGTGTGTACAAATCAATATTTGTTCTTCAGAATCTAAAAAATTTAAGAAAGCTGTTACTTTACTTTTTTCTTCTCCTGGTGTACAGAGATTGTATCTTGGGTTTGGATTCCAATCGGCAAAAAAGCCGTGTTTTTTTAATTCTGTTGTGCCAAAAGATGCTCCAATGGATTTTTCAGGAACAGCAACAATTACTTTTTTAATGCCTTGATGTTGCAATTTATCTAAAGCAATAAACATTAAAGCCCTCGATTTACCTGATGCTGGAGGTGCTTTTAGCAATAAATATTGTGCAGTTCTACCTTCATACGCTTTCTCCTGCATTTCTCGCATACCAAACGCATTGGTACTTTTACTTTTTCCTGTTTGGTCGTATGTTACGTGTACTAAATTTGGCATTGGCTATTTCTTTTTCTTGTCTATTAATTTTTTCATCTCCTTATCAAAATCGGAAACATAATTCTGGTCTTGAATCACGCGAAATTTATCATACTCACTTTCGGCTTTTAGCTTTGCTTCCAACATTGATATTTTGCCGTTGTCTTTTAAAATAGGATAATCTGCCAATTCCAAAAATTGAACTAAAAAGCTGTCCCAATTTTTCATATTCATTACCTGCCTGTTTCTAGCTCTGTTTTCTGCTAAGTCTAAATAGGAAGTCACTATCCTTTCTAAAGCTTTTAAATGTTCTGCATTCAAATAGTTTTTGGCAATCGTTACATCACTTTTTAAAATCTTTCCGTCAGGAGCTTGTTTCCAAGTTTTTAAGCCCATATAAATTTTGGAGGCATCTGCTTCTGTGTAAATAATCTCAGCAGCCGTTTTTCCTGTTATTGCCCAATGCAGTTTGTTTTGAACCGAAGCAAAAAAGTGTTGGGTTATTTCCGATTTGTTGTCATAGTCAGCAGAAAGCGCATAGATGTCGGTAATTTTTTGATATAAACGTCTTTCACTTAATCGAATCTCACGGATTCGCTCCAACATTTCTTCAAAATAATCTTCTCCAAAATGTTTGATTTGTTTCAATCGCTCATCATCCATAGCAAAACCTTTGATGATGTATTCGTGCAAAATTTCAGTTGCCCATTTTCTAAATTCAATGGCTCTTTGCGAATTTACCCTGTAGCCAACCGCTGTTATGGCTCTTAAATTATAGTATTTGGTCTGGTAGGTTTTGCCGTCTTCGGCAGTGTGTCGGAAATCCCGACATACTGAAACTTCATCCAATTCGGCATCTTCAAATATTCTTTTGAGGTGTTCGGTTATGGTTGAACGTCCTTTTTCAAAGAGTTCAGCTATTGTTTTTTGCGTTAACCAAAGCGTTTTGTCTTGATAAAAAACGTCTATATTTACTTTGCCACTTTCGGTTTTGAAAATAACAAAGTTGTTTATAGGCTGTAAATCGTTATTTTGATTTTCCTTGCTCATCTTACTTTCTTTTGATGCAATTCGGTTTCTAACTGAATTAAACTTTCTAAAACTTCTTCCACAATTTTTGAATCAAAATCATCACGGTCAGGTTCTTCGTGTGTACCTTTATTCAAATAGTTCCATATTTGATTATTTGTAGTTTCAAGACCTGCTAGCCAAGTAAGAATTTTTAAACTATTCTCAAAGTCTGTAACCTTAAGTGCGGTCAGTTCTTTTTTAAGAGAATTAACAATTCCCATCAAGTCTGGCGGTGCGTTTGGAGTTCTAACTTTATAACTTATTTGAAAATTATATTTTTTACTTGCTTTATTCCATAAGGTATTGCTTAAATTTTCAAGAGCTCTTCGGCACTCCATTAAGCAGTCTCGATACGAATTTTCTTCAATGTGTGCCGAAGCTTTGTTTATATAATGTTTTGTTGTCTCTTTTTTGCGAACAGTTTTTGATGTTGGTTTTAAGAACGCATATAATATTCTTTCACTTTCAAAACCATTTTTTGTAAAATGTTTATTCTCAATATCCTTTATGTATTCTTCCGAATGAGAAGTAATAATTATTTGTTTTTCATTAATAATTGGATTATCAAACAGCAACTCTCTTATATTTCCACGGTGGTCGTGGTCAATAGCATTTACTATATCATCAAAAATTATAAATGGAAGTCTGTCTTGAACAACTTTTGCCAGTAAAATGGATAAACCTAAGCATCTTGTGTGACCTTCACTTAAAATATGCATTGCATCCAATTCAATTTCAGGGTTATCCTGAAAAAAAACTTTTATTCTGTCTCCTGCGTTGGAAGGCAATAAAATATTTTCAATTAACTCAAATTTACTATCGCCTTGATTTATGAAGTTATAAAAGTCTTTTGTTAAATCATTAAGATTTGAAACAAGTGATAAAGGCAATTCTCTTTTATATTTATTGAGTTTTTGCAACAATACGGAGTATGCTTCTACAAACTTTTTATTATCATCTATTAAAATCTTTTCTATTTGAACTTCTTCAATGAGTGTTTTATTTATTGTATCAAATTCCTTTATCACCTTTTCTGCCGAACTTACTATATCATTATGAGATTTTATATTGGCTTTTAACTGGTCAATCTGTGTTTTGATTACTGATAGGGTACTTCTTTCTGCCTGTAACTGCTTTTGGGTTTCTAAATGTTTATTTGAAACCGCATTTGTGGCTGTAATCTTTTGTTCTAATTCAAGTAAACTGGTTTTATGTAGTTTAATACTTTCAAAAAACACTTCTAAATCTTTCACATAGCTATCTTGTTCCAATTTTTCCTTCTGAAAGTTTTTAAGTTGTTCTGGAATGTCTACGGTTATCTCAATTTTTAAATCATCAGCACTTTTTTTTCTTTCCTCAAAGTCTATAGTGAAATTATAAACGTCCGAAACCAAATTCGTCCAAGCGTTGTCTCTATCTTGTTGAATTTTAGCAATCCCTTCAAGTTCATTCAGTTTAGCTTTTGCATTTTTATAAGGATTTATTTTTGCTTGTTCTACAGGCGTTTCACAAACAGGACATTTCTCGGAAAGAGTGTCCTCAAAATTTTCAACTAATCTGAATAATTCTACAAAATTTATTTTCTCTTTTTCTTGTTCAAACTTTGTGTTGTTTACTTCAAAAGCCAATAGCGTTTTTTCAATATTTGAAATGGATTCAAACAATTCATTTACTGAAGAATGGGTGTAAATTTTGCCTTTTGCCTTTTGTAACTCATCATCAATAAGGGTAATTCTACCTTTTATTTCTGGATTTCCATTAATATATAAATCCAATTCATCAAACATTTTTTTTAATCTGCAATTTTCAGAAATAGTCTGTTTTTCCTTTTCAAGTTCAACGAGTTTTCCATTAGAAGTTTTAATACTTTGTTTGTGTCCTTCTATTTCGAGTGTTTTTTTGTCGAGTTCTTTTTGTTTTTGAGATTCAACGGGTATTCTACCAGCGATATTTTCAGTAAAACCATTTATGAATGAATAAAATTCATCTAGTCCAAATAGTGTAGCCAATAAGTTTTCCTGCTGTCCTTGCGTTTTAGAGGAATAACGAGCAAAGTCAATAATTCTATTTTTCTCTATCAAGCAAAAATAATAGCTATCAGGATTGGCATTGATTTCAATAATTTCTCCTTTTGAGTTTGTGCCTTTAATAATTGGTTCTGAGGAATTACCTGTATGAAGATTCGTTATATAGCGTTTTACATCAATCCTTTTTGCATCTGCTTCACTTAAATATCCAAGCAACGAATATTCTAATGCTTCACAAAAACTTGTTTTACCACTTCCGTTTGGTCCGTAGACCAAAATTTTCGGCTTATCAAGGTCAAAAGATTCCTTAGAAGCAAAACCTCTGAAATTCTCAACTTCAATACTGTTAATTCGTACAATATCATTGGAGTTTTCGCTTTTATCATCCTCTATTTTAGGCAAACTAGTACTTAACTGATCTCTATTTTTATTAATCAAATCATTTAATAACGACGCTCTTTTTCCTGCCGCTGTTCCCACACTTGCAATGGGATCAAAATTATCAGTTATCAAATTAACTAACTTGATTTCATAAGATGTTAATTTATCAACTTTTAATGTTTTGATGAACTGATTAAATTGAGATTTTATTTTAGTATAATTTGACATTAATTATTTAATTTATGATTGCTATCTATTCTATACTCATTTCACTATCTTCTTTCTTATTTTCTTCTCCTTCGTAAAAAGCGCGTCTTTCTGCAACATTTCTTCATACTGTTTAAACAAGTACTCTAAACGCTCGGTATCGTTTTTGAAAGGTTGCAAACGGTAACATTGCTCTATGGCTGTGTCGAGTTCTTGGTGTGCTTGTAGCAAACCTTTGGGCATTGTAGTTGGGTTGTACAATTGTGCCATTGTTTTGCTTGGGTGTTTGGCTCGCTCATCTAAAATGGTAAAAACATAGAGATTTAAGTTCTCCTTTTGCTTGGTGGTCATGTCTGGAAACGGGAAGGTGTTGTAGCATATTGAAGAGGAGAATATATAGTCTGTTTTGAATCTTCCACCAACTGCTTTTACCCAAACAAGCATCATTGTAGATGAAATTATTCCAAACATATTAGGCTCAAAATCATACACAGCTTGAGCTGTATTTGAAATTATATGGTTTTTATCAAGAATTCCACACGGGATATAATTTCTTCTTACTGAAGTAATTGTTGGAACAATGATTACTTCTTTTTCAAAATAACGTACTTCTCCAAATTTATGTGGAGATGAAACTAACTTGTTTGTCGCTGACTTTGTGCTATTTAATCGCATTATGGTAACAGCATCAAGTCTTCTTTTAATTTCATCACAAGAAGAAATACTTTCTAAGTCATTATCATTTACCCATAAACAGTATTTACTATCCCCATCAATAAATTCTTTTGTTCCAACAAATGGTTTTATAATTTCCTTTGAATTTGGACAGCTTTCAATCAAATCATCTTTCTCTTTTTGAGACAACAAGAGATTGCCGCCATCTGTAGGCTGACTACCTTTCATCATAATTGGAAGTGATGAAATTGGTTTAGCTCTCTTTGTTACAATAATATTTTTGGTGTCAGTCAAATATGGGCTTATGTTTTTTACACTTTGCTTTAGATTTTGATTGTAAAGGAATTTGTTTGTGCCGTCAATATTTCTAATTCCTATTATTACCACTGCAACTCCTGCATTTCCTTTGGCGTTGTTGGTCCATTTAAAAGATTGATGAGCAAAGTCAATTTCTTGTCCTAGATTTAGAATAAGTGGCCAAAGTAAAGCAACTTGTTCTCCCTGTGTTATAGAATTGGTCGTTACAAATGCATATTTAGCTTTTGTATTCTGAATGTAATTGGTTCCCTTATAAAACCAACACGCTATATAATCTAGTTTTTTATAGTTTTTCACTCGTGAAAAGACGATTTTCATATCCTCCTTTTGATTTTCGTCTTGTCTACTATAACCCAAATAAGGTGGATTTCCAATCACATACACTTCGTCTGTTGAGGAAATTGGGCAAGCAACATTCCAATCTACTCTCGTGGCATTTCCTTGTGTTATTTGTCCTGCTTCTTTAAGTGGTAATATAGGTTTCGATTTTCCGTAATCAAACAATCGTTCTTCAAAAACTCGGTTCATTTGGTGTTCTGCCAACCAAAGTGAAAGTATTGCCATTTCGTGGGCGAAATCGTCGATTTCTATACCGTAAAATTGGGAAAGCTGGATTGCAGTCCATTTTATAGTGGGTGCACTGCCTTCTAAATCCGTGATTTTTTCTAAAATGAGTATTTCTAGTAAGCGTATTTCTTTATAGGTAATAATTAAGAAATTTCCACTTCCACAAGCAGGGTCAAAAAACTTGATTTTCGAAATTCTTTTGATGAGTGCTCTTAAATGGTTTACTGTTGTTGCGTTTTCATACGCTTCATACAATTCATCCAAAAACAACGGCTTTATCAGTTTAAGGATGTTTTCTACAGAAGTGTAATGCATTCCTAAATCACTACGGTATTCAGGAATTACCACAGCTTGTATCATTGACCCGAAAATATCTGGGTTGATAGCTGCCCAATTGAGTTCTCCCAATTCTAAGAGCGTTTTTCTCGCTCTTGAAGTAAATAGAGGCGCATTTATTTTTTGCCCAAATAAACCACCATTTACATAAGGAAATTGAGCTAAATAAGCCGGATATTTATCGCCACTTTTAGCGTTTAATCGGTCGAACAAATCATCTAAAAACGTATGTGTGTCTTTCCCGTTTTCGGCAGTATGTTGAGCAAGTGTATTTGTAAAAATACTTTCATTTTCAAATATCTCAGTATCTTCTGCAAAAAAGCAAAACAACAAACGGGACAAGAAAATATTGAGGTTGTGAATGCTTTCTTTTGAATTGTAGATACTCGGATTTTCGTCAATCAACAAATCATACAAAGAAGCCATTTTGTAGGAAGCGTTCCTGTCTGCTTCATTGTTATTGGAAGCATTATAAACTTCGCTACCTGCCAAAGGCAAAAAGAAATCAAAATAGTTGGGTAATTCTTTTAGTTTTATATCTAAGTTCTTGCCTAATTTGAGGTCTTTGGCAACTAACTGTTTGTAGTCGGTAAGAATTGCAAATCGTGGTTTTTGCTTTAAAATGCGTTCATCTTTAGAAATATCTTCAATGCTACTTAGTAGTTTATCTGAAGCCTCAACTTTATAGAAAATTTTCTTTTTGTAGAGTATTTCTCCATCAACCTTGGATATATTATAATCTCCCTTTTTTAGTCGTGTTACAGATGTTTTAGAAATGCCGTACGCAATCAATAAATCAAAGACAAATTCTTCTTTTGAGAAGTTATCAATCAGGTTCTGAACGTTATGTTTTATTTCGGTTGATATCATTAGTTATTTTGTTCAGGTTTGTTGGAAACTAGCAATTCTTTCACATCTATGTCCAAAATATCCGCTATTTCCATTAAGGTTTCCAATCTCGGTTGTTGTCTATTTTGAGCATAAGCATTTACCATATTGTAGCTTTTCCTGAGTTTTTCAGCCAACCAAGTTTGCTTAATTCCTTTCTGTTCCAATACTTCTTTAATTCGGTTCATGGTAAGACGTTAATTTGTCATTTGCTAATTTAATAAGTTTATTTCAAACATCTCAAAAAACTGTGTATATAATGTAAGTATTTTGTTTAGATGCAGTAGGAAAGGCCTAAATCTACCATTAGTTCTATAATAACGTAAAATGAGCAAAAACCAGAACAAGTCGATTATCTTCTTTTCCGAGAATATTGTTTCTTCCTCATCTTATTAGCAAACTGTTCTTCTTCATAGTCCTCGCCTTGTGCATCGGGGAATAAGCTAAACAGCCCTAAATCAGTATTAGGTGAGTGTTCTTGTAAAAGAAATTCAAAAAGGTCTCGTGTCGGTAGGTTGTCTATTTCATTTGTTTTGGAAACAGGGTTATCCTGTATCTTCAATTCGGGTTTGTTTCCATTGTTCCACCAATCGTTAAACATATTTGCCGATAAGTTTCTATCTAATTGTGAGCCGTTCCAAACACAACGGCTTTGGTGGTCGATGAAAGTCATGCCGTAAATACGTCCTTCGTTATTATGTCTTACAACGGTGTTAATACCCTGCTCGGTCAACTGCTTTTTAAACTCCGTTTCGCTGTTTGTGGTATGTATAGCAAGCTCCACCATATTTTTCAGAACTGATCTTGCAGGATTGGTTTTCATTTTCTCTTTGGACTGTTCAAAGTGTTTTTGAAGTTGTGCCACGCCTGCGTCTTTTCCGAATAAAGATGCTTTGAACGGATTACTTACTTTGTTCCCATTTTCGTCCAATGCCACATAAACCAATCCGTTTACGGTTTCACCGTTCCGTTCGCCTTTTACTTCTTCCGCTGTGATGTTGAACAGCGACAATAAAGCATTATAGCTTCCCATAGTCGGAAAGCTGTAATACTTGGGCAGATGCCGTACTACCGAAGCAATCTGACTTTTGATATCGCCGTTTTTATGATTTACTGGCTTGAAAACTTTGTTAACCTGTTTCTGCTCTTGTTTAGTTGCCTTTTGTAAATTATATTTCGTTTCCAAATCCCGACAGATAGCCATTGAACGTGGATGGTCGTAATCGTCGGGGATTTTCTTGCCGTCAATGCCTACACAAGTCGAAACGATATGGATATGCGTTCGGTCAATGTCCGCATGTTTGAAAACGATGTAAGGTTGATTGCCGTATCCCATACGTTCCATATACACTCGAGCCATTTCCATAAACTGCTCATCGCTGACCTTATCCGAAGGATCTGGGTTCAGTGATATATGACGTACCGTCTTTTCTGTTTTGATATTTGCCGACAGGTACGGCTCAAAGTATTTATTAAAATAGGCTACAGAATACCTGCCGTCCACCGTGTCGGGTATCTTGTTCAGCAACAAAACTGCTCCGTTTTCTTTGTCCACTTTTTGTTGATTGTACAAAATTGCTCCGTACATATTGCTTCCTTTTCCAATTTTTGCAATCATAACTTTACTCTTTTTTCAGATACGTCTCTTCAAATTCCTGTGTTAAACGGATGACTTCCTTAGTGACTTTTACCAATTCTATGGTTTCTTTTTCCAATTTATAGAGGTATGCAGCTGCTTTTTTATCCGAAAAATTGGCGTTCAATAGTCTTACAACCTGATTATAATTTGTTCCGATTGATCGGAACTGGCTAAAAAATCGGGTCAACTTTTCGTGATATTCGATAGCATCCATATCAATTTTGACGGTCTTTACCGTCTTTTGAAAGATACAAGCTGTAATAAAATGAGCGATTACCTTCATTTCTGATTGGTCAAAAAGGGCAAGGAACTTGGCATTATCTTCTGCATTCAGGTTGATGGAATACCGATTGACGGCAGGGTCAATCTTAGGTTTTCTTCCTGTTTTCCTAATCTGTTTTGTGTTTTTCTCTTCCATAATAATCCATTTTTAATATTAAACAAACGGGCGACTTCGGAGCCGTTTCCAGCCCCCTGCAAGGGCAAGGGCTTTTGAGGTGCTGAAATTCATTCGAGTACCTCAAAAGATAACTTGCTCTGAACAGGAGTTCAGAAAAATCCGTTTTGCAAACGGATTGTAGTTAGCAGGGAAAACCCATAGCTTCCATTACAAATTTCGGTAAGACTATTTGAATAACAGCTATTTACAATCACGGCAATGAACGCCAAATGCTACCTTTGAGTGCCACATCAACATAGACTGGAATTGCTTTCGCTTCCTTTGTATATGGTTAGCTGGCTGATTGGTTATAACCTTAACTATGTAGCCAATCAGCATAAATCCCGACAGCAAATCTGCGTGATTGGATGCAAACGAATTACAGATTTTTGAGTTAATGAATTAACCAATTAAGGGTATGCAGGTGCTTAGGTAGTTACATAAATACAACAGTATATACAGCTGATTGCTTAGTTAACCAAACAGCTAATTGGATATAATATTAAAAATGAGAGATATGATACACGAAGAAAACAAAAATCAGCAACCCGAAAAAGAGGATTTCTCTATTGAAAATTTCCTAACTAATGAAAAGAAACAATCTTTCACGGAACAACAGGCAGTAACACATCGGGAAGATTTTGTCAAACCCAAAGTAGATGAGGAAGCTATTATGCGTGTAATGGCAGGCGAAGAACCTTCGGAAACTGAAACGGAAAACACAAAAACACCTGAGAGTAATACAAGAAGGATGACTTACAAGCCAAAGAAGCTGACCAAAGTGGACTACTGCGGACGGTTCTTCAAAATTCCCACGACAACGGCAAGCAGGGGGAAATCAGTGTACGTACGGCAGGAACACCACGAAACATTTAACAGGCTTACAAATATTATGGGCATCGACAAACTGACGATTTATGCGTATCTGGACAACATTATCGAATACCATTTTCAAGAATTTGGGGAATTGATTAGCGAAATATATAATGAGAAACACAAACCGTTGTTTTGATTATAATGTGTTATCAGGAGCGATGCGTTGCTACCTCTTAAAATTATTTTCCAAAAGAAAAAAACAGAAAAAAAAGAAAGCCATTTTAAAAAGGGGGACAGGCGGAAAAACCAAAAGGAAACGGAATAAGTCCCGAAGGGTGGCAGGGCAAAGACAACTACTCGGCGAAGCCACCTTATTTGCCCTGCCATTATGCCGTAGTCTTTTGGTTGGGTGGTGCGGTGGCTGTCCGCCTTACCTTTGCTACCTTTTTTATTCTTTTTGGTACATGTTTCAAATATTCAATTGGCATGAACGTCAACAATACTAAGCAATAATAAAACGAAATCTATGTTGTCTAGTCGGATTTGCAAAACAATTTTAAAATATTTCACCTGATTTTATTAACTGTCAGAAATAATTTGTATATTTGCATCATAGTTCTTTGAAAATATGTTTTGAAAGCTAGTTACTAAGTGGAGCTTTATATTTTTTGTTTAATTCATTAAACAACCCCTATGGGGTTTCGGGTCAATCCTCTTGTCTGTCCTCGAAAGGTCTCAATCCCCAATCAGCCAAGAACTGATACAAGGAGAAAGGATATTAGATGATTTGATATTAATTAAATTGATTTGAATGCTTCTTATTTTATTATTGATAGGAAGCAGGGATTTTAAAGTGGTGTATAGAGAACATTGTCTACGCATTTAGTAATGGGCTATTGTAAAATAAGCAGGGTGCAATAATGCCCCATTAACTTTAAAATCTTATTTTTTATGTCTCGATTAAAAAGACTTCAAAACATCGATGGTTTGAAAACATCATTACAAACCATCCTACAGAACCAGTGTTCTCTTTCGGAGAGTGACGTTAATTTATTGAACGATGCAGTTGCAAAATTGAATAGATTAGGAACAAAGAAAGGATTGACGGATAAGCAGTACCAAACGGAAATTGCCGACATCATCGACCTGATTATTACGTTTTTAATTTAATGCTGCTGAATTATGATACAGATTACACAACAATCACGTTTCCGACACCCTTTAAATTTTTCCATTTAACATCAACTAAAATGAATTTAGGTACAGTTATAAAAGACATTAGAAAACAACGAGGGGAAACTCAAACAGAGTTTGCCGATAGTTGTGGTATTACTCAAACTTATTTATCTCAGATAGAAAACAATGCTAAAGAGCCTAATTTATCTACGCTAAAAGAGATAAGTAAAAATCTTGATTTGCCCTTACCTATATTATTCTATTTATCACTTAATGAAGATGACATTTCTCCAGAGAAAAGAAAAGCGTTTGAAATTATTAACCCATCCGTAAAATCTCTGATAAATGAGTTCTTCAGAGTTGAGAAGTAAATTACATTTCCCATCAATTATTGGCAAATCAAAAAGGGAGTTAGATGAGTTTGTCAAAAATATTGATAGTCATTACAGGGAATGGTACGAGGTAAAGGTTGATAAGAAAACCAATCAACCTAAAACATACAAGGACGGCACTATCAAGCAGAGAGCAATAAGACCCTCAAAAGCTCCTTTGAAAGCCATTCAGAAGCAAATCAAAGACCGTATTCTTGCTGTAATCGAGTTGCCCGAAAATGTACACGGCGGTGTTAAAAAACGTAGCAATATTACAAATGCCAAACCACATCAAGGAAAGAAATATATACTTACAACCGATTTGCAGGACTTTTATCCGTCAATAACTGCGAGGAAAGTATATGAAACATTTCTTGAATTAGGCTTCAATGCTCAATGTGCTTTTTACATAACCAGATTGACAACCTGGAAAGGAGAATTGCCCCAGGGTACGCCTACAAGTACACACATCTCAAATATTGTTTTTTTAAGAACGGATTATAAACTTATTGAGCTTTGTAATGCTCACAACATTACTTATACAAGGTATATAGATGATTTAACCTTTTCGTCTCAATCAGATTTTCAGAACGCCATTGAGGAAATTTTAGATATTGTTTTAGATAGTGGTTTAAAGATAAGCAGAAGAAAAACCTTTTATAATGGTTCGCAAACCGTAACCGGAATTAAGATTTTTCTAAATAAAATTGATGCGCCGGAAAAGATTATAAAAAAGGTCGAAGAAGAAAAAATATTACCCAATGGAACAATGAAACCTTATACGAGCTATCGAAACAATATTTTGAAAACAAATAATAGGAAAAAGTAATACAATGACACCATCTGAAAAATTCGTATCTGAATTATGCGAAAAATCCTTTCTACCTTTTTGGAGTTTTGCAAGTCCTTTAGGAAAGAAAAATAAAGAACTGTGTGATGTTTTGGTGGTTTGTAATAACACCATTGTAATTATTTCAATCAAGGATATTAAGGTTTCAGAGCATTCGGATGAAAACATCCAGTATGAAAGATGGCAAAAGAAAGCTATTCTTGGTTCAATCGACCAAATATATGGTGCTGAAAGATTTCTTAAAACTGTAAACGAAATAACGCTGAGTGATAAGATTACAAAAATTCAACTACGTCCACATTCAGACAGAGAGATATTCAGAATTGCGATTGCTTTTGGCGGTAAAAATGAGTTCCCTTTAGATAACGGAAATTTCGGGAATGGCTTTGTACACGTATTTGACGAGCCTTCTACTTTTACAGTTTTAAAAGAATTGGATACCATTACAGATTTTGTAAATTATCTTAAAGCAAAAGAAGATTTTCTGTCAAACAAGATTGTTTCTGTACCAAGAGAAATAGATTTTCTTGCACTCTATCTTACTACAGAATTGAAATTTGATTTTGTTCCTGACAGCGTTATGCTGGATGATGGTATGTGGGAAGAATACATCGAAAGCGAAGAATATAAATACTGGCAAAGAGAAATTCCACAAAGCTTTATATGGGATGAAATTGTATCGCACCTGCATAAAATTCATATTGTCGATAAAGGAAATTCTGAAATGATGTCTGACTTAGAAAAAGCGACAAGGATAATCACGTTGGAACCAAGAATTAACAGAATTGAGTTAGGGATGACTTTTATCGATGCAATAAAAAAGAAATTGAAAGGTAGAATGCTACCACCCTACAAAGACAGTGACCACTCTTATGTATTTATGCCTTTAAGCCATAAAAACTGGGAAAGCAAAGAAAAAGAGCTACAGTTAAGGTGTTTGATTGCAAGAATGGAAAATAAAAATGCTCCAAAAGTTATTGGTATTGCAATCGGCGAAAGCCCAGATAAGGAACATATATTCGATATAGCTTATTTTGATATTCCGGAGTTGAACGATGAAATGTTAGAAAAAATAGTAGAAGCTAAGGAAGAATTGGGATATTTTAAAAATCCTGTGATAAGTCGTAGTAAGGATATGAGGAACTAAGTCAATACCTCTTTAAACACAATAGCAGCTTATAACACAATAGTATTTGTGCATAAAACCCACTTGTATTATTTGTTATATTGTCATATTTTTATTAAGCAAAAAAAGTTACCTTTGCAGTAAGAAATGGCACAGTTAGATTACATAAAAGAGATAGCGAAATATGGTCTGGAAAACGACCAGGAACGTTTATTGTCTGTGCTGAACGAATTAATTGAGCATTCAAAAAAAACAAAGAAACTCAATTTTGCCATTCAACTTCAATCCATTTTAAAAGATAGCTTAAGACTTCAAAAGTCAAATGGATTAACAAAAGTTGGCTCAGAAACACATCTTAATAGAATTGAAGACAAAGAGTTATCTGAACTTATTTTAGAGAAAATCACTTCTGATTATTCATTAGATAATATCATTGCCAACGAAAAGATATATACTGAACTGAAGTTTTTTATTGAGGAACACCATAAGATAGAAATCTTACAACAGTTTGATTTACCAGTTTCTAATAAATTGCTTATGTACGGACCTTCGGGTTGCGGAAAAACTCTTGCTTCCTATGTTATTGCAGGCGAATTAGATAAAATGATGGTGGTTATTAATTTAGGAGCTATCGTTTCTTCTAAATTAGGTGAGACCAGTAAAAACCTATCTAAAATATTTAAAAAAGCAGCTACAGAAGATTGTATTATTTTTCTTGATGAATTTGATAGTTTAGGTAAAATAAGAGATTATAGCCAAGACCACGGCGAAATGAAACGTGTTGTGAATACAATACTTCAATTGTTTGATTACCTTCCTCAAACTAGCATTGTTATCGCAGCAACAAATCAAAAAGATATGTTGGATGATGCTTTGTTAAGAAGATTTGATAACATCATTGGATTTGAATTGCCGAATGAAGCTGATATTAAAAAGCTAATTGAATTGACATTGAAAAATGGCAATTTTAAATTCGATAATAAAGCTGCTGCTAATAGAATTATTAAACAATCTATTGGTTTATCTTATTACAGTATTCAAAAAACCTTAATTACTGCTATCAAAAGAACATTATTTGCTTCTGCCGAACCTAAGAGTATGCTTTCCGCTCAAATCAATACGAGTATTTGGAAAACACTTGTTGAAACTGAAAAACATTCTTTAAACGTCTAATTCATCAGCTTCAAGTCCCGCATCAATATCAAGTTCTTGTATTACCTCAAGTTGGTTTATTAATTGAATTTCATCGTACAATTTCCCTGAATTATTTTTGATAGTTTCCTCTATAGATAAAACTATTGAGAAAGGAAATTCTGTTGGATAATCTTCTGGTAAACCACCTACCACCTGTTCAGATAATTTAGCGTGAACAGCTAACTTGAAAGTATTTCCTTCATTATTCAAATCATCTACATTTACATTCAAAAATATTTTTTGAGTATTAGAATACGGCAATGGCTTTGATACATACCTGCCATTTTCCGACCAAGATAATGTTGTTTTTAGTTTTGACTTCAGTTCTTCATCCGGCTTCATAATATCATCAGCAGAATGATTTTTGAAGATACTGAAAGCCATATGAATTGGATTATAGGACAGCTGATTATTTTTAATCGGCAAAAATTTGAAGCACATTGTAGCGGTAACTTTCAAGATGCCTCGTTTTTTCCCTAAATCATCACTAACCAAATATTCAGGAAAATTGATAGGATAAATTCTAATATTACCATTTCCGATAACATCTTCCAATATCAACGTTGCAGAGTTCTCATCAGAATATAAACTTTTCAAATCGTCAACTAAACCGTTGCCAATTACTCTGTTTCTCAACTTTGATACGTCTGTTGCAAAAGGTATTAAGTTTAATGATGCTCCATTAATTATAAGTGCTTTTACACTTTCATTAGATAAAGCAGGATAATTTTTTATAATTTTTGCTGCAAGATTAGCTGTTAAAGGAGCGGCGAAACTTGTACCCACTTCCTGCATAATACCAATCTCTGGTCGAGCCGATAATAATGTTAATGCAGGCTCGTCCATCCAATCTAAAGTATTAGCATTATAATAACCCATATCGCCACCACTTTCAATTACATCGGGCTTGAAGTAGTTTTTATTTGTTTTCTTCGGATTGTAAATCACTGACAAATCAATATGCCCTTTTCTGGTGTAGAGTGTTGGAAATTCACGACCTGATGCGATGCCTAAAAATGCACCATCTTTTAAATTATCAGCTGCTGCACCAATGGTAACATTGTTCATACTATCAGCAGGTGTTGATAGATTGGTATGGTCGCCGTGGAAATAAGACAAATCATAGCTTGTATTTTCATTAATACAATTTTCATTGTTACCTGTACAAATAAAAATCAAGCTGTTTGTTTCGTAAGCGAATTTATCTAAGGAATAAGTATAATCAGAAAATGTTTCATTCTTATACATAAAGCTACTGTAGCAAGTTGTTAAGGTAAATAATCTGATTTCAGGATATTTAGCTTTGACATCATATAACATATTCAATAAATCAATCTCTGAAATATAACCACTTCCATTATCGCTTATTTTTATAGAAAGCAACCTTGCATCTGCCGTTACTTCATTTTCAAAATTATTTTTGTGATTAAGCCTTCCCAAAGCTACTAACCCGGCTACGGCTGTTCCGTGACCTAACCTATTTCTTCCTGCTTGGTCAATTAATGGGCTTCCTGCAAGTGTAAAAGTCGTATCGTCGATAATTAATGGAGCTAAAGCAGTTTGTTGAGCAATACCTGTATCAATAATCCCAACAATTGGTAAATCATCACCAACATTTTGAATATCGAAACCAAACTGACGTTGAACCGTATTAAATTCGCTTGGTCTAATTGTGGTAAATGCAGAACTTGTAACACTTTCAATTATATCAAAGTTTTGGATAATCTTTTGAATTTGTTCGGGTGTTGGATTTTGTAATTCAATTCTATCATTTTCGACATCGTGCTTATACACTATACCTGAGCTTTCAACATACACAATCAACGACTGTACAAGCTGTTGCTTAACTGCTCCATCTAATGGTAAATCTATTAAGGATAAGTAAACAATTTCTCCAATATTTTCTAACCTAAATTTAAGAATATCGTTTGCTCGTAATAGCTTAAAGCTTGCCACATATTTTACATTATTGGAATATTTTACGTTTTGATTGTGTTCTAGTTCAAATTGAATAAAATTATTCACATCAGTAATAAATGCTTGAAACCTTTCACGGTTAATAATTGCAAATAATCCCTTCTTTGCGAAATCATAAAATGCTGATGCTTCTAATCCTAAATCATTATAATACACTTTAAAGTATTTGTTAATTTCAAATACCCCTTGAAACGCTATTTCAATATAATCTATGTCAATAGGTATATTTAATTCCTTATCCTTTAGCTCATACTTTGCCGTAACATCCGTATCGAATTTTATCAAATCTGCTCTTAATGAAGTCGCTAGCCTAAAGTAGTTTTTAGGTGCAGCATCTTCATCGTCTTTATTACTATCAAAGCCATAATTATATTTGAAATCTTTGATTTCAGATAGTTGTTTTTCGCTTAAGAATTTGAGGTGAGATTTATTTGCCATTAATTTAGGTTATTTGTTTCAGACCCATTTTGATATACAAATAATATCAAAAAGACCATCTTGCTAAGATGTAAAGATAATAAAAGCATTTTAGTGTATGCTATGCAACGCAATGGATTAACTACCTCTGAACGCCAAATGCAACCTTTCACTACAACATTGGAATACCTAATGTAAATACCTTTTATTTTAGAGGTTTAAATGATGCAGATATGGAAATAACAGTTTTGGACATTCAGATTTTAAAGGCATTGCACAGAGAAGTAAAGGAAGTTTCTTTATTGATTAAGGAAATCACTGCACCCTACAAAGCACTGCAACAGGCAACGAAATGGCTCGACCAACAGGAAGCCTGTCAATTGCTAAATATCAGTAAAAGAACGTTGCAGACGTACAGGGCAAAGGGCATTCTTGGGGCAACACAAATCAATCGGAAGACTTATTTCAGATTGTCCGAAGTGGAGTTACTGATGCAAGGAGAGCGACCATTAAAAAAGCAAAAGAAATGAGACAGATTGGAAATTCAAACGATGATATGCTTGCCTTGCTCGAAGCTGTGGTAGGCATCAAAAATGAACTGTTGTATATCAGAGAATATTTCCACCCATTACTAAAAGGGGAAATCTACCTGTCAGGCGAACAGGTTTGCCAGATGTTACACATCAGCAAACGGACATTGCAACAGTACAGGGATGACGGACTGATACCTTTTATCAAGCTCGAACGGAAAATCTTGTTTCGTGAAAGCGATATTGTAAAAGTATTGGAAGGTAACTATCAGCGTTAGCTGATTAAATGAATGCTTTGAAACTGTAACCCGTATCGGTCATTAAAGAAACAGCCCACTGCTTAAAGCGGTGGGCTGTGTTGTTTTAAAGAATTGTGACATAATGTTATAGGCTTGCAACAAAGGACTCCTCCATACCCTTAAATTTATGCGATACCTTTTGCATATCCTTTCCGACTTTCTCGTTGAGAATTTTTGCATAAATCTGAGTAGTGGCAATGTTTTTATGCCCTAACATTTTGCTCAAACTTTCTAATGGAACACCCTCGCTTAAAAATAGCGTGGCAAAGGTATGACGTGCTAAATGAAAGGTTACTTTCTTTTCTACAAGGCAGTCAATCAGTTGAGATATTCTCTTTAAGCTGTCATTACAAATCGTATTTGATGGTACGGGAAATACCTTTCCGTCCTTTGACAATCCTGCATATTTTTCAATAATCATTTTCGGAATATCCAAGAGCATCACGTTTGATGATGTAGCGGTTTTCTTTCTTCGTACAATAATCCACCTGTTACCGTCAAAAAAATCTTGGATATTGCTGTTTTTAAGTCCTTTCATATCTGAATAGGAAAGACCTGTAAAGCAACTGAAAACAAACAAGTCTTTAATTAATTCGTCTTTCTTTTTATCGCAGTTGAACGTTACGAGCTGTTCCAATTCATTACGCAATAGATAACCACGATCTTTATCCTTTTTGGTATTCTTGTACTCGCTGAACGGATTAAAAGCAAGATGCTTTCTGCTCATTGCCAATCGGCAAAGCGTTGTAAATCCAATCATATACAGCCAAATGGTGTTGTGTGTTAAACTTTGGTCGTCACGCAGGTAGTAATCAAAGTCCTGCACAAGATCAGGTGTAAGGTCGCTAAAGGACACATCGGAATAGCCGTATTTTGTAAGTGCAAAATTTCGAAGATGTTTCAAAAGTATTTTGTATTTACTGCGTGTGCCATTTACTCGAAGTCCACTGTTAACCTTTTTCTCATAGTCGGATAGGAACTGTTCATAGAATTTGAAAAAGGTCAGTTCTCCGCTTTCCATCCCAAGAACAGCATTTTTAAGTTTAGCACTGTTTACAGCCCCCTCGTTCTTCAGAATTTTGGAATAGCATTCCTCAATACCCGAACGAATTTTGTCAAGTTTGCTGTTTGTGTCTAGGGCTTCTCGGCTTTTACCTAAAACCCTGCCGTACTTCAAATCCCAATTTGTTGCGGAAATATCCAGCTTTGTACTGAATGCAGACTGTTTGCCATTTACGGTTATCCTGCACATAACCGTAACTTTTCCGTTTTTCTTTGGGGCGTTCTTTTTAAGGTAGAACAATACCTTAAATGTTGATTTTTTTGTCGTTTCCATACTCACAATTCTTAATGATAAAATTAAACCTATGTGAGCTACGGAACAATATGAAAAACTATGCAGAAAGCTGAAATACAGTATTTTAAAACGATATTTCTAATATTTAAAAGTAACGTTTTAGTAACCTTACTTTTGCCAAACCTCGCTTTTTCCTGCTTTTTACCTCATTACCAAAAAATTATAAAACGGCTGTAAAGCCTTTATTTACAACCGTTTTGCCTGTTATTAATCTTTGATGTATTTTTACTGAAACTTTATTTTAAAAGATCATCCAATGCTGATTCGACTTTTTCAAAACCAAAAGTGGCTTTGACCTCTCCGAACATACGTTGAATCTGATCATTGCATAGATTTCCAATGCTTCCTTCGTGGGTATGGTTTACCTCTTTTGATGGCTTGAAACGCCCTTCATCAATATCAATGCCGATAGTCCTGTAGGCCTCCCGGAAAGGAACCCCTTTCAGGACCTCATTGTTCACGACTTCAACAGAGAACAAGTAATCGTATTTTGGATCGTCCAGGATATTTTCTTTAACGGAAATGTTTTCCAACATGAAAGTTGCTATTTCAAGACATTCATTGAGGGATTTAAAAGCCGGGAATAAATTTTCCTTTAACAATTGAAGATCTCTATGATAACCAGATGGCAGGTTCGTAGTCATCAACGCAATTTCATTTGGCAATGCCTGTATCTTGTTACAGCGTGAACGGATCAACTCAAAGACATCTGGATTCTTTTTATGCGGCATGATGCTCGATCCCGTAGTTAAATGTGCTGGAAAGGAGATAAAGCCAAAATTTTGATTAATATACAGACATACGTCCATTGCAAATTTAGCCAATGTCGCCGCGATGGAACTCATGCCCTGTGCCAAGATACGTTCGGTCTTACCTCTCCCCATCTGTGCATAAACCACATTGTAATTTAGGTCTTCAAATCCCAGCAATTGCGTCGTCATCGTTCTATTTAATGGAAAAGATGATCCATAGCCTGCAGCAGATCCTAAAGGATTCTTATTACAAACCTTCCAGGCTGCACGCATCATCTCCAGATCATCAACAAGGCTTTCTGCGTAAGCACCAAACCATAATCCAAACGATGAAGGCATAGCAATCTGCAAGTGCGTGTATCCAGGAATCAAAATATGCTTATATCGCTCGCTGAGTTGGATCAATTCATTAAAAAGAGCTTCCGTATTCTGGATGATATGCTGAATCTCTGAGCGGAAGTATAATTTTAGATCGACCAAAACCTGGTCATTACGGGATCTGCCGGAGTGAATTTTCTTACCTGCCTCTCCAATACGCTGTGTAAGCAGCATTTCAACCTGTGAATGCACATCTTCTACCGAGTCCTCAATACGAAAGTCACCGGCTAAAATTTCTTTATAGATATTTTTCAGTTCTTTTTGTACAAGCACTAGATCCTCATCGGTCATCAGATTTATGCTATTCAACATGCGTGTATGGGCCAATGAACCCAAAACATCCGCAGCAGCAAGTTGCAGGTCCATTACGCGGTCATTGCCCACCGTAAACGATTCTACAAAAGAATCGACATCTATATTTTTTTGCCAGATTTTCATTCGTATAATTTCTTTTTGATCCTGTTATTATCAAAAGCCTTTGGTCGGTTTAGCGTTGATTGAAGCTCCTGATAATTCTATCACATACAATTTTTACAAAAATACCAATTGCAAATGGTTATATCAATGCAAAGATTGCATACATTTTGCTCGGACAATTTGATGAAAAACAAAAAATCGGGTGAAAAAAAAGTGCCGTTACAAAAAAAATTAAATGTTAAAAGTTTGTTAAATCGCGATAAACACACATTATAAGTAACCACTCACTTTATTTTTAAAAGTTATTTTGTCAGTTTTTTAAGTATTCCTATGTTTGTAGTGTAAGGGAGATGAAAAAATAGAAGATGGTAAGGTTAGTAAATACTTACCGCTTTAAATACACCGAAATTTCAAACCAAATATGATAGACCCCAAAGTCTTAAAACTTGAAAGAAATTACCTAACCAATTGTGAATCGAAATTTAAAGGCACGTCAAACCAAGATGTGCCTTTTTTCTTGTGCTGCTTATTTTAGTGTTTTCAAAGCTGTAATCCATTCGCTACCAATCGATGGTTTATTGTATATTTTTTGTCAAGTAAGCGGCAAGAGGTCGAACCAAATTTCTCTTTTAATTGAAATTTTGGCTATTTTTGTTTGACATAATTGAGAATATTCAACATAAAACGTATACGATGGGAACAGAAAGCAAGAGACAGCAACGTTTTGCTGGGGTGATTCAACAGGATTTAGCAGCATTATTTCAACGCGAAGGTAATTCATGGGCTCCTGGAGCATTTATTACGGTTACACGGGTTCGTGTTACGCCGGATTTAGCAATTGCCCGCGTTTACGTGAGCTTTTTAAACACAAAAACGGCACAGGAGGATATTAAGGCCATTCGTTCCAAAACATCTGAAATACGCTACAAATTGGGTGCAAAAATTAAGAACCAGGTAAAGATTGTTCCTCAATTGGAGTTCTTCCTCGATGATACCAACGAATATGTTGAACACATGGATAAACTATTTGAAGAAATAGGCAAAGAACCGCGTCAACCAGAATAATGCCATCTATCGTAGCATGTTAAATAACCATGGTATTTGAACTGGATACTAAAAGGCTGGAGTTTCCACACCCAAGCTATGCAGAAGAAGATGGTTTACTCGCCGTAGGTGGAGATCTTTCGGTAGATCGTTTGCTACTGGCCTATAGTAACGGAATTTTCCCGTGGTTCAGCGATGATAGCCCAATACTTTGGTATGCCCCAAACCCCCGATTTGTGATCGATCCGTCCAAGATAAAGATCAGCAAGAGCATGACGAATGTTCTCCGGAAAAAAACATTTTCCTTATCGATAGACCGCAGCTTTAAAGAAGTCATTCAGCTTTGCGCGACTATGAATAGAAAAGATCAGACTGGAACCTGGATAACACAGGACATGATCGAAGCATACAGTAATCTTGCTGAGCTAGGTTATGCACATTCGGTGGAAGTTTGGCAAGATAGTATACTGGTTGGGGGGCTTTATGGTGTGTTAATCAATGGCGTCTTTTGTGGCGAAAGCATGTTTTCAAAAGTGGCCAACGCTTCGAAAGCGGCCCTGATTTATCTCGCCCAAGAAATTGAACTTCGGTTAATTGATTGCCAATTTCACACGGATCATTTGGAAAGCATGGGCGGAGAATACCTCTCCTTGACAGATTATTTAGCAATACTAACAAAAGACCAAAGACATGAGTAGTCTCTATCGTAAACATTTTGACATCGCTTCAGCGGTAACTTACCTCACCACACCAGGATCCGGCTTACTTTCACGTGAAACAAAGGCCTGGCGTGCAAAAAGAGACCAAGATTTCTTTGACTCGAACACCACCTTACGCGAACAGCAAGGCGCAACTTTAGATGCCTGTCGGGATACGCTCGGCAAATTTTTCAATTGCCCTTCCCAAAATGTCTTCTTATCAAGTTGTTTTTCCTTTGCCTTCAATGCGCTATTGGCAGGTTTACCAAAACAAGCTAAGGTTTTATTACTGAATAATGATTATCCTTCCGTTAATTTTCCGACGATATTAAGTGGTTTTGAACACCAATTTGTCACGATGGACGAACAACTGGAAACGAACTTATTGGACACAATAGCAACATTCAAACCAGATGTCCTTATCCTTTCTATTGTTCAATATATTTCGGGGTTAAAAATAGATCTATCCTTCATACAGGAATTAAAGCATCAGCATCCCGAGTTGTTGATTGTAGGCGACGGCACCCAATATTTAGGGACGGATCTTTTTGATTTCGCACTTTCGGGCTTTGACGCCGTATTATCAAGTGGATACAAATGGCTTATGGCAGGCTTTGGTAATGGTTTTGTTCTCCTAAGCGAAAGACTCAAAGCGATGCTTTATGCGGATATCCAAAAAAATTACAGCTTCCTCAACAATCAATGGATGAATAAATCTGTGGTACAACTCTGTTTTGAACCAGGGCATTTGGACACCCTGTCCCACGGAACGCTACAGCAGTCTCTTCTTCAATTGGAGGAATGGGGATTTGCCGAAACAGTGGCCTATACCCAAAAATTGATCGAAGATGTCCGCGCTGAACTTGCCGACAGAAAACTGTTATTGGACAGCATCATCAATAGACGTCCGCAGAGCAATATTTTCAATATTCAGATCAACCCCGACTATTATAAAACTCTCCTGGATGAGGGTATAAAATGCTTTCCCCGAGGTTCGGGCATCCGTGTCGGATTTCATTTGTACAATGATCACTCGGATCTTGAAAAGCTACTATATATTATTGACACAAAAGTAAAGTAAACATGAAATTTAGAATAGGCGACTTAGTACGGTTTGTCGATGAACCCATTGAAGGGCATATCACATCCATGCAGCCCAACGATATTGTAGGCGTTACAGACGACACTGGTTTTGAGATTCCGGTGCCAATGGATAAAATCACCCTTGTCTTCGGTAATATGCGTCGCGCAGATGATGAACTTGACCAGCATGCGACACCACTGACACCACATCGATTTATCGAAAAAGGAATACTTTTGGCAATCTCGGGAGATCACAAAGATGGACTTGCCAAATTACATATCATCAATGAAACCAGCTTTGAGCTCCTGGTATCCGTATCTGAAGCGACAGCGAATAAAGTGAAAGGTATTTTCAGTAATAAGATACCGCCGCACGACTCTATGCAGTTTTATACAGGCAACTTTGCAAATGTTGGGAAATGGCCTACCTTCCGTTTTCAGATCATACGGCATAGCGGCAGTTTGCAGGAACTGACCTCACCAATCAACAGGGAACAACGTGTACGTCCTGTAGATCTTACTAATCCAAAAGTCCTTAACGAAATTTTGGATGAAAAAATATGGTCCTACGAACTGGATAAGATTGAAGAGGATTTAGGACTGGACAAGCTGAAAAGTCATTTCGTACCGCATCGTCCAAACAAAAAATAAGCTAGATGAATTTCATCTAGCTTATTTTTTGTTTGGCAAACGGCTTTATTTTATTCAGCTGTCGCAGAAACCTTCTTGGTACTCAACAATAATAGTAAGATTCCAATCAAATAGACAATCCAGCCCCAGCGCATGTGTAAGGATTTAGAAAGCAATTTATCGGCAAATCCCCAACCGAAATAATTATTGATTTTAAACCAGACAGCTGTTATACTCAACAAGTACCAACAGGCGGCTAATCGAGTCATCCATTGATAAGCTCGAACTGCACGAACAAAAAATAAAAGGGCCGTCACCCCCAGAATAAGTAATGTAATAAAGAATAAATAGGCATCTACCTGATATAAATTCCAATTTCCTTTAATAGGCACTTTTAAGAACGGCGTCATGCTGGACAAAAAAGAAATGACTAGTCCAACGATGGCAAAGTATTTTTTGATAATAATCATGATTCAAATTCCTTTAAAACTGCTACGAATATAAGTTGAATATTGACACATATATAACTTGTATTTCACTTTTTGAAAAATTATTCTATTTTTAAGCGCAATTAACGCTTAGAACAAATAAAAAATAAAGCTAATCAAAAGACCATCAAGCATTTATAGCCTTTTTTTTACTTGTTTAAAAGAGATGAGTATAATTTTTAGCATTAAGCCGAATAATAAACATGAAAAGAGAAGTTGAAGAAATCGCTGCGGAACAACCTGCACAGCCAAATAAAAAGAAAAGGGTATATATCATTATTGGCGTCGTCCTATTGGTTATCCTAGCGGGTGGCGGATATTACAATTATAGCCAGCGACAAGCTTTCGACGGCTTGCAGGTAGATAGCGCTGCTACGGCTGCCGTCGGATTTGACAATGCCGATCCCAAAGACCTGGAAGATGCTGATGGATGGAGTTCATTAGAGGACTATCAACATTGGAATAATGCAATCTTCACTCTTCCGGAATACGACAACATCCCATTACGCTATAGAAGGGGGATTACAAAGATATTTATGGGTAATAACTACCTAGAACCTGTAGATGATAAACCTATATACAAGTTTACTCGGATAAAAGATCGGGCTAAATCTGTTTTCTGCTATGGGAACTTTACAGATCGCAACGATTCTGACAGTTGGAATAAAGAAATGGCTTTCCTAGTAGAAAAGAACGACTACCAGAGCAGTGCCATCTGGATTATATCGGCAAAAGGCGATATTTTATTCTGGAAGGAATATTCAAGCGAACTGCCACTCATCAACAGCTTCAAAAAGGGACAGAAAATTTTTATGGATGAGATGAAGTTAGTGCCCGCTCCTGCCGATGGAATTATTGTCAAGAATAAAAACTCCAAGTACGCATTGATTTACAATAAAAGCAGCAAGACCTTCGACAGCTATTACCAATATAGCGATAGTGAAATTCAAGAAGCTACTACTTCTGAAGAGGAGCCTTATGTAGAAGAATTGGAAGATGTCACCATCGACTCTGCAAGGACAAATACGGGTACTAAAGAGTAGTTTATCGTATTTTATAGCTTAAAATTTTCGTCACGACAGATCGTGACGAAAATCATTTAGCACCGAACAACAACATAATAAACTACAATACAATAACTTAAATAAAAAAAACAGCTATTTAAAATCTTTCTAAATTAATCCCTTTGACAGATTTTTGACACAAGCACAAAGCTTTTAAGCTACATTTGTACCGTTAAATATAAGCGAGGGATTAGAGCTTTGAAAAATCTTAAAGTATTAGCGTTTACTCATAAACATGTCGAACTAAAAGATCTAGGTAATCTAGTGATCTGCAATGAGGATTTAGAAAGTCGTCTCATCAATCTAAAGCATAGCCTAGACATTCCGGAGATCTTTTATATTGGTACTTGTAACCGAGTAGAGTTTGTATTTTATGGTGCTCACGAATTGACCCATGAATTCATTGCTGATTTTATGGGAAAATTGAACTTCTGTGTACCTCAGGAAAGACTACAATGTTATTTAGGACAGGTCAACAAATACGAGGGTATGGATGCTTTAAATCACCTGCTTCGGATGTCATGTTCTCTTGAAAGTCTTGTTGTTGGTGAAAAAGAAATTTTGGCACAGGTACGTCGCGCATATGATCGTTGTAGAGAAGCCGGTTTTACTGGAGATTTTCTACGTCTGATGATGGATCGTCTCGTAAAAACAGCTAAAGAAGTATACACCTATACTAAAATTTCCAGAAACCCAATTTCCGTTGTCTCTCTTGCCTACCGCAAATTGCGCGAACTAAAACTGGTTGAAAACCCTAGAATCATCATCATCGGTTCTGGAGAAACTAATCAGAATTTAGCGAAATATTTCCAAAAGAACCAAAAAGCGAAGTTCGTTATTTTCAACCGCACACTGGAGAATGCAAAGGCCCTAGCTGAAGAATTAAATGCTGAAGCTTACCCCTTGGCTGATATTGATCAGTACAAAGAAGGTTTTGATATTCTGATTACTTGTACAGGTGCGCCTACCTCCATTATTGACAACACACTTTATCAATCGTTATTAAATGGAGAGACTGATAAGAAGATTATTATTGACTTAGCCGTTCCGAATGATGTTGATGCTGAAGTTCTCCAAAATAATCTGATTCATTATATCGAAGTAAGCAGCTTACAAGCTATTGCGGAGAAAAACATCCAAGAGCGTTATAATGAATTGGAGAGTGCCGAAAAGATTATCCAGGACAATATCCAAGAATTTTTACCTTTAATCAAACAGCGACGTGTAGAAGTTGCTATGCGTGAGGTTCCTGAAAAAATTAAAGAAATTAAATCATTCGCTCTAAATGAGGTTTTTGCCCAAGAGGTTCAAGCCCTAACTCCCGAAGCGAGAGAAGTTTTGGAAAAAGTCATCAACTATATGGAAAAGAAATATATCAAGGTTCCAATGGTTATGGCGAAAGAAATTTTGGTTAAAACTCCAGAAACGGAAAAAAACTAAAAAACGATCCCTAGTTCTTGAATGGATTCTGCTCCCCTCCTACGGAGCTATCCTTTGACTGTTTCCTTTAAATTTCGGTTTATCAATTATTTCCTGACATATAATGACAGTAACGTGTCAACATATTCCTTTCATTTATTTATTTTTGCTTTGATAAATGGTATTAAACACATTTTTCCGAAATTGTTCATTTTCCGGGGCTCAATTGAATTAAAACACATTCTGTGCTAGTTGAATACGTAGCTACCGGTGGAACATCTTTGTGATTGTTTTAATAGGTAAAGTAAAATTAACGTGAATAGAAAACTAATTATTGGTACCCGGGGAAGCGTTCTTGCCATGTGGCAGGCAAATTTTGTAAAAGATCGATTGGCAGAAATCGGAATTGAAGCAGAATTAAAAGTCATTAAAACACAGGGTGATATCATTCAACACCTTCGTTTGGATAAATTAGAAGGCAAAGGATTTTTCACTAAAGAGCTTGAAGAGGAACTTTTAAGTGGCACCATTGATTTAGCTGTACACTCACACAAAGATTTACCTACGGTCAACCCTCCAGGATTGATCATTGCAGCGGTTTCTGAGCGCGAAGATCCAGCTGAATTATTGATTATCCACAAAGATTGTGTGGATATCAAAAAACGTCTTTCATTAAAGCACAATGCGACTGTTGGAACATCATCTAACCGTAGAAAAGCGCAGATCTCGGCACTACGTCCTGATCTAGAATTTGACGATCTCCGTGGTAATTTGCAGACAAGAATCCAGAAACTACGTGATGAGCAATATGATGCCATAGTACTTGCAAAGGCAGGTATTAGCCGTATTGAAATGGATATTACAGATTTTCATGTCGAGGAGATTCCTCCCGTTGAAATTATCCCGGCACCAGCGCAAGGGGTACTTGCTATTCAGATCCGTGAAGTTGACAAGGAACTTTTTGACGCTTTACAGCCCTTGAACAATGAAGAAGTAGCACAAACAATCTCCGTAGAACGTTTGGTATTAAATAAATTTGACGCAGGATGTCATGCGCCACTTGGCTGTTATTGCCGCAAAAGCGGTGATGAATATGAAGCTTGGGCCTCTATTGCTGAAACAAGTGAAGATTTCCCTGACCGTGTTTACCTTAGAGATACCGATGCGACACGTTTAGCGGAGCGCATTTTCAATAAGTATGCAAAGGATAGAAAGCTGCCACAATCTGTATTTATCTCCCGAGAGGTAGACGAAAATTCCTATTTCGCAAGAGCAATGGCCAAACACAATATTACTATTGAGGGCCGCTCTTTGATCAAAATATTCCCTATTATCAATAAATTGGATCCTTTTATCCTAAAACACGTTGATTGGATTATATTTTCAAGCAAAAATGGTATTGAGCACTTTTTCAATTTAGAGCCTCGTTTGAGCAAAAAGACCAAGATAGGTGTCATTGGCCGCGGATCGGAAGAGATTTTGCGTAAATATGACCGCGTTGCTGATTTCTCTGGCGACAGTGAGGGTATCAATATGGATGAAATTGCGAAGAAATTTGCTGAATTGGCCAATGGTGGTACCGTCCTTATTCCACGTGCGAAAGAATCTTTGGAAACGATCCAAAAAGCATTAAGCTCAGAGACGAAAATCATCAATATACCGGTATACGAAACTGTCTTAGAAGAAAATGTAGATCCATCCAATGCGGAGGTATTGGTCTTTACCAGTCCAAGCAATGTGGAAGCTTATTTTGCGGATAATTTATTGGAACCGGGCCAGAAAGTAATTTGTATTGGTCGCTCTACCGGTGCAAAGTTTGATGAGATGAATGTCCCTTATACACTTCCTTATTCTCCAGATGAAATAGGCCTTTCTGAAGCCGTTTTTGGATTGGAGTATTAGAATCGTATAAAGTAGTTTGTATTTCAACGTCGGTAAACGATTCCACTGACTTTGAAATAAACAACATAGATCATAAATAATCTTAATATAATGTTACAACGTCCGAGAAGAAATCGTAAATCTGCCGTGATTCGCGACATGATTCAAGAGACACGTTTAGACGCGTCAAATTTGATTTTCCCACTTTTTATCGTCGATGGGCAAAATCAAAAAACTGAGGTTAAATCGATGCCTGGCATCTATCGCTATTCAATAGACAATCTATTGAAAGAAGTGGAAAGTTGCCTAAAGTTGGGCTTACGCTCATTTGATCTTTTCCCTAACATTGAAGAGTCCTTAAAAGACAAATATGCTACAGAAAGCTACCGTGATGGAAGTTTATACTTACGTGCGATTGCAGCCGTAAAGAAAAATTTTCCGGAAGCTTGTATCGTAACGGATGTTGCTATGGACCCTTACAGCAGTGATGGGCACGATGGAATTGTCGAAAACGGTGAGATCCTAAACGATGAGACATTAGAGGTATTGGGCAAGATGGCTTTGGCACATGCGCAATCAGGTGCAGATATCATTGCTCCATCAGATATGATGGATGGTCGCATCGGTTACATCCGTGAGCTATTGGACCATAATGGTTTTACAAACGTTTCTTTGATGTCCTATACGGCAAAATATGCTTCGGCCTATTATGGTCCTTTTAGAGATGCCTTAGGCTCGGCGCCCAAGCATGGCGATAAAAAGACCTACCAGATGAATCCTGCCAATGCAAAAGAGGCGCTTATCGAAGCACAGCTCGATGCACAGGAAGGAGCAGATTTTCTGATGGTAAAACCAGGACTTCCCTACTTAGATATCGTTAAACTTCTTGCAGACAACTTCGATCTGCCAATTGCGGTATATAATGTCAGCGGAGAATATGCGATGTTAAAGGCGGCTATTCAAAACGGCTGGTTAGACGAACGTGTCATTCTAGAAACGTTATTGAGCTTCAGACGTGCTGGCGCTACTGCAATCTTATCCTACCATTCCAAAGAAGTATTGGAGAAAGGTTTTATTTAACAACTTCCAAATTATCTTCGATAATCGGAATATAACTAACAGAAGCTCGGGAATTCATTTCCGAGCTTCTGCTTTTTTTAAAATATTATTTAAACCTTTTTATTACATTGCGGTCAAACAGAAAATTATAATCCACCTTATTATGTTAAAAAGTATTATAATCAGCAGTTTCCTGTTATCGGCTCCTTCCGTACATGAACATACATTTTACTCCTTTTTAGAAGGCAATTGGATTGCGGCCAACGCTAAATTGAAATCAATCATATTTAATAAGAATGGCGACGCCTTTTTCACCTTTTCAAATTCAAACCATCAAAGTCCCCCAACTTCAGTTCATCAAAAAGTGGGCAATTTTGCAATATTAGATAGCAAAAAATTCAGTGGGTACTTTTTTAGTCCAAGCCTTTTTGGAAAATATAATGATAATAAGACGGCTTTTGAGATTGAAATTAAATCGGCCAATGAGATTATCCTGTTTGTCAATAAACAAGAAATACAATTGCTAAAAAAGGAAACTATTACTCAATTTAAATAGCTAATATCAGGCTATTATGGATTCCTTACGTTTCTATGAGACTTATCTTCTCAAAAAAAGATAACTTCGCATTCAAATACATAGACTATGCAAGCACCTGATATTTCAAGAGCAAAATCTGCTGAGCTATTTGAAAAAGCAAAACAATATTTCCCTGGAGGCGTAAACTCTCCTGTTAGGGCCTTCAAATCCGTATATGGTACCCCATTATTTATTGAACGTGGCGATAAGGCGCATCTTTGGGATGCGGACGGCAATGAATTCATCGATTTTTGTTGTTCATGGGGTCCCCTAATTTTAGGGCACAATAATGATCAAGTTCGTGAAGCAGTAGCGGCACAACTCGGGAAAGGCTTAAGTTTTGGCGCTCCTACTGCGTTGGAGAACCAACTAGCTGAGTTGATTATCGAAAACAATCGATTTATTGAGAAAATTCGCTTTGTCAGTTCTGGCACCGAGGCTGTAATGTCTGCTATCCGTTTGGCTAGAGGCTATACGAAACGTGATAAGATCATCAAATTTGATGGCTGTTATCATGGGCACTCCGATTCTCTTTTGGTAAAAGCTGGTTCTGGCCTGGTAACCTTTGGTGAGACATCTTCGGCCGGTGTACCTAAAGCATTTGCAGACGAAACCATTGTTATCGAATTAAACGATAAGCAAGCTTTAGAAGCTGCTTTTGCAGAGTTTAAAGATCAGATTGCGGCAGTTATCATTGAGGGTATACCTGCAAACAATGGCTTATTGTTGCAATCTAAGGAGTATGTTCACTTCTTACGTAATATCACCAAAGAACATGGTGCAATGTTGATTATGGATGAAGTGATCACAGGATTCCGTGTTGGTTTTGAAGGTGCTTCAGCTTACTATGATGTACAACCTGATATTATTACCTACGGTAAAATTATTGGTGGCGGAATGCCTGTCGGTGCTTATGGAGCCTCAAAAGAATTGATGGCCTGTATATCTCCTGATGGTGCAGTTTACCAAGCAGGAACTTTATCCGGAAATCCAGTTGCTATGGCTGCCGGCATTGCTGCATTGGGTATCTTGGCTCAAAAGGATTTCTACACAAATTTAAATGCCAAAACAGAGGCTTTCGTCAATGATATGCGTACTTATATTGCCGAGAAAGGATATAAAGTTCAACTTTTCCATGTTGCTTCTATTTTTTGGTTTGCATTTACAGAACAGCAAGAAATTAAAAAAGCGAGTGAAATCGATCCTAAATCGATGGAATCTTATAAAATTATGCACCGCGAGTTGTTAAATCGCGGCGTTTATTTTGGCCCTTCAGGCTATGAAGTAGGTTTTGTTTCTGATGCACATACAGCAGCGGATCTTGACCTGGCAAAAAAACATATTTTTGATGCGTTGGACATTGTCTTTAGCGCATAAAAATCAAACTACTTTAAAAAAAGCCCTCTAGTATATTACTGGAGGGCTTTTTTTATAGGTTAGTGGAAGTTTCGGTTTGAATCAACGTACTTATTAAAGTTTGTTTGCCAACTTCTTATCTTTGGATTTCATCTTATTTAATCCGGCGATAAGTTCATCCAACGAAAACTTACCTTTGATATCCATAAATACACTTTCATCTTCATCATCATGGACCAATAAAGAAACCCGCTGAATGACATTGTTCTTATCAATACGAGCATTTAGCGAAATTTCCTGGCCATCGGTGTTAATAACCAGAAGTTCCTCAAATTTATTTTTCTTTAAAAACTTATGGTAATCGTCCAAAATACGCGCATTCTTTATTTTATCATTATTTGACAGTGTCAGCATTCTGAACTTCTTCAATTTCTTTACAATTTCGGCCATTGCACGAGTATCTTCATCATTATCATCCTTTAAGGCTTTTTTCATAAAGGGTTTTGTTAACCACATCGGTAAATTAATCGCAACAATCTCAGCATCGTCAGATACATTAGACCGACTGACGAAGTCCATATTGGACGCTTTTTTTATCATGCATGATTGCATGGAGAAAAGAACGCCAACTAGGCACAACAAGGTTAGTAATCTTTTCATAATTTTCTACTTTTTGTTGTTATCTCCTTTGTTCTTATTCACTTTATTATTCCCTTCGTTGACCAAGCTAGTCACATCTTTCAACGGTATAGCCCCGTCCAGGATCATAAATAGGTTTTGCCCATCTCCATTGATTGTAAGTAACAGATTGTTTAGGATATCGGCATTTGCGGACATATTTTCTACCATGAATCGGATATCTTGTCCATCACTGTTGAGTGACATAAGCTCTTCATATTTTAAATTAGACACCGCCCCCCGAATAATACCTGTTAAAGCTTTATCTTCTCCATCCTCAACAATCAGCATCCGCAACGATTTAACATTCTTAAGCAGTGGTGTAATTGTCTGCATATCCTCATCGTCTATTTTCAAATTACCCAATAGTTTGAACATCGGCGCCCCAATCTTGAGTGTCGTTACACCTTTCTTTCCTTGATATTGTTCAAAAAGTTTATCCAATTTTGAAATTTGTGCATTTGCCATACTTGCTACAAGTAGAAGGCAAGCTATTAAAAAACCTTTCATTTTATTTTAGTTAATCGTTATTGACATTTGTTTTATATTCATTGCTTTATCTACACCATTTTCCAGATTATTTGCCAGTAAGCCCAAAGATTTTAGGGTCAGTTCAACAGCTTCCTGTTCATTCACGACAGGTTTCCCATTCAAAACAACATAATCTGCCCGGTAGGACTCTTCTGTTGTCAATTCCGAACTTTCAGTCACGACTTCTTTCTTCACTATCCAATCTTTGGCCTGTTTTTTTACTTTTGGACGTTTAAAAGTTTCTGCTGTTCGCATCGCCTTTCCACTGTCCTCCGCACTTACCTCATCATTAAGTTTGGGAGCTGTTATTTCTATATTTTGATCGTCAAGCAGCTTCTTATCGGCAGGCTTCGACTCACTCATTTCTTTTTTGGCGAGCACAGGTCCTTGTATTGCTGATTCCTGATTTAGGAATAGTGCAATTCCAATAGCCATTACCAACATGGCTGCTGCTGCATATTTTATCCAGCTATTATTCCACCACACAATACGTTTCTTATCATCATTGATCTCACTTTGGAAGTCCTCAAAGGACCAGTCCATTGTCTTATTTTTTTCCTGATTCAATGATTGAAAAAAAGCATTATCCGAGTTTTTCAATACTCTTTCTTCCTCTAATGACGACTGGCCATTAAAGTACTTCTCTTCCAATTCTTTTAATTTCTTATCTTTCATCACTGTATATCTTATTTTCAAAGAAGATGAAACAATCGGGTTTATTTTTTACCTGAATAAATCCGCGTGGTTTCATAATCGAATAATTTTGTCAATTGTTCTTTTACCTTCTGTCTTGCACGCATCAGATTAACTCTGACTGCTGACTCCCCCATCTCCAATACTTCACCGATTTCATCGATGTCATAATCCTCAACATCGCGCAGATGCATAACAAGCCGTTGTTTTTCGGGAAGAGAATTGATCATCTCCAGAATAATTTCTTTCGTATTCCCAACGGTATGTTCGGTCATCGCAACAACCTGATGCTGTTCAACAAAATCCGCCCGGACCTTATCTCTTTTTAAACGATTGAGTGCTTCATTTTTCACACTCTGCATGCAGAAGGCTTCCATATTTTTGTATTGAAGCAACTGATCTTTTAATTGCCACAACCGCATCATCACATTTTGTACCGCATCAAAAGCCTCGTCATCATCAATCAAGATCCGTTTCGCAAAGCGAAATAGCTTATCCTTATGGATGAAAACGGTATTTTTAAATTGCTCTTGATTCATGTTATCGTCAATATTGAGACTTACTCTATTTTAATTTTTAATCGGCTTATGCTCCATCTCAATATCACCCGTGCCTTTTATATAATCAAGACATTTCAGCAGATCGATTTATTACATCTAATATGACTATTTTTTAAAAAATATTTAATTCATTGTGTATTAAACTTCAATGAGTAGCCCAAACGGCCTATTTTTAACCTTATTACAAACAAAATAGGAACATAGACTGTTACTTAAGATGCTGAATGATTAAAAATTTAAACAAAAAAATTATGAAGTATTACAGAATTACAGGTATTACTGCTGCAATAGCGCTATTGGTAGGCGCTATTGGGTGTAACAACTCTTCTACAAAAAGTACAGGTGGAGCTGACTCAAGCAGCAGTATCGACACAAATACTGCACAAAAAATGGACTCAATCACCGTTAGTCCTATTGCAGACTCGAAAGAATTTCCTGGAGCTGATCTGCAGATTGCCTCGATCACTGCAGAAAAGGTAGGAACAGACTCCGCAAAAGTAACTGTAAAATATGCGATTAAGAATTTCAAATTGACTGAGATGACCGATGATGCCCATGCTGCCCATATGGCAAATTCGCATGATGGCCAACATATCCATTTTATTTTAGACAATAAACCTTACACGGCTCTTTACAAACCCGAGAACTCCGTAACAGTACCGTTAAATTCGGAACATTACCTGCTCTCATTTTTATCAAGATCCTATCATGAATCCATAAAAACCACTGAAGCTTCTAAATTGGTAAAATTTAAGATTGATGCAACGGGTAAATTGACGACAGATGCAACACCAAAGGAACCATCACTTTTCTATTCGCGACCTAAAGGTGAGTATAAAGGAGCTGAAACAAAAAATCTCCTGTTAGATTTTTACGTAGTCAATACCAAACTTGCTCCAGACGGCAACAAGGTAATTGCAGATATCAATGGCCAGACATTTACATTGGACAAATGGGGGCCATATGAGATAAAAGGGCTGCCAATGGGCAACAATAAAGTAAAATTGACTCTAGTGGATAAGGATGGTAATGCTGTTACTGGAGATAATGTTTCGGTAGAACGTGATATCAAACTGTCTGAAAAATAAATTGAGGGCTGTCCTAAACACAAAAGAGTCGCATTAAAATGTGACTCTTTTGTATTTAGGACAAACTTTGAGCGACAAAAAGACATTGTCTTTATTCCTCTTTGATTAAGGCAGTTTGTCAAAATCAATTTTCGGTGCATTATTTTTATTTCGGAATTCAAACTTACTTCCTGGCTTAACAACGTCATTAAAGAAACCACCATTTCTAAGGAAGTATCCGTTTTTGGTAATGCCGCCGATTGCATCAATGCGTTGATTTGCACGATACGTATTATCGACACTGAAAGAAGCCTCCTGTACAGCTTTCCATTGTCCATCATAGACCCATTGATTGCCAAACTCAACCTTTCTACCCAGGTAGCCTTGATTAGGACTAAAGTTCTCTAAGAAACTATGGAATCGTTTCAGGTAGGTGTTTGTCTGCGGACGTTTGAAGCTTGCGATCACATTCCATGCATTCTCTTCGGGTACAAAAAACCAAGCCGTATAATCAGTATTCCCTTTTCCATCGGGCACGCCTTTCAAGAGAAACTTATAGGTTACCCCTGCTTTCCAAAAGTACTTACGGTAACTCTGTCCGCCTGACCCTTCATTTCCAAACTCACCCGAATGCACATCCTTTCCTTTTTTTAGTAGATGGATTTTTTGCTCATCTGGAATACTTTTCGGATCATCTGTGTGGAATGGACTCCAGACGGAAAATAAGATACGTCGCTCGGTTTCTGAATTAACCTGTATACCAAAGTAGCCTTCGCCAAAACCATTCGCCATAAAATAGGAACCAACTTTATCTTCTCCTTGAGGGACGGTTACTTCGTTATAATAGTAACTAACGTTACCCTCCGTAGGAACAGTATAATTGAGATGACAAGAAGGGCCTCTTCTGGACCAATAGTAATACTCAGGATCATTGGAAAATAGAAGACCTTCCGAAGCCGCTTCGCCGCTCACAAGCAATTCGGTTACATCGGCAAAATTGCTTCCCGATTTACTTAAGCCTTTTAAATTAACCTGAACGTAACCGGGCGATTTTACATCAATCGACAGAGGCGCTGTTTCCGACAGCTCAATACTTTCCACATTCACGATCGTCTTTTTTCCTAAAGCGTCTACTGCTATTTTGGATTTTCCAGCATCGTTTTTTGCCTTCAGTTTCAAAGTCAATTTCCCCGCCTTTTGAGCCCTAAAATAAACCGATACCACTTCCTGATCGCTTGACCATTTTACAAGGCCATTACGACCGGAAATTTCCGCTTCACCAGCTTGTCCTGCGGTAATGAAAGCATTCCCGGCAAGTGGTACGGCATAAGTCTTCCCTACTGTTTGCGCTATACTGCTTATCGAAAGACAGGATAAAGCTCCCATAAAGAGATACTGGATAAAGTGTTTTCTTTTCATACTTTATTTTTTTTATCAATTTATATATCAAACCTAGGCTAGTTATACTACCTGCGGTTATTAATGCTTGCCATGCATTCGAGATGCTGCTATACTCGAATACTTCACGAAACCAAACTCCTTTAGTTGTTCTGAAACTCAATTTATCAGCTATCTTTCTGTTGCACTTTACTATTGAATAAAGATGGTATCGGTTTGTGAAACTGGATTATTTGATGAAGATAAGGCTTAGATTTACAGAAAAAGAAAGGAAATGTATATCAATCGATTGTGTAAAAAAACAGCAATAATTGACCATTATTCCTTTCCATTTAAATGAACTATTATAAAATGAGATGTGTATTTTAACATTTTAAAAATACGATCTAATCTTTTTGTGTATTTTTAAGATCAGAGTCCCCTTTAATAAAAGCTAAAATTGCAAGCTCCATGGACAAATCGGCTGATAGCACATCAAAACGTATCTTAGGACAAAAACAAATCTCCATATTGATCCATGGACTCGCCTGGCTTATTTTCTTATCCTTTCCAGTATTATTTTTTAACAACGGTCAATTGGAAATTAAGGAAATACTTTTTGCGCCGGCATTTTGGATTTTCACAGGCTGTTTTTTAATCCTATTCTATGTCAATGCTTACCTGCTAATTCCTTATGCGATAAGAAAACGAAAATTTATCAGTTACGGAATCTCCATTATTTTGACAGGCTTGTTATTAGCCTGTTATCTTCAGCCCTTCGATCGCTTGATGCATATTGGACGTCAGCAATTACCTACCCCTGGAGAAAGAGAATTTTCGTCTAGGCATCACCCTGATTTTCCACCGCCGCCATCTGCTAGGCATTCCCCAGACCGAGGTCCGGGGCAGACCCCGGGACAACGGCCACAACCCATCGATATTGCTTCCGTGTATATTTTCCTGTTAACCATTAGCCTTGCCGCACTCTATAGAATCGTAACCTACTGGATGGAAACTCAGCAAAAGATGCAATTGGTCGAACAAGACCGGATGAAGGCCGAACTTTCCTTCTTAAAAGCCCAGGTCCACCCCCACTTTTTATTCAACACCTTAAATAATATTTATGCATTAGCATTGACCAACGATGATGCCGTCGCGAGTAGTATTCATCGTCTTTCGCAATTAATGCGTTATTATATGGATGAACGGCATAGTGATACGATTGACATCAAGATCGAAATTCAGGCTATACAAGATTTTATCAATCTCCAAAAGCTACGCACTGGCCCAAATTGTTCGATCAGTGAACACTATGCGGGGCTAGAACACCCTAAAACGATACACGCATTTGTGTTGCTTCCTTTTGTTGAAAATGCGTTCAAATATGGATTAAGCACAATAGAGCCCTCCCAATTAAGTTTTGAAGTCATTCTAACGCCAACATCCTGTGTATTAAATGTAAAGAATAGCATAGCTACACAGTCAACCGAACAACACCGAACAGGAACAGGTCTTAAAAATGTTAAACGTCTATTGGAACATTTTTATGCCAACAAACATCGCCTGACGATCCAGCAGGAGGATCATTCTTTTTTCGTTCAGCTTATCCTTTACATTTCTTCATAAATTGTTTCTATATTAGGCTATACGATTATATATACAAAAGCAGTTTATCTTAATTTAATCGATGTTAACTTGCATAGCTCTTGACGATGAACCCCTGGCTCTTCGTATTATTTCGACGTTCACAGCAAAGCATCCTGCTATACAGCTTGCTGCAACCTTCAGTAACCCCCATGAAGCGAAGCTATATCTCGCCAATAACAGTGTTGATTTGATTTTTTTGGATATTGATATGCTCGAGATCAATGGTATTGATTTTGCAAAGAACTTAAAACCAAGACCTTTATTGATTTTCACCACAGCACATAAGGAGTATGCGATAGATGGATTTGAACTTGATTCAGTAGACTATCTTCTCAAACCATTTGACTTCGTCCGTTTTGAACGGGCCATCGATAAAGCGATGACACGTTCAGCTACACAGAGCCATCGCCCCTTTTTAATCGTGAGTGTAGAATATCAACGAATCAAGATCTATCTTGACGAAATTGAGTGCTTGGAAAGCATGCAAGATTATATCAAAATACACCTTATACACGGAAAAACAATATTGACTCTATCGACAATGAAAGCCATGCTCGAGCGTTTGCCAAAAAATCAGTTTATCCGTATCCACCGCAGCTTTGTTATCGCAGTCAAACACATCATTACATTTTCACAGCGTAAAGTACAATTACCCAACTTCACATTGAAAGTCGGCGATGGTTACTATAATGAGGTTATCCAATGTCTACGTGATTCGTCGATGCAATAAGCCTCTTTATCGTTACTTAACATTATTTTACATCTCCGTCTATTACCTTGCTTCCATAAATAAAAAAGAAGAGATATGGAACGCAAAAATTTTATAAAAACCCTATCATTGCTCGCATTTTCAGGGCCAATGGTCTGGGCAGCTTGCAAGAAAGACGATACCACATCAATTACAGATGAGGGCACTGACGTAAATGTCGATTCAAGCTGCAGTGTAACACCTTCGGAAACCGAAGGGCCTTTTCCGACAAAAACACCTTCAAGTTATGTCCGATCAGATATACGCAAAGGTGATGGTATTGGGGCGAATATGCTCGGTTTAATTACCATTGTTAATACAAACAATAGCTGTGCGGCACTAGAAGGAGCTTTAGTGGATATTTGGCATTGTGATGTGGAAGGTAACTATTCCCAATATGGCGGAACACAGATGCAATCCAGCAACTACCAGTCTGTCAATTGGTACCGCGGTAGACAAGTTACGAATGCCAATGGACTTGTTTCTTTCCAAACCATCTTTCCGGGCTGGTATCAAGGTCGAGCAACACATATTCACGTTCATGTATATGATGCTACAGGTAAATCGCTATTAGTGACGCAAATCGCCTTTCAAGATAGTCTGTGTCTTGAAGTCAATAACACAGGTTCTTCTTATGGTTACAAAAAAGGTGTTTCAGGATATACCTATAATGCCAATGACAACGTATTCAGCGATGGTGTTACCAAAGAAATGTCTACGGTCACAGGATCCTTATCTGAAGGTTTCCAAATGAAAATGACGATTCATGTTAATGCTTAACAGCCTGATCATGCAGGATATTAGAATCTATATCGCGGAACAGCGAGGGGAAACATCAATCGGAACACATTTAGTCAGGAGCACACTCAATTATGGCTCTTTTGCTGCTCCTCACCGGGAGGCTATTGGCCGGTTGCAACAAGTCAATAGCTGGCAAGTCGCGCTTCAAGAGACTTTGGAACTCCCGACCAATCAGGATACAGTCTCATTTTTGATTCCTTTGGTTGGGGATCTACTCGTGACGATGGATGGCCAAACCTATACCGTTCCTGTCGGAACAATCTTAGTACACAATTTTGAAAATAATACGGCAATTCACATAAAGGCATCATCCGAAGTTGGGGAGCCTGCGATCTTTCAAGAATTTGTGCTTAATTCGGCAATAAACACTCCTACACTACCTCATATTGTGAATCTTCCACTTTCATCTTCGTTTGAGAAAAACAAGATGTATCCTGTAGGCACCGACTTAGCTACTGATTTTCAGTTCTACTTCGGTGCATTTGCCGGAAAACATGATTTTGAATTACAGATTGGCCAAGACCAAAAAAGCGCATTTGCATTTGCATTAGATGGTAATTTTGAAGTTGAAGAACGTATTCTTTATCCATCTGATGGTCTTTATCTACCAGATTCAAAAAATTTAGACATCGAATGCTTATCGGCAACTGGCCTTTTGGTGGTTTTGTGTTTCTAACGGAATAGATTTAAAAAACGATGATTTCCAAAATAACGACCACGATAAACATAAAAAAGTGAAGGGTCTACCCTTCACTTTTCCACACGATGTTAATAAAATGTTGAAAACCTCATTTCGCTTTTAAGGTGATCCCTCAAGTTACTCACAACTTGTTGATATTGCTGTTTAATATTTTAAAAATGGCTAAAAACCAACGCTTTTCAAGTTTAATCCTGTACGCTCGTCTAAACCGAACATTAAGTTCATATTTTGTACAGCTTGACCAGATGCTCCTTTCAGCAAATTATCGGTCGCATTTAAAATAAGGAGCTTATTTCCGTGCTTTTCGAGGTGGATAATACTTTTATTTGTATTAACGACCTGTTTGAGGTCAATATTTTTAGGACTGACATGTGTAAAAGGGTGAGCGGCATAATAGCTGTCATACAATGCGTAGGCCTGCTCTTCAGACAAATCGGTGTCTACATAAATTGCCGAAAAAATTCCGCGGGCAAAATCGCCACGTTGAGGAACAAAATTAATTTTTGCAGCAGCACGTTCCAACAATGATCCGTCTGACACCGGCAAAAATCCCGCTTGTAGCTGATCCAAGGACTCTGAAATTTCCTGCAAATGCTGGTGTTCAAAAGATTTGTAAGCAGAAAGGTTATTGTTACGCCAGGAGAAATGCGTTGTTGCACCTGGTTTTTGTCCTGCCCCTGTTGATCCAGTCGTTGCATTAACATGGATTTGATCAGGTAATAAGCCTTTACTCGCTAATGGCAATAAAGCCAATTGGATATTTGTTGCAAAGCATCCTGGATTAGCAATATACTGAGCCGTTTTGATTGCCTCTTTGTTTAGTTCCGGAAGCCCATACACGAATTGTTGACCTTGGAAAGCTGTATTCGCACGAAGACGATAATCTTGTGAGAGATCAATAATCTTCACGGATGCATCGATTGGATTTGCATCTAAAAATTTGCGTGCATCACCATGACCAACACATAAGAACAATACATCAATAGCTGAGTGAAAGTCCGAAGAGAAGGTCAATTCAGTATCACCAAATAGATCATTGTGAACTTCATATAACTTATTTCCTGCATTGGAAGCGCTATTAGCAAATACGATTTCCACCTCAGGATGATAAATCAATACACGTAATAATTCACCACCAGTATATCCTGCCGAACCAATTATTCCTACTCTTATCATTTTTTTGAATTTAGAATTTAGGTATGCGTTATCACCTATCATGCCATGTACTTTTTCTTATCAAGTTTACTTTAAGAAAAAATACATGGCATAAAACACGGCTTATTTTTTATTCACTTTGTGCCAAATGATGGTTTGATTTCCAAAAATTTTGGAGAAACCTTTCACATCGTCACCTGTATAGCCCTTATTCATTTCACCATAGCTGCCGAATTTATTGGACATCAAATCGTGTTCAGACTCGACACCAATGACGACAAAACGGTATGGGTGAAGTTCAACAATCACTCGGCCAGTCACTGTTTCTTGTGAGGATTGCAAGAATGCTTCGATATCACGCATAACGGGATCGTGCATTTGGCCTTCGTGCATATAATTTCCGTAGAAAGCAGCGATTTGATCTTTCCAGGACAATTGCCATTTAGTTAAGGTATGTTTTTCTAAGGCATGATGTGCCTTGATTAAAATGACAGAAGCAGCGGCTTCAAAACCCACACGGCCTTTGATACCAATGATTGTATCACCAACGTGGATATCACGGCCAATACCGTATGGTTGAGCTATTGTCTGTAATTCTTGAATCACTCTAACGGAAGCCATTTTCTCACCATTTAATGCAATAGGCTCTCCTTTTTCAAAATCGATTGTAATTTGTTGCGGCTCTGAAGAAGTCACTGGAGTTGGCCATGCCGACTCTGGTAAGTATTGGTTGGATGTCAATGTTTCTGCTCCACCAACAGAAGTACCCCAAAGACCTTTATTGATGGAGTATTTTGCTTTTTCAGCAGAATACTCTACACCATGCTTATTCAAATATTCTATTTCGGCTTCACGCGACAATTGTAGATCACGGATTGGGGTGATAATTTCCACTCCTGGAATCAGGGTCTGGAAAATCATATCGAAACGTACTTGGTCGTTTCCTGCACCTGTAGATCCATGAGCAACACATTCAGCGCCAATTTTCTTTGCGTAGTTTGCAATTGCGGTTGCTTGGCATACACGCTCAGCAGATACTGACAATGGATAAGTCGCATTTTTTAACACATTGCCAAAAATCAAAAATTTAATAGTTTCGCGGTAATAGTCTGCCGTTTCGTCTATAGCTGTATGTGATTTCACACCTAAAGCATAAGCACGTTCTTCAATATTTTTTAATTCTTCATCCGAAAAACCACCTGTATTTACAACTACGGAATGAACTTCTAAACCTAAATCTTGTGTAAGATAAATACAACAGAATGAAGTATCTAATCCGCCACTAAATGCTAAAACTACTTTTTTCATTAGAATGTTATTTTATGAGTGTTTGTTTTCAACGGCTGATTTAAGCTCGTTTCACTCGGTTTTTTATTATTATGTTGAGAGAACCTTGAACTGATCTTGTTATTACGAACATCTTCAGTTACCTGTTACATCTATTTTCAATATAATCGCTCAGCCTTAGCTTAATATCCTTTTGCGACTTTGTTATGCTTCGGAAAATTGACAGCAATAAATTTATTGGCCGATTTCCAAAACTTCGCCTGTATACGCTTTAGCAGAGACTGTTTTTGTGTAATTCTTTCCAAACGTTCTTTCGCTTCATGCTTGCGCTGGATCTTCTCCCGCAATTCACGTTCTTTCTCTTCGGGATCCCAAAGCATGGCGGTACACATACAGTTTTTACGGTCTTTACTCATCAGGATCTCATAATTCACGCAGCTTTGACAGCCTTTCCAGAATTCATCATCGGAAGTCAATTCGGAATAGGGAACCGGTTCATAGCCCAGTTCTGAATTGATTTTCATCACGGCGAATCCGGTTGTCAAACCAAAGATCTTCGCTTTAGGGTATTTCTCACGTGAAAGCTCAAAGACTCTTTTTTTGATTGCTTTTGCCAAACCGACTTTTCTGAATTCGGGATTGACAATCAAACCTGAGTTAGCGACATAATCCCCATGCCCCCAAGTTTCTATATAACAAAAACCTGCCCATCGGCCATCTCTATGTAAAGCAATCACTGCTTTACCTTCATTCATCTTGTTGGCAACGTATTCTGGTTTACGACGCGCAATACCAGTACCACGAGCCTTTGCAGACTCGAACATTTCGTCGCAAATAACCTCTGCATAATGTGCATGCTCAGGTTTAGCCGGGATAATTAAAAAATCTGATATAGTCATTGACTTACGACCCTAATAATAAAACAACAACTACTGTCGTGTTTTGTTACTAAATAAATTAAAATAATGGATTCAAAACCATCGGACAATCATGGTCTTGCTTGGAAAGATTCACTACCTCAAATCAAGCCCGAGGTAGTATAGGTCGTCGGAGGCGTAAAACAGGTATTTCTACAAAAATGAAAGCACAAAAGACCTTCTTCATAAACTTCTCAAAAGTTTGAATATAAGAATAATCGTTCTTTTTGTTCTGTTTCATTTTTTTATGCTCTGTCAATTGTTTCTGACGATGCAAATGTATAAAAATATTTTTTTCTTTTCCACAATATTCTCATTGATTTTTTGCAAAAATTAAAAATTTACAATCCACCGTCAAAACCTTCCTGTAAGCTTCATTTTCAAGCAATTAATCCACAACAAGTCGGTAATAGAACGATCACATTAGCGATATTAATTTGACAATAAAACGGATAAAGGTTTAAGGCTTTATCAATTGAAATTGTTGTTTTTTCTATCGGTTCGTTATTTTTAGTCAAAAACGATACTTTTGTAGGGATCATTTAATGGAGAATAGTATGTCACCGAGTTTAATTTTCTATATTATTTTTGCCGTCCCTTACATTATCTTTATGTATTGGCTCGTCAAACAGGACAAACATAAATATGCCTGGGGAATAGCAATCATTACTATTGTTGCCCTATTAGCGATCTACGTATCGCAGAAAGCCAGTAAAGTGGCCATGGACAATTATCAACAGCATCAGATCGACTCTAGAGAGATCGAGCGGGAAGAGCGTTTACAAAAACAACAGGATAGCATTAATCATGCTCAACAATAAAAAAGCGGCTAATGCCGCTTTTTTATTGTTCGTTTGTATAATTTGGAATAATCCCTTCCAATTTAAAGAGAAAAGCATATTCCAATGCAATTTCCTTTAAATAGTCAAATCGACCAGATGCACCACCATGACCATAATCCATATCTGTTTTTAACAGTAAAACCGCATCTCCTATTTTAGTAGCTCTCAGTTTTGCTACCCATTTTGCTGGTTCAAAATACTGCACCTGACTATCGTGCAGCCCGGTTGTGACCAATAAATTAGGGTATTCTTTTGCTTCAATGTTTTCATATGGAGAATAGGCCTTCATATAATAATAGGCTTCCTTCTCATTGGGGTTACCCCATTCATCATACTCATTTGTAGTCAACGGTATTGTATCATCCAACATGGTATTCACCACATCTACAAATGGTACCTGAGCTATTATGCCATGATATTGCTCAGGCGCAATATTAGCGATTACACCCATCAGCAAACCTCCGGCACTTCCCCCTTGCGCATAGAGATGTTCGGGCATACAATAATGTTGATCAATCAGGTATTTACCACAATCCACAAAATCATAAAAGGTATTCATCTTGTGCATCATTTTTCCATCTTCATACCATTGGCGCCCCATTTCCTCACCGCCTCTGATATGTGCCAAGGCATAGATAAATCCACGATCCAACAGACTTAGTCGATTGCTCGAAAAAGTGGGATCCATCGACGCACCATAAGATCCGTAGGCATATTGCAATAATGGAGCTGAACCATCAAGTTTGGTTCCCTTTTTATAAACAATAGAGATGGGCACTTGAACACCATCTCTTGCTGTTGCAAAAACACGTTCGGTGATATACGCGGTTTGGTCATACCCTCCCAAAATCTCCTGTTGCTTTAATAATATTTTCTTCTGCTTAGCCATATCATATTCATAGACTGAGCTTGGTGTCACTAAAGAAGTATAGCCATATCGTAACTTATCACTGTTGTATTCAACATTAATACCCGGGTATACCGTATAGGCAACTTCTCCGAAATCCAAATAGTGCTGATGCTGACTCTTTAAATTATAAATTGCCAATTGGGTCAATCCATTTTTCCTTTCAGCAATTGCCAGAAAATCCTTAAACTCTTCAATATCGCTGACCAATACATCCGGTCGATGGTCTATGAATGGCTGCCAGTGGCTGCGATCTGTACGATCTAAGGGACATTGCATGATTCGGAAATTAATAGCTCCATCATTGGTAAGTATTAAGAACCGATCTTCCAATGCAACAACCGAATAGAGAACATCCTGTATCCTAGGCTGAAAAATACGAAATTCCGATTGCGGTGAGTCAGCATTTAATAACCAAATTTCTGAGGATAATGTCCCTTCAGAATTGATCATAACATATTTTCCATTTTTGGATTTACCAACTCCGATATAATTTGTGTTATCTTTTTCTTCATACACAAGCACATCTGCTGCCGGATCGCCCCCCAGTGTATGTCGCATAATCTTTTCACTAAGCAAGGTAACAGGATTCTTGGCCGTATAGAACAAGGTTCGATTATCATTTCCCCAAATAGCGGCTCCCTCTGTATTCTTTATCTGGTCGGGATAGATTTCTCCGGTCTCGATATTTTTGATAAATATGGTATATTCTCTCCGAGAGACAGTATCCACACTAAAGGCAAGCAAACGATTATCCGGACTAACAGAAAATCCTTTTGCCGTATAATATGCATGCCCTTCGGCAAGCTGATCTACATCCAACAGCACTTCCTCTTCGCCCTCCAGTGTCCCCTTTTTCCGACAGAATTTAAAATATTGTTTTCCCTCTTCCGTCCGGCTATAATAATAGTAGCCATTTTTGTAATAAGGCACAGACTCGTCCTTTTCCTTAATCCGGGATTTCAATTCATCAAAAAGATTTTCCTGTAAATCTTCGGTATCTTGAAGCATTAAATTGGTATAATTGTTTTCCTCTTCCAGATAGTCAATAACTTCTTGCGATTTTTCTCCTTTTTTAAAGTAATCAATCATCCAGTAATAATCATCTTGCACAGTATCATCATGTATCTTTCTGACATGAGGGTAAATTGCCGCCACTGGGGCCATCACATTAGGCCAAACTATTTTCTTATTTTGTTGCATTCGCTCTTTTATACGCTAATCAATATATACTCTTTCTTATCCTAGCTATCTAGATCATCTAAATAAAACAGGAGACTCTTAGAAATGGTTTGAATTTAAGATATTTCGTCAACAGTTTGCTAAGAGATATGGATTATAAATACTTTTAATAAAAATTAACAGTTCAGAAGAGGCATTAGCATTATCTTTGCTATTCTGCTATAGGCAGGAATATGCGAGCTTACACGCTCATGAAGAAAATTTAAAATAAACAGGAGAGAATAACCAGGTGGAACGCGTGCATTGCAACAAATGAAAGCAGACACTTTATTAAGAATTATTTACATATGAATTTAAAACAATCACTATATCTAATTGCTTTAGGCTCATTGCCCCTTATCTCTTTCGGACAATCCGATACCATTCCAGCAAATTGGTTCAATTTGGATTATAAAACAGATGGGGTCATGGGAATCAGTACCGAAAAAACATATAAAACGTTATTGAAAGGAAGAAAATCTACTCCAATCATTGTTGGGGTATTGGATGGAGGTGTTGATGTTTATCACGAGGATCTCAAAGATGTTGTGTGGATCAATACGAAAGATAGTCTCACGAATGGTATAGATAATGATGGTAATGGCTATATTAATGATAAATACGGCTGGAATTTTATTGGAAACGCCGATGGAAAGGACGTTCAGTTCGATAACCTGGAATTGACAAGACAGCTTAGGGTTCTGGACAAAAAGTTTGCAAACATCACAGCGGCAACAGAACTCAATGAAGCTGGTCGAAAATCTTTCGCTAGTTATCAAAAGATGCTTGCCAAATATAAAAACAAGCTAGAAGAAGCTAAGATGGGCCAATTTTCCTACGATGCGCTCAAACGTAACATAGACGCTGTGGTACGTGAAATAGGTAAAAAGCCCGAAGATATCACACAGGAGGATATAGACAATTTCAAAGCAACCACAAACACGCAACGTATCGCACTTGGCTATGCAAAGGATGAAATCAACAACGGCGGCTTCGCCAAATTTTTTGATGATATCACCGAAGGTGCAAAATATTTCAACAATCAAGTTGATTATCATTTAAACAAAGCATACGATTCTCGACCTATTGTTGGAGATAATTATGAAGATGCTTCAGAGCGATACTACGGAAATGCAGATGTAAAAGGACCGGACGCATTACATGGTAGCCATGTCGCTGGAATCATTGGTGCAAAACGTAATAATAATGTTGGTATCAACGGCGTAGCGGACAATGTTAAAATACTCACAGTTAGACTTGTCCCCGATGGTGATGAACGTGATAAAGACGTCGCAAATGCCATTCGCTATGCAGCAGACAATGGCGCTAAAGTACTTAACATGAGCTTTGGGAAAAGTTATGCCTATAATAAACAGGCCGTAGACGATGCCATCAAATATGCTGAATCCAAAGATGTCCTGATGGTACATGCCGCAGGGAATGACAGTGAAGATAACGATATAGAGCCTAATTTTCCGATGAAGTATTATACGGATGTAAAAGGTGATACAACCGGGGTTGCTAATGCTTGGATCACAGTGGGTGCAACCGGCCTTCATTTGGACAATGAACTATTAGCCGATTTTTCCAATTATGGTAAAAAAACTGTCGATGTTTTCGCGCCTGGCGTCCACATCAACTCAACGGTACCAGATTCCAAGTATAAAGAAGAACAGGGCACAAGTATGGCTGCTCCCGTTGTCGCTGGTCTGGCCGCCATGATTCGTTCTTATTACCCTAATTTGAGCGCTGTGGAAACGAAACAAATTATTATGGAATCGGTAGAAAAGCCGAATCAACTGGTACAGGTAAAAGTTGGTGAAGATGCCAGCAAAACGGTTCGATTAGCAGACATTTCGGTCACTGGAGGAATCGTTAATGCATATAACGCTATTATAAAAGCAGAGGAATATACTAACAGAAAGAAAAAATAAATATTTTCTCGTTTTTTATACCAAAACTATCTTTTGTCCGTTTAATTAATTAACTTACAGAGACAAAACAACAGATGCTTATGGTAGAAAACTTTACCCAATCAGAAAACGAAGTTCAAAATTTGCTAACCCAAAACGAAAAGGTAATGACAGACGAGGACATAGAAAATGAATTGAAACTTCAATTACCAAAAATGTTGCTTCATCCAAGCAAAAGATGTGTTGAGAATATCCTTGCATATTCTAAACAACTAGAAAAAAGAAAGGCCTAATCTAGAGATTAGGCCTTTCTTTTTCACCTTACGACATCCATGATCAGCTATAGTGTAAAACAGCTGTGACTCGCCTTACCTTCCACAAACTAAAATCAGATTATTCTCCTTTTACTAGGTTTCAAAATTTCTTTTTTGATGGAAATTTTGGCTAGTTTTGAACCGATGTTAAAACAAGAACGATACAAGGCTTTCGTAGATTATTTCTCCAAAAATAGTCCTGACGCACAGACAGAACTCAACTATAGTAATCCCTTTGAATTACTGGTTGCCGTTATTTTATCTGCACAGTGTACAGATAAAAGGATCAACCAAGTCACGCCCAAGTTGTTTGCACGCTACCCAGATGCACACAGCTTGGCAGCTTCCAGCGTAGACGAGGTGTTTAGCTATATACGATCTGTAAGCTATCCGAATAACAAGGCCAAACACCTTGTGGGGATGGCTCAGCTACTGATTGAAAAGTTCGACAATATTGTACCCGAAAAAATTGAGGATCTTGTGAAACTTCCAGGTGTAGGTCGAAAAACTGCTAATGTCATTTCCTCTGTTGTTTATCATAATCCCGCTATGGCCGTAGATACCCATGTTTTTCGTGTTGCAAACCGTCTTGGGCTAACTTATCGTGCAACAACACCATTAGCTGTGGAAAAACAATTGGTAAAAAATCTACCTAAAGATACGATTGCCATTGCCCATCATTGGCTTATCTTACACGGGCGTTATATATGCCTGGCCCGAAAGCCACTGTGTGAGAAATGCCCTATCACTTATATGTGCAAATACTTTGAAAAAAATCACCATATAAAAAGTGTCTCAGCTATACCAGAGACAAAAAACTAATTTTTTTAGTGAAAATATTTGGTTTATGATTTTTAATTTTTAATTTTGAGAAATATATACTAAAAATATGAGCAACACAGATAAACTAAAAGCTTTACAGCTGACGTTAGATAAATTGGAAAAGAACTTTGGAAAAGGTTCAATTATGAAATTAGGTGATACTGCTGTTGAGCCGATCGAAGCTATTTCTACAGGATCTCTAGGCTTGGATATCGCCTTAGGAATTGGCGGTGTACCAAAAGGCCGTATCATTGAAATATATGGACCTGAATCTTCAGGTAAAACTACCTTAGCAACTCACATTGTTGCCGAAGCACAAAAAAAAGGCGGTATTGCAGCAATCATTGATGCTGAGCATGCTTTTGATAAATATTACGCTCAAAAATTAGGCGTAGATGTAGAAAATTTATTGATTTCTCAACCAGATAATGGTGAGCAAGGTTTAGAAATTGCTGATAACCTAATCCGTTCTGGTGCAATCGACGTTATTGTTATTGACTCCGTTGCCGCTTTGGTGCCAAAAGGTGAGATCGAAGGCGAAATGGGTGATTCTAAAATGGGGCTTCAAGCTCGTTTGATGTCACAAGCTTTACGTAAGTTGACAGGTACAATTTCAAAAACAAACTGTTGTTGTATTTTCATCAACCAATTGCGTGAAAAAATTGGTGTGATGTTTGGCAACCCAGAAACAACAACTGGTGGTAATGCATTAAAATTCTACGCTTCTGTACGTTTAGATATCCGTCGCACATCACAAATCAAAGATTCTGATGAAGTATCGGGTAACCGCGTAAAAGTGAAGATTGTAAAAAATAAAGTTGCACCTCCGTTCCGCATAGCGGAATTTGATATCATCTTTGGTGAAGGTATCTCTAAAGTAGGTGAAATCATTGATCTAGGTGTTGAATATGGTATTATTAAAAAAGCAGGCTCTTGGTTTAGCTATGGGGAGACCAAATTAGGACAAGGTCGAGATGCTGTTAAAGCCTTATTATTCGACAATCCAGATTTAATGGACGAACTTGAAGCTAAAATCCGTGCTGAAGTGACAGGAGAAGATCCAATGCTTAACATCGAGGAAAACGAAGACTAGTTGCTGTAAAAATTAGTATAATGTAGGTAGCCATCCTGTTTAGGATGGCTATTTTTTTTACGAAAATTCAAGTGCTTAGATGATTATTTTGTTACATGTCCAAAGTTTTCAATTTGTACTAATAGATTTTATTAATTTTAGCAGGTCGAGCTAAAAACGCCTGACATCCAAATGCTAAACTTAATATAAACAATGAATCGTAAACTAATTCTATTTCTTTTAATACTGCTAGGCTCAGTATTTCATCTACATGCACAAACGATACGCATACTCTCCTTTAATATCCACCACGGAAACCCACCCACCGAAAAAGAATCAGTTATCAACCTTGACACAATTGCCAAAATTATTAAAAATTCAAAAGCTGACCTCGTAGGTCTTCAGGAAATCGATGTCAATCTCGGTAGATCATATTTTGAAAATCAAGCCAAAAAATTAGCCGAATTAACAGGCATGCACTATATATTTTCCAAAGGGATAGACCTGGATAAAGGTGAATATGGTACCGCCATCTTATCAAAAAATCCAATTGAACGTGTAGAGAAACACTTTCTACCTTCCCCTGTGGAAAGCGAAACACGTAGTTTATCTGTAATCGAAGTCACGATACACAAAAGGAAACTCTTATTTGCAAATACACACCTTGACCTGAAAGACAAAAACAAAATCGAACAGGCAAAATTCATCACCCAGCGTTTCAAAAACGAAAAGCTACCCACCATCCTTGTCGGTGATTTGAACTCCGAACCCAATGATCCAGCAATTACTGAACTTAGCAAAATATTCACAAAAAGCAGCATTGCTAACGGATTTACGTTTCCTCAAGATAAACCCACTACTGAAATCGACTATATCATGATCAATAAAACATCTGCCGCAAAGTTCTCCAACCACCGTATTCTGAACGAACAATATGCGAGTGATCATCGGCCATTATATGTCGAGATAAACATTAAATAACTACTTGTGACCTTAAAATATGAATTTTAACAGAAGAAGATTCTTAGAATCCTTGGCTCTGGCCGGGATTACATTACCTAATATAAGCGTCGCGCAAGAAAAAGACGCAAATGAGGCAGAAGGCGAGTTCAGTTTTGTCGTACCTGCCTATCTACAAAATCAAACCGAAACAGGAATCAGTATTTTTACGATTTTGAGCAAAGATGCCTTTGCTTGGCTCGAGATACTGGACAATGGAGGGAATGTCCAAAAAAAGATCTACCAATCCGAAGATGGGATGATCAATGCCAATACTGATTTCTTTCATTTTACAATTGAAGACGCACCGCGTTCATTTCGTTATCGCATCAAAGCGAAGGAAGTGCAAAAATTCGATCCTTATAAAATCGTATACGGCCAAGAAATAGAAACCCCTATTTTCGAGGCCAAATTAGCCAAGAACAATCAAGAACAGATTCGCTGTCTGGTCTATAACGATGTACATGAGGAAAAAAGCAGCTATCGTGACCTTATTCCGCATCAGGATATTTCACCCTACGATTTTTTTGTACTGAATGGTGATTCCTTCCATTATGTCACCAATCAGCAAGATATTACAGAGAAACTACTAAAGCCAATTGAATTTTTTGCGACAAGCAAACCATTCATTATGAATCGGGGAAACCATGAGACAAGGGGATCCTTCGCACGTAATTTCAAACGATATTTTGGTTATCCTGACAACAAGTATTACCAAGCCTTTAAAAGAGGTCCTATTTTTTGGATCATGCTGGACAGTGGCGAAGACAAGCCTGACAATCATGAGGTATACGCCGGAACAGTCGATTATGATAACTACAGAAAAGAACAGGCTAAATGGCTGGAAAAGGTTCTACAATCCAAGGAAAGAAAGAGTGCACAACACACTGTTGTCATTAGCCATATACCGATTTTTCATTCGGATGACTGGCATGGTACCTTGGATAACAGAGCATGTTTTCATCCCTTGTTTCAGAAATATAAAATTGATGCCATGATCTCTGGTCATACACATCAATATGGCTACTACCCTGCAGATAAAGATCACAATTATCCTGTATTTATAGGCGGAGGTCCAAAAGTTGGGAAAAGAACTATCATCGATGTAGCCGGCAACAACAAGTCATTGAACATACGGATGACTAGAGACGATGGCACAGAACTGGGATTATTTAAGAAATAAAAAAGGGCGCTTGATAAGCGCCCTTTTTTCTATTTTGATTGAAGAAAGCTGCGATGCGAACTTTCTTATTCTCCCTTTTCCAAGAAAGGGTATCTATAATCTGTATCTGGATTAAATGTCTCTTTGATTGTACGAGGAGACACCCAACGAAGCAAATTGATCATTGATCCCGCTTTGTCGTTTGTACCCGAGCCTCTAGCACCACCAAACGGTTGTTGACCTACGACAGCACCTGTACACTTATCATTCACGTAGAAGTTACCAGCGGCATGTCTCAATTTATCTGTTGCTAAGTTAATCGCATACCGATCTTGCGCAATGATTGATCCAGTCAAGGCATAAATAGATGTTGTATCAACAATATCTAAGGTTTCTTCAAACTTAGCATCCTCGTAAACATATACGGTCAGGACAGGTCCAAACAATTCCTCAACCATTGTCTCGTAATCTGGTTTTGAAGCCTCAATGATTGTTGGATGAATGAAATATCCTTTAGATTTATCGTATGTACCACCAACTACAATTTCTGCGTCATTAGATTCTTTAGCTCTGTCGATATACTTCGCTAATTTATCAAATGACTTCTCATCAATTACAGCATTGAAAAAGTTTGTAAAATCTTCTGTTCCACCGATTGTAAAAGATTTTACGTCAGTAGTCATAGATTCTTTCAATGCAGGCCACAACGATTTAGGAATGTATGCACGTGATGCAGCAGAACATTTTTGACCTTGGTATTCGAAAGCACCACGAACCAAAGCTGTATTTGCAGCTTTCAAATCGGCCGAAGGGTGTACAACGATAAAATCCTTACCACCAGTCTCACCAACAATACGTGGATACGTTTTATAACGGTGGATATTGTTACCGATCGTCTTCCAGATATCCTGGAATACTCCTGTTGAACCAGTAAAGTGGATACCTGCGAAATCTGGGTGTTGGAAAATCACATCACCAGCGTCAGGACCTGAAACATACACCAAGTTGATAACACCATCCGGAAGACCAGCTTCACGGAAAATTTTCATCAATACATTTGCTGAATAGATTTGGGTATTGGATGGTTTCCATACCACAACATTCCCCATCATTGCGACACAGGAAGGTAGATTACCCGCAATCGCTGTAAAATTGAATGGAGTCAATGCAAATACAAAACCTTCAAGAGGACGTTGTTCTACACGGTTCCACACACCTTTACCTGATATAGGAGGTTGTTGTTTATAGATTTCGCTCATGTATTGTACATTGAAACGCAAGAAATCCACAATCTCACATGCCGAATCAATTTCTGCCTGATATGGGTTCTTCGATTGTCCCAACATTGTAGCAGCATTCAACTCATAACGGTATTTACCTGAAATCAATTCAGCAGCTTTTAAGAATATCGCAGCACGATCTTCCCAAGTAAGATTTTCCCAATCCTTTTTCGCCGCTAAAGCTGCATTGATTGCATCTGTTACATGAGATTTATCGCCTTGATTGTATTGACCTAAAATATGTTGGTGGTCATGTGGAGGAGCTAAGTTTACTTTTTTAGAAGTAGTGATTTCTTTACCACCAATATACATTGGGATATCGATTTGTTTCGAACGTGCCTCATCAATTGCTGCTTTCAACAATTTACGTTCTTTCGTTCCGACAGCGTATGTGTACACCGGTTCGTTGGTAGGAACAGGAACTGTAAAAAATCCTTTAGACATATTACAATTATTAATTATTCATCCAAAAAATACTATTTATGAATCATGAAGGGATCAAGTTTGTTCATTCCATTATTTTCATCAGAAACCATGGTTTCAACCTGTTAGCATGACACTAAATAGCGTTAATAGAAGTAAAATTACCTCAAATTTTATGAATACCCAAAGTTACTGTCCTTCTTTGAGCACCTTGGAAAAGATACGTTTAAATTTTTCCAATTTCGGTTTAATCACCAATTGGCAGTATGGTTCTTTTCCATTTAATCTATAATAATCTTGATGATAGTCCTCTGCTGGATAAAATACGGTTGCCGGAACTACTTCGGTTACAATAGGTTTATTGAAAACATGCTCCTTTTCTAACGTCGAAAGATAATATTGCGTCTTATCAAGCTGCTCTTTATTGTGCACAAAAATAGCCGAACGATATTGGGTGCCAACATCATTTCCCTGACGATTGAGCTCCGTTGGATCGTGTGCTACAAAAAAGGCCTCCAATAGTTTATCGTAGCTGATCACTTTTGGATCAAAAATAATATTGGTTGCTTCCGCGTGCCCTGTACTCCCGGTACAAACCTGCGCATAACTTGGGTTTGCTACCCATCCACCGGTATATCCCGAAACCACATGTACAACACCCTCTAACTCCTTAAACTGTGCCTCAGTACACCAAAAACATCCTGCAGCAAATGTCGCCGTATCCAAACTCGCCGTATTTTTTTCAGGTAATTTGGTGAAATCAGGTTTCTTTACCCGATGCCCCTGCTGCTGCCCCTGGCAGGAGTTCAATACAAAAAGTGCTGTTAAAAGTATCAGAATATTTCTCATAAATAATTACCCTTCTTCTTTCCTTTTATGTTCCCTGAATTATTGGAGCTAAATTCATGCCCTAAACAAATACCAACTAGGTTTTGTTTATAAAATAGAAAAGCGACAATAAGTTATTATTGTCGCTTTTCTATTGTTCTATCAAATGATCAACTATTTAGCTGCAGCATAGTTTTGTGCTACGGCATCCCAATTGATAACATTAAAGATTTCCTCTAAATACGCTGGACGCTTATTTTGGAATTTCAAATAATAAGCATGCTCCCAAACGTCGATACCTAAGATAGGCGTACCTTTTACCTCAGCAACATCCATCAATGGATTGTCTTGGTTTGGTGTAGAAGTTACTGCAAGTTTACCATCAGCACCAACAATTAACCAAGCCCATCCTGAGCCAAAACGAGTGGCACCAGCAGCTTGAAGTTGTTTTTTCAACTCATCAAATGAACCAAATGTAGCATTGATTGCTTCAGCTAATTCACCTGTTGGAGCTCCACCTGCATTTGGGCCTAAAACCTTCCAAAACAAAGAGTGGTTGTAGTGACCACCACCATTATTACGTACTGCTGCGCTGTATTTACTTACATTTTTAATAATATCCAATAGGGATAAGTTTTCTGCGTCTGTTCCTGCGATAGCTTTATTTAAGTTATCCACATATGCCTGATGGTGTCTGTCATGGTGGATTTCCATTGTAGTTTTGTCAATATGTGGTTCCAATGCGTCGGCTGCGTATGGTAACGCTTCTAATTCAAATGCCATATCTATTTTAATTTAAATGTTTATTACTTCGTTTATACATACAAATATAACACAATATACACGTTTATGTTTTTATGTGTTACAATAAATCCATTATTTCCCTACCGTTTTTGACGAAAAAATGATTTTACCAAATCAGCACATTCTTCCTGCAAAACGCCATGTGTAATGACAGTTTTGGGGTGTAATATTTTATCGTGAAAATGGGAATAGCCACGCTTTTCATCTTTGGCTCCATAGACTATTTTACCAATATGTGTCCAATAGGCCGCTCCGGCACACATAATACAAGGCTCAATGGTAACGTATAATGTACATTCATCCAGGTATTTGCCCCCAAGGTAATTTGCTGCTGCTGTAAAAGCCTGCATTTCAGCGTGAGCTGTCACATCATTTAATCGCTGCGTCAAATTATGACCTTTCCCTATAACACGTCCTCGATGAACAATAACTGCCCCAATAGGCACCTCTCCCTCTTGGTAAGCGACCTTAGCTTCATTCAATGCCATACGCATGAACGACTCGTCACTATCGATGAGTTGTGTTCCTTCAAAATCTATAAATGTCATGGTACAAACTTAACTAAGTTTAGATCCATTTGGTAATTTTTTGTCGACGGATGTCAAAATAATATCTCCATTTTCGTCCGAAAATCCGGTCACTAGACACTCAGAAAAGAAATTAGCAATCTGCTTTTTGGGAAAGTTGACAACTGCGACAACTTGCTTCCCAATCAACTCCTCTTTGTTGTAGTGTACTGTAATCTGGGCACTACTTTGTAATATGCCAATTTCATCTCCAAAATCAAGTTTCAACTGATATGCTGGCTTTTTAGCTCTCGGAAAGTCTTTTGCTTCTAAAATAGTTCCTACCCGTAAATCCACTTTCTCAAAGTCGGTCCAACTAATGGCGTCACTCATAATCGGTTGCTACTAATATCCTGAATCTCTTTACCTATCGTAAATAAAACATAGGAAGGCTTCCGTCCCAAACGTAAAGACAATCTATTGATCAGTTTATCTTCCTCTCCTGCTTGAAAAGCTAAATCTTCATCACTTAAGTGGTTGTACTTGCGGCGGAGTTTTTCTTTGGCTACTTGCCACTGTTCTTCGTTAATTTTCAGCATAACTAAGATTTAGGTATAAAATTTGTATATCTTTACTGAACTGTAAAAGTTTGTTTAAATTTACATTTAATTTTCCGATTACACACAAGCGGATAAAAATTGGCGAGAGCTATCGCAATCAAAGCAAGTCCCGCTGCTTATCTTTATGTTGAAAAAAAAAGTTATATGAAAACAGCAGGACTTGACGTGCATAAAGATAGTATTTTTTGTGCGGTATTTAATGGGAAGCATTATTCGGATGTGGAGGTTTTCGAAACCTTCAGTACGGGCATTCGACAGTTGGGAGCCTACTTGAAGGCTGCGGGTGTT
>NZ_LZZP01000001.1:0-268747 GCF_014170215.1 Sphingobacterium sp. UME9 | reverse complement strand
GTTACCATTACAGGAGGAAGAAACAGCCTTATAACAAGGTTGCAAAACCAGAAATGCGAATTATGCGGTGCCAACGAGAAATTGGAAATGCACCATATACGCAAATTGAAAGACCTGAAAGGTAAGCAAGACTGGGAAAAACGAATGAGTGCAAGGAGAAGAAAAACCTTGGCATTATGCTCAAAATGCCACGATAAGATACACGCAGGCAAGTTAGACTGAATAAATTGATGGAGAGCCGTATACCTGGAGACAGGTACGTACGGTTCGGGGGAGAGTTCTTGGAAACCTACCATAGTCAATATGGCAAGGCGCCGGGTTCTTATCCTACGCCTATACTACCGAGGAAACCGAAAAGATGGAAGTCATGCAGCTTGCCCATGAGCTGGACGGCAACGTGGAGCAGGCTATCAAGCGCATTGCCCAGCAAAGACGAGAAAAAACAGACAATTATTAATCAATTAAAATTTCAGAAACAATGAAAAAAATCATGTTACTGGTGTGTACGGCATTTATGCTCGCCGTAGCACCCTCCGCTAAGGCGCAGTTCGTAGTAACCGACCCAGCAAATCTGGCTTCGGGTATCATCAACTCCGCCAACGAGATAATCCAAACGTCCTCCACCGTGAGCAACGTTATCAAGAACTTCAACGAAGTAAAAAAGGTCTATGACCAAGGCAAGGAATATTACGACAAACTCAAAGCCGTGACCAACCTTGTGAAAGATGCCCGTAAGGTACAGCAGACCGTACTTCTGGTGGGCGATGTATCGGAAATGTACGTGAACAATTTCGGCAAGATGATGAACGACCCCAATTTCACGCCACAGGAACTGACGGCGATTTCCAACGGCTATTCCACCTTGCTCAATGAAAGCACTGAATTGCTGAAAGAACTCAAACAGATTATTTCGGCAACCGACCTTTCGCTGAACGATAAGGAACGGATGGACATTATCGACAAGGTGTACAAGGAGGTTAAGGAATACCACAGCCTTGTACGCTATTACACCAACAAGAATATTTCCGTGAGCATCCTGCGAGCAAAAAAGCAGAACAACACCAAAAGGGTGCTTGACCTCTACGGAACTTCTGAACAAAAATACTGGTAGTTATGGAATGGAACAATCTTCACGAAATGCTGCGCAGCCTGTATGACGAGATGATGCCTTTGACCGCAGACATGGCTGCGGTCGCCAAAGGCATCGCCGGACTGGGCGCACTTTTCTACGTTGCCCTAAAGGTATGGCAGGCGTTGAGCCGTGCCGAGCCGATAGACGTTTTTCCGCTGCTGCGCCCTTTTGCCATCGGGCTTTGCATCATGTTTTTCCCGACAATGGTATTGGGGACTATCAATGCGGTCATGTCGCCTGTGGTAAAAGGAACCCACGGGATGTTGGAAACACAAGTGCTTGACCTCAACAAGTTGCAGGAACAGAAAGACCTGCTGGAACGGGAGGCGATGCTCCGCAATCCCGAAACGGCTTACCTCGTAAGCGATGAGGAATTTGACAAGAAGCTGGACGAATTGGGTTGGTCGCCAAGCGACCTCGCTACCATGTCGGGAATGTACCTTGACCGCCAAGCCTACAAAATGGAAAAAGCCATTAAAGATTGGTTTCGCAATCTGTTGGAAGTGCTGTTCCAAGCAGCAGCATTGGTCATCGACACGATACGGACGTTCTTTTTGATCGTCCTAAGTATTCTCGGGCCGATAGCCTTTGCGATCAGCGTGTGGGACGGTTTTCAGTCCACGCTGACGCAATGGCTTACCCGATACATCAGTGTGTACCTGTGGCTGCCCATATCCGATATGTTCAGTTCCATATTGGCAAAAATCCAGTCGCTCATACTCGAACGGGACATATCCATGCTTTCCGACCCCAACTACATCCCCGACACCTCCAACACCGTGTACATCATATTCATGTTGATTGGCATTGTGGGATATTTCACGATACCAACGGTGGCAGGCTGGGTAATTCAGGCTGGCGGAGCAGGAAACTTTATGCGCAACGTAAATCAGACAGCCACCAAGAGTGGAAACCTTGCCGGAGCTGGAGCCGGTTCGGTTGCAGGCAATATCGGCGGCAGGTTATTGAACAAATAATTAATCACATTAAAAATGGAATTTAAAACATTAAGAAACATCGAAAACAGTTTTAGACAGATAAGACTGTATGCTATTGTGTTTGCCATTCTCTGCATCTCAGTGGTGGGATATGCCCTTTGGCAATCCTACCATTTTGCAGAACTGCAACGCCAAAAGGTCTATGTACTGGACAACGGAAAATCGTTGATGTTGGCTCTTTCGCAGGATGCGAGCATCAACCGTCCCGTGGAAGCAAGGGAACACGTAAGGCGTTTCCACGAACTGTTCTTTACGCTCGCACCGGACAAAGGTGCTATCGAAAGCAACATGAAACGGGCGTTCAACCTTGCCGACAAATCGGCTTTTAACTATTACAAAGACCTTTCTGAAAAAGGCTATTACAACCGTATCATTTCAGGCAACGTGCAGCAGCGCATCGAGGTGGATAGTGTCGTGTGCAATTTCGACAACTATCCCTATGCGGTGCGTACCTACGCCAAACAATTTATCATCCGTTCGAGCAACGTTACACGGAGAAGCCTTGTGACCTCATGCTATCTCGTGAACTCCGTCCGCTCAGACAACAATCCGCAGGGCTTTAATATCGAAAAATTTGCGGTACTGGAAAACAAGGACATGGAAGTCATCGAACGCTAAAAAATCAATTTTTATGGAAGCATTATCAGATTTAAACGCATTTGCCAAAATCCTTACCGAAAAAGGATATAACGGCTATTTCCATACGCAGGGAGCGTATGCCGGAAAACTGAAAGACAGCATCGGCGACTATCTCGAAGCCTGCCGAAAGGGAATGGAAAGCGCAGCCAAGCCGGAACTGCTGCTAACGGGCTATTTGCAATGGTCTGGCGAAGACAAACCCCATGTGGAATGCAGTATGTGGGTCAAGAACCTGAACGGAAAATTTTTCCTCGACCGCATGGAGATTGCGAGGAAAGACCACTTCGGTCAATTGCTCAAACAGTCCACGCTGACAAATCTGTCCGTGGTTACTGTTCCCAAAGCTACGGAAGCAATCGCTATGGTAAGCGAAGCCCCAAAGCAACAGGCAGTCCGCTCCAACAGACGTTTCAGACACTAAACACCGAAATAGTCAGGACATGAAAAATTTAAGGACAAAGATTGATAACTGGTTCGAGCGGCTCGATGAGCGGTGGAAGGCTCTGCCTGTAGGAAAGCAACGCCGTTACACGCTGCTTTTCTTTGCAGGCTATCTGCTGCTATCGGTTGCGGTGATGCTCAAAGTGTGTTACGATGTTGCCCAACAGGACAACAAAATCATGATTGAGCATATCGAAAATCCGATTATCAAAAAGGATAAATCCTCGGCTCCGCCGCTGGATAGTATAGAAACCATTTTAAAAAATAAGTTATATGAAAGATAACGAAAACAAAAGAGTGAGTGTGCTGGTCGATGGCGAGCAGCACACCGGAGCGGAAGCACCGCTGGACGGTGCGCAGGGCAAAGCCGAAAAGCTGAAAAAGCCCATCATTTTCGTGTTGATGGCAGTGGTATTCCTTGGATGTATGTATTTAATCTTCAAGCCATCCTCCGACAAGGAAAAGGCAGCGGATATTGGGCTGAACGATGCCGTACCGCAGGCAACCGATGCAGGCTTACAGGCTGACAAGGAGAAAGCGTACGAGCAGGAGATGCTGGAACAGAAAATGCAGAAAGAGCGCAATGCGCTTACCTCGCTTTCCGACTATTGGAGCGAGGACAGTACCGCCGACCAGGAAGCAAGTTTTCCGGATGAGGGAACCGATGACGGATCTGCTTACGGTGGCGGTACACGCAGGGGCGGAAATGCAGCTCTCAACAGCTACCGAAATGCCCAAAGTACGCTGGGTTCCTTCTACGACAACAACGATGAGCAGACCTTGGAACTCCGCAGGCAGGTGGACGAACTCAAAGAAAAGCTGGAGGAAAAGGACGTGCCACAGGTGGCCACGGTGGACGACCAGCTTGCTTTGATGGAAAAATCCTACGAAATGGCAGCGAAGTATTTACCGTCTAATACGCCTGCGCCCCAAACGGCACAAGTGGATGGTGCCGCTCCCATAAAAAGCAGCAGCACGGACAAGGAACATTTTGTGGCGTTTACGCCCGTTAGGACAAACGCCGTATCAGCCCTGTACCGTGAACCCACCGACAGTGCATTTTTGGCAAGCTGGAACGAAACCCGTAACCGTGGATTTTATACGGCAGGTGTTTCCCAGCAGGTAGTACAGCCCAAAAACAGCATCAAGGCAACGGTACTGGAAACCCAAACGTTGACGGATGAAAGCGGTGTACGCCTGCGTTTGCTGGAAACGGCAAAAACGCCCAACCATACCATTCCCGCAGGAACGGTGCTGACGGCAAACGCCAAGTTTGCCACTGGCAGGTTACAGCTAAAAATAACCTCCATCGAATTTGAGGGCAACATCATCCCCGTGGATATTACCGTGTACGATTTGGACGGACAACAAGGTTTATATGTACCATATTCGCCCGAAATGAACGCCTTGACGGAAATCGCTTCCAACATGAGCCAAACCTCCGGCACATCCATCATGATGACCCGTTCGGCAGGACAGCAGGCGGCAGGCGACCTGTCCCGTGGCGTGGTACAGGGTATATCGGGCTATTTCTCCAAAAAAGTTAAGACCCCGAAAGTGACCGTGAAAGCCGGTCATCAGGTCTTCCTCGTTTCAAAAAATTAATGTTCAACAAAAAATTAGAAAATAAGATGAAAACAATATTGAAAAGTCTTTTGGCAATGGTCTGTATGGTTGCAATCCATGCCAGCACCAACGCACAGGTGGCATCTACCACCAGCAAATTGAGTATGGGCAAAGTGCAGCCCTACCAGATGCAGGTAACCTACAACAAAACCTCGCATTTGATATTTCCGGCAGCTATCCGTTACGTGGATTTGGGCAGTGAATACCTGATTGCAGGTAAGGCGGAAGATGCCGAAAACGTCCTGCGTGTAAAGGCAAGCGTAAGGGATTTTGACGAAGAAACCAATTTTTCCGTGATAACGGACGATGGTCGCTTCTACAATTTCAACGTCTATTACAGTGCCTATCCCGAAAGCCTCAATTACGACCTGCTAACCATGCAGAACCAAACGGACAGGGAAAACGGCAACGATGTGCTGTTTGAGGAATTGGGCAATAACCGCCCGTCACTGGCAGGCTTGCTATTGGAAACCATTTACAAAAAGGACAAAAGGATTGTGAAGCATATCGCTTCCAAAAGCTACGGTATCCAGTTCCTGCTGAAAGGTATCTACGTGCATAACGGTAAATTCTATTTCCATACGGAATTAAGAAACAGAAGCAACGTACCGTTCAACATCGACTTTGTGAATTTCAAAGTAGTGGACAAAAAAGTAGCAAAACGTACCGTGGTGCAGGAAAAGGCAATGACCCCACTCCGTATGTACAAACCGCTCACGGAAGTTGCCGGAAACAGCAGCGACCAGAACGTATTCCTGCTCGACCAGTTTACCATAACGGATGACAAGGTTTTGATTATCGAAATCTTTGAAAAGAACGGTGGCAGACAGCAGTTGTTGCAGGTGGAAAACTCCGACCTCGTACACGCCAAGTCCATAGGCGATATGCACCTAAAGATTAATTAACCCAAAAAGAAAGAACGATGACGAAATACATCTTTGCCGTAATGCTCGCTATGTTGAGCATTACGGCGACACAGGCACAACGATTGATGCCGAAGCAGAAAGGGCTGGAAATAAACGCAGGTATGCTGGGGGGAGAAATAAGCGACAATTATTATCTGAACCTGACCCTTACAGTAAACGGGCAGCACGGCGGTTACTGGATATGGGGCGCAGAATATAGCCACCAGCTTGCGGATTACAGGACTGTACAGATACCGCTGGAAGACTACACGGGCGAAGTCGGCTACAGTCTTCAGCTACTCAGCGATGCAAGAAAGACCGTTACGCTCAATGCTGGGCTTACCGCCGTGGCAGGATACGAAAGCATCAACCGTGGCAATACTGTACTGTATGACGGTTCCAAGCTATTGGACGGCGACAATTTTGTGTACGGGACAGCAGGGCGACTATCGTTTGAAACCTATCTGTCAGATAGGTTTGTGCTGCTCCTGCAAGGTCGCACCAAAGTATTATGGGGTACAGATTTGAAACAGTTCCGCCCATCGGCAGGGGTTGGGCTAAGGTTTAACTTTTAAAATTAGAAATGATGAAAGCATTGATAACAAAATACAGGCTGCATTTGCAGGGAGCGTTTATGCTCTTGGCGATGTTGTTCTGTGCAGTGACATTTACAGCTTGTGAGAAAGAGGAACTGGACATACAGCAGAACTTCCCGTTTGAAGTTAACGTCATGCCCGTTCCGAAAGACGTAAGCAATGGGCAAACCGTTGAGATACGAATGACTATTGAGCAAAGCGGCAATTTCAGCGATGCCGGTTACCACATCCGCTATTTCCAGTTTGACGGAAAAGGGACGTTGCGCTATTATGATGAACCGCCATACAATCCCAACGATATGTATGCGCTGCCAGCGAAACAGTTTAGGCTGTATTATACTTCGCAGTCCACCGTATCACAGTCCTTTGATATATGGATAAGCGATAATTTCGGGAATGAAAAGCAAGTCAGTTTCCAGTTTAACAATACCGATTAAGCAATCAAAAGCCTGTTCTTAGTAGCAGGCTTTTTTTATGGTTGTACTTAGGTCGTTATCTGATATTTTTTGTAAATTTAAAGGGTAGAAAAAAGGTAGAATTATGATGTCATCATTGATAATCGGGATAATATTTTTGGTAGCAGGTTTAGCGTTACGTTATTGGATTAACCGCCGTAGGTTTTACAGACGTAGCCCTACGGGAGCCGAGGGTTTTTCAAGCTATGAAAAGTCGGTTGCCATCAAATTTGTTGAACGTGTAGGCAAATGGGTTGCCTATGCGCTGATAATTTTTGGACTGTTATCGTTATGGGTTTATTCGAAGGAGAAAAAAGAAATAGCAGCGAAAACGGAAGTATTAAAACCTTAATAAAACGGTGCTGGTCTTTACAGGCTTGTACCGTTTTCCTTTTGTGCCAAACCCTACCATTCGAAGCCAACCCAACACGCATTTCAAATACTACTTAAAACCTTTTCTAATTTCACTTCCTAACGTGAAAAAGACCGAAAAGGATGATGGAATTGATAGCAATACCGAAGTCAGTTCTTAATGAACTGACCACAGAACTGGACGAGCTGTTGCAGCTTACTACCGATGCAAGTAAGGCATATATTGCCATTTTCAACGAAGAAAAATGGTTGGATAATCAGGAGGTATGCCTTATGCTGGGTATTACCAAGCGAACCTTACAATCCTATAAGGACAAAGGTCTTTTGTCTTATTCCAAACTGAACAGAAAGAACTATTACAAACTTTCGGACGTACAGCATTTACTGGTTTCCGATACCCAAAAGAAATGAGTATGGAATTTTTTGAAAACGATGCCGAGGAAATCGCCTACTACAAAAAGATGCTTGCAGAACTCCGCAAACAGATTGGTTTGATACTGGAGAACTTTCGTCCCGTAATGAACGGCGAGATCTACCTTTCGGGCGAAGATGTATGCAGGTTGTTACATATCAGCAAGCGAACTTTACAACAATACAGGGATGATAAAATTCTGCCTTACGTGCAGATAGGTGGCAAAATCATATTCAGACAATCCGATATACTGGAAATTTTGGAACGGAACTACGTTAATAAAAGATAAATATGCAGAATAAGTAGATGGTATGGTTGTGTAAAAGAACCGACATCATTATCTTTGCTAAGTAAAATATTAAAATACTTAAAGTGTTTTTGCTTTAGGTCTCGATACTAAAAACTGGTAATTTTTATCCCCGAGGCAATAAGTAAGAACGCTCACGTTATGGCGTGGGCGCTCGCTTATTCGGGGAGAGGCGTACCAGTGCCTTAGTGTCGGTAAGTGTGGTTGCCTGCGCCTTTTTTTGTTTGCAGGCTCCTCAACTAAAACCGGATATTATGGACACTGTAAACAATACTTATCCAGCTTTAAAATTTCCCGCTTCCGAACTATCGGCTTTTGCTGCTACTATCGACTTCTTTATTATTTCTCTCAAAAATGGTGATGTAATATGTTTCACTCCCGATAATGTGGACAACTTTTACCGTTGGCTAATAGTTCATAATATACGGGATATAAAAGTCGAAAAAACGAAAAAGGAACTCTCGCCCGTTATTAATTCGGGAGGTAGTTGGAAAGAATTGTTTAAGCGAAAAAGCAAATAAAATATTATAGACTATGGACATTGTAATTCAAATAGCGGTCATAGACGACAATGCCCAACTTCGGGAATTATCGTTACAGGAACTTAAAAATGCTGGTTTTAAATTGTTGTTTCAAGCGGACAATGAACAACAAGCCATTGGAAAAATAGAAAGCTACGGTTTGCCCGATGTTTGTATCGTGGAAGAAAATTTGGCTTCGGCAAAATTACTGCTGGAAAGATACCCCGATTTAAAAGTATTAGTTTCGAGTACCAAAGACGACAAACAAAACGTAGCGGATATGCTGGATGCTGGCGTATCGGGCTATGTCTTGAAATTCGCAGACCCCGATGAACTGGTAACTGCCGTAAAAGCCCTTGCAGCAGACAAAAAATATTTCAGTGTCGGAATTGCTGCGATAGCAACGGAATATTTTCAGTAGCGGTAACAATATCGGTTTCTTTGCTACTTTCTTTTTCGCTGAGGCTCACGAAAGAAAGTAGTCCACCAACAGTAACAAGGGGGATAAAGAATATCCCTCAAAAAACAACAACCGTTTTGGCAAAATTGCGAAGCAAATATTTTGGTAAATGGGTTGTACCGCTTAAAACAAAAATACTGTCCCGACCATAGGGAGGATCTGTATTTTTGTCGCCCGATTTTTCGGGCTTTAACCGACTTTTATCGGTAGAGTACGGTAGTCTTTCAAATTGTGAAAAAAACCTCTGTTTTCCGTCATTCCATAGCGAAACAAGTCCCAAAGCAAAGAGCAACCTATTTGAGCCAATGAGCCATTTATAAATAAATCCTGCTTTTGCAATGCTTCGGCAAGTGAGCAACTTGGCGTGTCGTCCTGTTCTTCGGACTGCTTCAGCAAGTCACCAAATTCTTCGGTAACAAATGGCAGGCTTGCCACCGTTGCATATTTTTCAGAATTAGGCTGTTTTATCTCTCCGATAGTAGATAACAAAACTTGCCCTGTATATTGGCTGTTCCCAAAGTCCAACCAATATTTGGGTGTATCTCGGTAATTTCTGCGGTTGCATAATACGTTCAATATTTCAGCAACGTCAAAACGTGATTGTACATTATCTACACAAGTAATGGTAATGGTTGCCTGTGCTTCTTCGGGTATCTGTCCGAAATTATCCTTTTCAAATTTTCGGTTCTCGGCTTTCCAATTTGTACCGATGCAACGGTTTACACGGTTGATTAAAGCAACGGATTTATACAATCCTGTTTCGCTTTCAAAGAACCGCTGTCGTCCTAAATTTGCAGGTGTGATAATATCATCGTCCCACAATCTTACGGACAATCCTGCGTGTCCCAAAGCCGTCAAACTTTCGTTTATTTCTAACAAGGCTGTCAATACTTTTGAGCCTGTGCCACCTGCACCGATAAGGTTTACCGTTATGGGGTTGGTGGGGTTTAACAGATAGTTATCTGTGAAATGTATTTTTGTTTTCTCATTATTCATCACAATAGATTTTTAAGGGTTTTGCTGTTCTTTTTTAATGCTTCTTTCGGAAAGGGTGTGTTAGTATTAACAAGGTCTTTCCAAAGGCTTATAATGTTCTTTTTTGTAAGGTTACTGCACAATGAATGGCTGAAATAGGAATTGAAAAAGTAATGTTCCCAAGCCTGTATAAATTCTTCCACAGAAGCCGAATTTTTAATGTCAATACTTACCGTTCCCATACATACGTTGCCTTTTTCGTAGATGTTGAAAAACGGAGCGTAATGCAAAGGTGTTTTTTCGGTGGGTCTTCTGTCATTTGCCAAAGCGAATACAGTAAGACTGCTTTTGTTCGCTAACCAAAGCATTGCGGGGACTTGTGCCATTCCGTTGGGAATACCCAGACTGTCCACAAAATATATTTGCCTTTGCTGTGTTTTGGTGTACCATAGTACCGTGCCTTTATCATTGCTCGGATTGATGTGCAGAACATTGGTAGGCAAAATTCCTTTTGACTTTAAAAAGGCGGTGTTCTTTTCTTCATCGGTCTGTAAACACTTCGCCAAAACATTGGCTTCTTTTACGGTCAATGGGTGGGCGTTGATAGGGTTGCCGTCTTTGTCCATATCGAAATGCTCTACATAGGTTTCTTTCTCCGTGCTGTTGGTTTCGTAAAATACCAATGCGGATTTGGGAAAGTAAAGCGTTCCGAAATCTGTTGTTATGTCGGTTGTGTTGTTCATTTTTCTGTGGTTTTATAGTTATACAATAGGTAGGAAAGGTCGTCCAATAGTTCAAACAGTCGGTTCTCAAAATCAAGGTTTCCAACTGTTATTTTACTGCCGTCAAAGACTTTGTCAATGGTCGGTTCTTCCATTATTCCGTACTCGTTAAATTCGTTGTTGATACTATCATTTATGCTTTCATACAACCAACCTTTAGTGTCTGCGATAAAGGAAATATACTTTTCCATTCCTATAACTTCGTTTTCGTAATCATCGTCATAGGGGTCTTGTTCGGGCATTGGTGCGTTTCGGAAAATACTTGCTGTGGGGTATTCAGTGAAAAGAGCAAAGGCATTACAAGCTACGTTCCAACATTCTTTGTCGAATGTATCACGACTTTCAAAACGGCTTAAACGCTGTTCAAATACCGTTATATTGATACGGTTGTACAACTTCTGCTCAATCCTGTCGCCAACGGTTTCCGCTTTTCTCAATGCACTTTTAAAACTTTCTGTATCTTCTGTTTCATCGTCCTGTTCTACCCAATCTTTGTGCGTTTCATACAGCCAATACAAATAGCTGTCTTCTTGTCTGTAAAATGGTATTTGTACAATATGGTACAGATAACTGCAAACCGAAATCAGTAAATGTGCGGTGTGCTTCCGCTGTTTATCGTGCAACATTTCAAAGAGTGGAATAATGGGAATGTAAAACAGCGTTGTGCCTGTGTCGTATCTTTCCTCACTCGTTAAAAAGGTTTTCTTACTGTCCTGTATCAATTTAAAACCGTCCCAATTTCTAAGGCTTCGTTTCATTTGGGTATCCATATCCCACATAGCCAATACCATATTGTAGGGATAGCCGTAATCCTGTCGGGTTGGCATTGGTTCAATACTGTAATGCTCGGCAAGTTTGGAAAGGGACTGATAAAAATCCCTTTCAGTTTTCTTACAAGCCTGTACAGATTTTGCGGTTTTCAGTTTAGGGAGAAACGTACATTTTAAAAAACCATTGGTAGCATTGCTATCGGTACGGATTTTCGTTTGTCTTTCAGCACCTGGTCTGCGTCTTTTGGTCTTTGCATCCATTGTGCAAACTCGCCCAACTGTCGGTGCAACTTCTGTTGCCTTTGCTGTTCGGGTATATTGATTGTTCCCGATATTTTGTTGCGTTGCATAGTTCATTGCTTTACGGTTTTAAATTATCCTTTTGTTCCCATTACGCTTTCAAAACGATACTCAACCGCATCGTCTTTAATCAGCGGTGCTGATACTTTTGCAGTCGTCAAAATGGGGTACATATTGGCATAAAAATTCATTACGGCTTCCACGCTCCAACGTGGTTCGGGGTCGGTCAATGGAATATCCTGTCCTTTATCTTTGAGTACAAACACTCTTGGTAATACGGTTGCTAATAACATAACTTTTGATTTTTTGGATTAATACTTTTATTATTCTTCGTCTATGGGATAATCGGTTGTGGCATCTTCCGTTTGTGCAGGTTCTGCTGTTGGTTCGTCCATTACTCTGAATAGGCTCGGTGTGGCGAACTTGTCGGACAATGATGTTTTGCGTTTGCGTATCTCGTCCGCTTTTTCGGTAAACTCGGTAATGTCGGGTACTTTCATCCACGCTTCACGGAATTTGCCCTCTTTCTCCAACTCGTCCACCTTTGTCATACTGTCTTTATATTTCTTGTCTTTGGCTTCTTTTTCCTTTTTGGCTTTCTCGGCTTTCTCTTTCTCCATAGCCGATTGCAGTTTGACGGCTTCCATTTGCTTCATAAAGGCTTCCATATCCACCATTAAACCCGAAACGGTTTTGATAGGTGCTTTTATCTGCTCAAAAAATCCCTCGTCAAACTCCTGTGGAGTGGCGTTAAATGTCAATGGGGGAATGAGGTCTTTTGCACTATCTCCGCATTGTTCGTTGTTGAGCAATACTGTTACGATTAGGTTGCTTTCCACTCCTTTGGAAATGTTCAGTTGTAATACTCCTGTAAATTCCAACTGCTGTATCTGATTGAAAAAATTTGTGTTCATTGTTCTGAAATTTTAATTGTTGTTATTTGTTCCTTGATTGCTTTTAGTTTCTCGTACATATCCGTCCAATAGTTGTTCAGACGTTTGTCTAATTTTGAAAACCCTTGATTTTCGTGTTCATTCTGTTTGTTTTCTGCTGTTATTCGGATAGCATCGTCAAGGTCGGTTACTTCGATTTGGAAACCGTTTAAATCTGTGATGTACATTGCTGTTCGTTTTTAATTTGTGATTTCTGCTATCTTGTCAATTCTGCCGTAGATGAAACTCCGTAGGCTCGTTTTATCGGGTGCGTTGTATTCGTGCCAACTGTCGTACTGCTTTACTATATAGGTTTTCAGCACATCTTCAAACCCAAACCGATAACCAAGCAAGGGAACGGCTCTTTTAAAAAAGGCGTTGCGGTTTACGGCTTCTGCAAGCCAATTTTTCGGCTCTACTCAATCTCTCGCCCTTGTTCAGTTTCTCCCTTAACTGATAAACCTTTGAAGATTTCAACGCTTCCAAGTCGGGAACTTCGTGTCTTACAAATTTTGTAGCTATTGCTTTGGTTTCCATTGTACTTACATTTAATAGTTATGTGTTAATCTTCTGCGGTATAAATTCCATTCAAATAGTAGCCGTATGACTTTTCCCAAATGCGTATTAAACCGTCCGTATCTATGTAAAAATGCTCTGTACGATTGCAGTAAATAATAAATACGCTTTCGTTCTTGTACTTCTTTTCAAGGCTCTTGGCTCTCGCCAGACTTTTAGCTTCCTCGATTGTTGTTGCTTTCATATCCTGCTGTTTTGTATCGTTAAAAATTTCTACTATATCCACAATGGCACATTCGGGACAACCCTATGTGATTGTTATCTGCTGTATAGCTCCCTGCTTTCCGCTTAGTGATACTACTCTGAGCGTTGTTATGCCTGTGTCGTGCTTCAGCGTTGCTTTGTATATTCCTATTGTCATTGTTTTGGTTTATAGCAGGCTACCACCGATTAAGGCGGTAGCCTGTGGTTATTTAATTAAGGTTTAGGATTTCCGCACCGTCCGAAGCAAATGCGGTACACAATTCAAACGCTTTCTGTGATTTGAGTTGAGCCGTTCCTCCTAATACAATGGATTGTAGCTTGGCTTCGCTGTCCTTGTAACTGCGTACATTTTGGAAATAGCGTGGGATAAGCACCTGACGCCTTATCATATTTCTATGACAGGTTTTCCTGAACTCTCCCCCGAACCGTACGTACATGTCTCCATGTATACGGCTCTCCACTAATATCCGCAGTCTATCCACCATCATGAATTTTTCTGTGGCAACCATGGCAAACCGCCATAGTTTTTCTTCTCCTTGCTATCATTACCAATTTCCACGGTTCCTTACCCGTGACATCTTTTAGCTTTCTGACGTGATGCATTTCAAGTTGCTCTGTGCTTCCGCACAATTCACATTTTTCTGCTTTTAATCTGTCAATAAGGCTTGTTACCGACCTTGTGTAATAAGTATCAGGAAGCATATCCATTGAAATATTCGCAATGGCTTCTCTGTTTTTCCTGAAACCATTATTATAGAAGACTACCTTTTTCATCTGCCCTTTTTTATTCTTGTAGAATACGGTGAAGTCCTTATTGTGCATGTACTTATCAAGTATCTTAGGGATAGTTGACTTGTATTTTGCTGCAAAGGTTTTGTACATACTGTATTCCATGATGTAGGCAAATGAATCAATCCTTTTACAGTTATCAGCTATTGAGTAGTAATTGTAAAACCCTCTGATTTCAGCGTTATGCCTGTTCAGTATTTCAAGGTCATCATTGTTGATGAGCTGTGGTCTTCGGACTGGTCTCCAATGCTCTTTGCCTTTATGAGTTACTATTTTCAGTGTTCTGTAGTGCAATAGTTTATTTCGCACTGTTTCTTCGGACACTTTTAACACAACTCTTTTGTTATAGGCTCTTTTAAGGAAACCATTTTTATCTCTCCTGCGTAGATTTGAACGCTGTACATAGATTTGAAAACCGAGAAAAGATGCGGGCTTTCCAGTATGGGTAATCAGTGTTTTTTCTTCGGAAAGAGTGAGCTTAAGTTTTTCATCAAGGAACAATTTGATATCCTCTTTGATATTTTTGCACTCTTCCTTGCTTCCAATTATCCCAATCAGGAAGTCGTCTGCATATCTTACGTATTTCAGTCTTCTGTATCCTGCGTCCATCTCGTCACATCGAGGGATTTGTAACCTGTCCATTTCTACCTTTCTGATTTGCTCCTTTAGGATTTTCTTTTGATATTCTTCTTTTTCCTGTTTCAGTTTTCCAAGCAAGTAAGATTTACGATGTTCATTACTTTTGGCTTCTTTTGTTATCCTACGTTTGACCCCTTTGTCGAATTTGGAGATATATTCCTTGACGTATTTATCAAGTTTATCCAAATAGATGTTCGCCAATATGGGACTGATTATACCTCCCTGTGGAGTTCCGCTGTAGGTTTTATGGTACATTCTGTCCTCCATATAGCCTGCATTCAGAAACTTCCGTATCAGTCGGATGAACCTGTCGTCTTTGATTCGTTCTTTGAGTATGTCAATAAGTACATTATGGCTGATATTATCGAAAAAGCCTTTAATATCTCCTTCAATAAACCATGCAGTACCACTGAATGTCTTTTTAATTTCAATTAATGCAGTATGGCAACTACGTTTGGGTCTGAAACCGTGAGAGCTGTTCTCAAACTGCTTCTCGAATATGGCTTCAAGTATCATACGTAGTGTTTCCTGTACCAATTTGTCATCAAAAGATGGAATGCCCAAAGGACGTTTCTGTCCATTTTTCTTGGCGATATACACCCTCTTTGAAGGGTTTGGCTGATAACTCTCATCTTTGAGTTTGTCTATTAACCCCTCAATTCTCGATAGGCTCATACTGTCAATGGTCTTGCCATCTGAACCTTCGGTCATGTTGCCTTCCTTCGCATAAATGCGTTGGTAAGCCTCGTAGAACAACTCCTTATTGAATAGGAGCCTGTAAAGCCTTTCGTACTTATAACCAGTATTCTTACTGTGCACTGATAGACTGTTTAATACTAATTCCGGATTTCTCATAATGTCTCTCACATTTTCCATTGTTTGTACTAAAAGATATTAGCTGTCTCCCTTCGCCATGTACAAGGCTTTCCCTTGCTCGGACTACTACGGAGACTCCGTTGCCATATCGGATATTCAAGGGTCTGCACCCCATAGCCACGCCAGTGGCATTCCGAATTAGGCAATCCCCGTTTAGATGTGTGATAACATAGCTTAAACAGATTGTCGGATATGACTTGTCCTTTTCTACTTACTGTAGTTGTGCCGTACCTTGTTCTTGCTCTCCTTCCTGACAGGACAGAAAAAGAGTGGTACAGTATGACGATTTCAGTTGTCTTACGCCATAGCTACGCCGATTGCCACTCAGACTATCATTCAATCAGATTCGATTTTATCCTCATATCTGTTTCTTTCATCTCCCCATTCAGTCGCAACCTGACAACTGGTTGACTTATGGTTTTACCGACATGCTATACTCCCCGTTTGGTTTCCCATTCGGATAAGTCGGTTGATCATAGGTTTCAAAGAACACTAACCTAATACCTTGCTAATGGTATATTTATCACACACCCAGTACGGGCGCACCTGTAACAGCGTTGTACGCTCCGAACAGTGTTCCTTTTGTGGTGTCCATTTGTTGAGTATCGCTTGTCATTGCGTATTCTTTATGCGAAGGTTCGCATAAGGAATATTATCCGTAGTTTTTAGTTATGCGAAGTAACCTTAGAGTGGCACTGTATTACAGCCAGTTACAAGAAGCCTTTGGCCGATTACTTCGCATAATAAAGTGATTATTTTGATAGATTTTTCAGCATAGCGATTAATTCGCTGTTGCCTTCCCACATGGGTATCTCGTCAGTGGTAATGCTTTTATAAGCATTTTTTACCGCCTCAAAAGTATATTTCGGGTTTATCCTTGCATAGATTTCCGTGGTCAACACAGATTTATGACCCAGAAAGTCCCTGATATGTATGAGTTGGATATTGGATTCCAGCAACTGCATAGCTTTGGAATGGCGAATAGCATGGCAACTCAATCGCTCCGGTATAAGGCTGGCATCTTTATGCCGAGCCATATCTGCGTATTTCGTGAGTATGTTATTGACCCCGTTTCTCGTCATTTTCTGCCCCTGACTGTTAGGGAATAGTGGTTTATCTGCGTTTTCCCTGTTCATGAGCCGGGAGCTTTCCATATATAGCTTCAATATATGAACCTGCTCTTTAGGAAGCGGCACCGATCTGTATTTGTTTCCCTTTCCGTGCAGCAATACCCTGTACGGCTTATCGGCAACAAACAAAGAGGACGGTGTTAAGTCAATGATTTCCTGTACCCTTGCTGCGCTTTCATACATCAACGTTAGTAAGGCCAAGTCCCTAATGCCTTTTGCTTTGCGAGTATCAGGTTGCTCTAACAATAGTCTAATGCCATCAAGCGTAAGGTAGCTTATTGTCTTTTGGCTTGCTCTTTTTGAGGGAATGGACAGTATCTGATGGCAGTTATGCAGTTCTGCCGGGTTCATATACTCTATATATTTGGCAAAAGAAGATATGGCGGCTAAACGCTGGTTACGGGTTGCGGCGCTGCAATTTCTATCATCCTGCAGCCAGTCAAGAAAGCTGACAACAACTTCTTTATTGAAGTGGGCAAATGAAAGCCTGTGTACATTCACCCTTTTTATATCACGCATATAGCTGATAAACAGGATAAAGGTGTAGCTGTATGATTTTATGGTATTGCTGCTGACACCTCTTTCATTTGGTAGATGGTTATTCAGGAAGCTGGATATGTACCTGGCAAAGTCTGTTGGCTGTTTCATAGTCCCCCTTTCTGCTTTTCTTCATCTTCATGAAGGATATTTACATATAAACCGGCAGTGTCCTTGAGCAGTTCAGGGTACAGCTGCTCCGTTAACCTTACGTACTGTTCTGTCATCGAAAGGGATTGATGCCCGAGGTAGGTTGACAGGTATGGCCATGAGCAATACAGGTCTAAACCATCATCAGCAAGTTTTACAAACGAATGGCAGGCGAAACTATGTCGCAAATCGTGCAGCCGGGGGCGCCGTTTATTGCCCGTAATACCAGTTCCGGCAAGTATCTTTTCAAACCATCCCCTCACCGATAAGGCTCTGACTGGCAAACCCAGCGGGGATACGAAAAAGGGACTGTCCGGCTTGTCTAGATCGCTAACAGGCAGATTGATTCTGTTTTGCAGATACTGTTTACAAACATTCACCAATGTATCGGTGATCGGAACCAACCTGTCTTTGTTATTTTTTGAATCCCTTATCATCAGGCATTTGCCGTCGAAGTCAATATCCTTATTTTTTAATGATAACGCTTCAGTGATACGAATACCTGTAGCATACAGCATTCTAAGCAGGCAAGGCATGATCAACAAAGAAGATTCTGTAGTTCTGCGCCTCAGCCTCAATCCGTCACAGGCGTTAAAAACAGCCTTTATCTCGTCATGCGAATAGATGTAAGGCACAAACGTATTGTTTGGGAACTTCGGGAGTTGCGGAATGTAGGAGTTGAAGCCCAGGTTACGAAGATACTGTGAGAACTGCCGCAATGAAGCCGTCCTGCCATACCTGGTATGCTCATTTTCATTATTGCGTGCTGCACACCATTTGTCCGCTATCTCTTTGGTTATACCAATCTGCGAGTTTGCATTGATCAGCATGAACCTGTCCAATTGCCTAAAGTTGCTTGGGCGTGCAAACTTATAGCCAACACTCCTTTTAAAGGCAATGAACTCGCCAATATATGGCGCGTAAATGCTTTGGTAGTGATAGTTCTTCATAAGAATAATATACCTCCTTTCTGGGCGTAGAAAAGGGGATCAACCATTGGAACCTCCAATGCGCATTGGCTTAGAGACTCGGTATCGATGCGTATATAATGCTTGGTGGATTGTGTTTTTTGATGGCCAAGTACCTCGGTGATCACGGGCAGGGTCTGTCTGTTCTTCAATAGTTCTTTGACCAGGCTATGGCGTAGCGCATGAGCGCCGTGCCGACGCTGGCCTATGTTGATACCGGCGTTGATAAACCGCCTGCCTACGCAGGTTGATATGGTTATCGGCCTGACAGGTACAAAAGGCGCTTTGCTTTGAATGAAAATGTACTGCTCATCACATTTCGGCCTGCCGTACTGGATGTAATCCAGTATGGCGTTACCCACCACAGGGATCAGCGGTAACAGGATTTCTTTACCTGTTTTATATTGTTGAATGATGAGGGTGCTTTTTTCCCATTGGAGATTCTCAAACTTCAGGCGTGCAATGTCCGATGCCCTTAATCCAAGGTGTGCAGCAATAATCAGGATAGCATAATCCCGTTTTCCTACCGCCGTGCCCCGGTCTATGGAGTTCAATAGGCGTTGTATCTCATCTTCTGTATAATAGGAAGGGATTTTGGCATGGTGATCATAATTATCTTTAGGAACAGAGGCGGCAAGGTCGGTTTGGATAATATCATTCTCATAAACAAACCTGAAAAAGCCTTTCAGATCCAGCAGTGTATCGTGTATCAACGCCTTTTTATTGGGCGGCAGGCTTTTAATAAACCCGTAGATGTGTTTAGGCTCGATCTCGCAGATGTTAAAGATATTATTAACAGAGAGCCAAAGATTGAACTTGTTCATGTGGCTTTCTATCTTTTCCATAGTGAGGGGTTTGAGCCGCCGGGTACTTTTTAAAGCAAGAAAGTCTTTCATTAAGGCACCGATTGGCCCATCCAGATAGGAATTGCTCCTTTCCCTTTGAAGTGTCCCATGCTGTAAGAATTGGGATAGCACGCAGACTGACCTGTTAAGGGCCTTTTCAGGTTGCGACAATTCCTTGTAAAGGCGGCCCTTGTAAATGGTTAAAAGAAAGTCCCGGCAAACGTCGGGGCTTATCCATTCCTGATTGTAGCACTCCATGTGCTGTTTGACCAAAAGCCAGTGCCTTTCATACCGGCGCACAGTGTTTTTGTTGTAAGTGAGCGTGTTTTTAAGATAGTTCAACGCTCTTGTGGTACCGTCATGGTACTCAAATTGGTGCTGCATAATGATGTAGAAATAATGGGTTTATAAAAAGTTACTTCTACAAAGGAAATATTATGCTAACTAATCAGCGGAACATTGTCTCCAATACATTGATTTACAGATTATAACCAAAAGTTACTTCGCATAACTAAAAACTACTGATAATATGCAAAAGCGTTCTCAACCGTGTTTTTGAACATTGTGGACATTTCATCTTCCGCACCTTTTTTGATAAGGTCAAGTGTTTCCTTGTTTGGGCAAAGTGCCAACTGTATAAGTTTTCTAACCTCTTTGTCTGTGGCTCTTACTTTTGTCCAATCGTTGAAAATACCCTGTAACTGGTTGCTCAATGTATTTGCCAATCCCATAATCTTGTGAGCGTTCTCGATACGTTGTTTTGCCCCCGAGGTGTGTTTGATACGAACAACATTGGTCATATTACGCAATGAAGCGTTTAAGGTATTTTGGCAAACGATACGGATAGGCGTAAACGCTGCGGTAATACTTCCGCTACCATCGTGCGAAGTTGTTAGGAAAATGTACTTTTCTGTTACATCATCTCCATTGCCTACTCGGATATAGTCGGGCAGTTTAGCCGTGATAAAAATGCGTTCTCCGTTGCCCAATGCACCTGCGGTTTCATATAAAATACCCTCGCCACCGCCTACGATAGCATCAAAGAAATTAAAGGCTTCACGGTTTTGTACAATGTGGTAATCTTTCCCAACTACGCCCAATACCGCATTGTTATCGGTGCGAATGTTGGCAAAGTAGTTAGGCACTTCCAATTCGGTACTGCCAACCTCTATACCGTTGGTGGTTTCGATAATGCCAGACCCTTTGGTAAACAATGGGGATTTTACAACTTCGTAATCTAACCCTGCGTGTTTTATAGCTTCCGCACTTGTTGGGTATTGCTCGACGATTTGACCCAAACCGTGCCACGCTTTTTGCTCTACTGAAAAGAAACTGTATTTTCCTGTTCTCTCGTTGAAATTGATGTTATGTGCCATTTTGATAAAATTTTGATGTTTAAAAAATGATTAAATGATTGATGTTAAAATGGGAGGTCGTCCTCTGTTGCCTGTACTGTAAATTCGTTGCTTTCAGATTGTGCAGTAGCTTGTACGGCTTCCATTTTCCTGCTACCTCCGTGTAATTTGATTTGTGAGGTATGGAAATTCAGACCTGCTCTTGCTTCGCCCTCTTTGTTTACCCACGCTCTTGTGCTTACCCGCCCTGTGAGCTCTACCAAAGTGCCTTTTGTCAGTAGCCTTGCCACGTTTGCACTTATCCAGTAGGCGCAATCGAAGTAGGTTGTTTGCTCTACACGCTCGCCCTGTTTGTTCCGATAGCTGTCGTTTACCGCTACTGAAAAGTTTACTACCTGTTTTTCGTTCGACAATGTGCGTACTTCCGCATTCCTTGTCAGTCTGCCTGTGATGTTCATTTTCGCTGATTTTTAATTATTGATATTTGATGGATTTTTTTTGATTTATTCGGTATGGTGTGGAGGTGCTGTTTCGTTTCTGTACCATTTCCAATGTTGTTAATCTTCATACCTGACATTTTTTTTATTCGTCTAAGGAGCCGGAGTATGCTATGTTTCGTTTCACGAGCAAGAAAGGTTAGTGTTTAGGCGACACAAGGTTTTGGAAAACAAATACTACCCAAAGGGTGGAGATTTTTTTACAAACCCGTAGGGCGTGACCTTTTGTCGGCGTTAAAAACACGGTCATACCTTTGCTCTTGGAACGAAAACAAAACCGCATACAGGCTTCTTTGGATAAAAACCATGTGGAAGCAATGAAGATGACATTGGTAAATGGTTCCAAAATGGATAGGAATATCAATCCCTGTTACAGAATTTCTAAATATTGACTTTTAAAATGGTGGCTGGAGTAGCCACCTAAAGGGTATTGGGAAAATATTGGAAGGGAAATGTACAAGGATATTTCTTCAATACGCTTTATCCGAAAACCCGACAAAGCTCTTTTAAGAGGGACGGCTACGGCGTTGGCAGATTAAATGTGCTTTGGGGTTTAGGTATGGGCATAAAAAAAGCAGGATATTCAAATCCTGCTCTTACTAAAATGGCGGTATCATCATATGGCAAGTTCCAGTTCTTCGCCCTTCATAACAATTTCCTCCGGAACATCCTTTTCATTCTGCATGGCTTCAAAGGCATTTTCCATTGCTGCAAATTTTGGGGCAACCAAATCCATATCCTTGCTGATTTTTTGGCTGGTTATCTTGGCGTAAATCTGTGTGGTGGAAATATTTTTATGTCCCATCATCTTGCTAAGGCTTTCAAGGGGTACACCCTCGGTTAAAAACATGGTGGCAAAAGTGTGACGGGCAGTGTGGAACGTTACTTTCTGTTCGGTTACAATCTCCGCTTCCTTGATAAGTTTTTCTATGTGCTTGTTGCAGGTGGAATTGCTCGGAACGGGGAAAATGAAGTCGTTGCGTGTAACGCCCCTGTATTTTTCAATAATACGCTTAGGGATTTCCATCAACCGGACGTTGGAAGCAACATCAGATTTCTTTCTGCGGCTGATAATCCATTGATGCCCGTCAAAAAAGGATTGGATATTGCTCCATTTCAGTTTCTTAATGTCAATGTAGGAAAGCCCTGTAAAGCAACTGAAAATAAAGAGGTCTTTTACCAATTCGTACCGCTGTTTGGACGGTTTTAACAGCATGAGTTTTTCGACCGCTTCTTTCAAAAGATAGGTGCGGTCGGTTTCCTCCATGTTGATTTCGTAATCCTCGAAAGGATTATCCCGTATCAGCCTGTTCTTAACGCCCAATTTGGCAAGCGCAATAACAGGCATCGTATAGACCCATACCGTATTATGGGTGCATTCCTTGTCAATCCTTAAAAAGAAATCGAACTCACGGATAAAATCGCCGTTCAGTTCACGGAAAGCCATATCATCCCTGTGATAGCGCAGCTTGATGAACTCGGCAAGATGTTCGTAAACTTTCTTATACTTGGCGTATGTACTTGCCGACCTTTCGCCTTTGGCGACCATTCTTGCGAAGTCCTGATTTTCCTTTCGGAATAGCTTTAGGACGGCATCGTCCATAACGCCCACACCGAGAAACGAGAGCTTTACTTTTTGCGAAGTAGCAAAGCCCTCGTCTTTCATCATTTCCTCGTAAATCTTGACAATGCGTACCCGAACCTTATCCAGTTTATTATTGGTATTTATCGCAACATTGCTTTTTCCCGATACCCGACCGTGCTTCAAATCCCAATTGTCGGGCTGGATTTCTAATTTGGTGCTGAATGTGGCAGGTTTACCATCAATGGTAATACGCCCCATGATGGCAACTGCGCCGTTCTTTTTCGGCTCATTTTTCTTTAGGTAGAAAAGCAGCTTAAACGTTGACCTTTTCGACTGTTCCATAACTCAATTGTTTAATGTTTAAAATTAAATTTCATTGAGTTACAAGGAAAGATGCAGAGGATTGCAAAAGACTGAAATATAATCAGTTGAACTAAGTCAGACTAACAATAACCAGTAACGATTTAGTAACCTAACCCTGTCTTTTTAAGCCCCAAAACTAAAGTACAGCGACTTCCAGTTTAAGCCTTGTGTTCCATAAACCACTGTGTTTTAACAGTCTTCGCCGTTTTGCTTATTTTTGCTATTTCGTATTATTTTTTAAAAAAAATAAAAATAGAGCTCCTGGCTTCTTCTAATTTTTCTTCCATCAATCCGTCGGTTCAGCTCCAAAATAAGATGGAGATCTGCCAGAGCTACCAGCGCTCCGCACGACGAGGGAGATTATCAATTCTGCGATAAAATCGATATATTGTCCCCAAAATCAGTTTAAAGTGAGGGAGTCGATGACAACAAAAAAATATAGTAACGTCTATATCTTTTGGTTTTGCAGCATTTTATTTTTTTTAATGCACTCTGGCTATTGCCAGACAATCATACCTACAGGAACACCTTTTGTAAAACAATACAAAAAAGACCAATACAAGGCCGGAAATCAGAACTGGTCTTTGGCAGTCGATAAAGATGGTCGCATTTATAGTGCAAATACCGAAGGGCTGCTACAATTTGACGGACAATACTGGCGTATCTTTCCACTACCAAATCACTCAACAGTCCGAAGTGTTGCAATAGGTAAAGACGGAAAGATTTACACAGGTGGAAGAGGTGAATTTGGCTATTGGACTTCCAAACCTTTCGGAAACTTGACCTATCATAGTATCTCTAAACTTGTGCAGGACAAGACCTATTTTCCAAACGAAGAAATCTGGAAAATCATTGTTGAGGACCAACGGGTATTTTTTCATACATTTTCCAAATCCTATATTTGGGAAAACAATCGTATACGGCAACTAACGGCTAAAGGTGAACCTTTTTTATTTCCACATCAGCTCAATAACACGCTATTTTTCGAACAGCTGCCAAGTGGTCTGCATGAATTTAAACAGGATAAATTAATCCCTGTAAAAGGAAAAGACGTCTTGAAAGATAAAAATGTACTTGCCATCTTACCTTTCGACGCAACGACCTCGCTTATTGCTACTTCGCGAAACGGTCTTTACCTGATGAAAGCCGATGGTTCCATCCTACCCTGGCCTGTTCCGGCAAACCAGCTCTTGAGCCAATCACAAATAAACAATGGCTTATACCTCTATGACGGACAATATGCTTTTGGCACCATCCAAAACGGTGTTATTGTCATCAATAAAAATGGCCAGGTCATTCAGCATATCAATAAAAACAATGGTCTCCAAAACAATACCGTACTCAGTATTGTGAAGGACAATCAGAAGAATATCTGGGTGGGACTTGATAATGGTATAGACCGCATTGAAATCAACTCCCCGTTATCATTTTATACTGATTTTGTTGGAAAAATTGGTACGGTTTATACATCAATAATCTATCAGGGGAAAATCTATCTTGGAACCAATAAGGGATTATTCTCAAGCGAATGGAAGGGATTAAACAATTATAATTCGTTAAATTTTTCTCAGATTCCCAATTCAAACGGTCAGGTATGGACCTTAGCCATATTTGGCGATGAACTTATCTGTGGACATAATGATGGAACCTTCAAATTGGTAAATGGGCGACTCGAGAAGATTTCACAGATCACTGGCGGCTGGATATTCAAGCCTATTTTTGGAACAAAAAATATTCTTCAAGGAAACTATACGGGCCTATCGAAATTTAGCTTCGATGGTATACACCTTCAGTTCGTCCAGCAATTCGCGGGCGTTAAAGAACCAGTTCGATTTTTGGCGCAAAAAGATAACCATACCTTTTGGATTGGCGATTGGGGACAGATACAGCTACTCGGATTTGATGCGAATTTCCAACAGGCAAATATTTTATTTTCCTCCAAACAGGACAGTATCGCTTCAAAGAGGCAATTTACGGGGATTTACACATTAGAAAATAATCTTGTATTTGCGACGGACAGCGGATTTCTCCAATTCGACAATATTGTAAAAAGATTCAGCTATGCCGATGAATTAAACACAGCATTAGGCACCTATAAAAATTCAAATAAGGTCATACCGATCAATACAAACAGCTACTGGTTTATTCAGAAGACAAAAATTGCTAAAGTAGATTTTGACAGTAAGGGCAAACTTCATATTGACTCCAATCTGCTCAGTCCCTTACAGGATCGAATGATGAATAACTATGAAAACATCCTCCCTATTGAAAACCAATACTATCTCATCGGTTTAGATGATGGATTTGCGATCTATCGTCATTCCGATAAATCACAAAAATATAGGTTGCCACTTCCACAAATAGCACAACTCATCAACTTGACAACAGGACAGGTTATTATTCCAGATTCAGCGTTCAAACTATCATCATCGGACAATAATCTTAGAATTAGCTTTTCAAGTCCATATTATTCGTCATCACCGATTCAATACCAATATTATCTCGAAGGTTACTCGGACAATTGGTCCGAATGGAGTGAAACTGCCTATCAAGATTTCACGAATCTACCTTATGGAAAATTTCAAATTAAAATAAGGGCGAAGGACAATATGGGCTTGGTTTCGGAAATTCAAACTTTTTCCTTTACTATTCGGTATCCATGGTACCTTTCTTGGTGGGCAAAGGTATTTTATACACTGGTGCTGATAACGCTCATCTATTTAGCTTATATATTTAGTCTTCAGCAGGAGCGCAAGCGTCAGTTTCAAATACGGCGAAAATGGTTGGAAGAGAAAAAGATTGCTTTGGAACGCGAAACCGAGCAAAAAGAAAAGGACTGGATCAAACTTAAAAACCAGCAATTAGAAGATCAGCTTCAATTAAAAAATAAAGAACTGGCCAATGCAGCACTCAATATCGTTTACAAAAATGAGATGTTGAACAATTTACACGACGAGCTTAAACAGCTTAAAGATGCTGATGGCAACAAACTGAGTTCGGATGAATTGAAAAAAATAAACAAGCTCATTGATGATGCCCATAATGACGATCGTGACTGGCATATTTTTGAAAGAAGCTTTAACGAATCACATGAGAATTTTTTCAAGAAATTGAAACAAGAGTTTCCTGATCTTGTCCCCAATGACCTTAAACTATGCGCCTACTTAAGGCTCAATATGTCGAGTAAGGAAATTGCCTCATTGCTAAACATTAGTACACGCGGTGTCGAAATTAGACGCTATCGATTACGTAAAAAGTTAGGCATTCCCACAGACAAAAACCTCTCTGAATTCCTAATGGAACGTTAAATTCCCATCACATACACTACATCATTACCACACACGAGCTTTAGTGTATAAAACACACTAAAGCTCGTGTTATTTCGTCTAAAAACACAAGCTAAAAAACTGACTATCAAAAATATAAAATACAAAAAAAGGTAAACTGAGCAAGCTAAAATTTCATGTAGTAGTGATGTGAAAATGTTAAACTTTGGCAAAGTTGTACTACATCAACATATTTGCTTCAGGGAAATAACCAACGTATTTTAAACAAACACCAAAAATTAACGATATGAGGAATCTATCCGCATTATTTTTGACATCCATGGTCGTATCTGTTGCCTATGGACAAACTTCCATACAAGGAGTGGTCAAAGATGGCTCAAGCATGATCTCCATGCCTGGCGTCACCATCAGTATTAAAGGGAAAGCAGTATCTACAAAAACCGACGCAACGGGGAAATTTCAAATCAACGCCTCTCCTACCGACTCATTGGTCTTTAACTTTTTAGGCTATCGCACACAAACCGTCTACATTGGCAATCAAACGCAACTCAATGTATTCTTAGAAAATCAAAACCAAGCACTCGAAGAGGTTGTGGTTATCGGTTACGGTACGCAAAAGAAAGCCGATCTGACAGGATCGATCAGCTCCTTGAAATCATCCGATATCACAAAGCAACCTGCCATGTCGGCGATGCAATCCATCCAAGGTAAAGCTGCAGGTATCAATATTATTGCAAATGAAGCACCCGGTTCCTCACCCAATGTAATTATCCGGGGCTTAGGAACGGCATTATCAGGACGGAATCCACTCTATATTGTCGACGGAATTGCACAAACAGATATTAATAATATCAACCCATCAGATATTGAATCTATGGATGTTTTGAAGGATGCATCCTCTGCATCTATTTACGGTCTTCGGGCTGCAAATGGTGTTATTATCGTGACCACGAAGAAAGGTAAAACGGGGACGACAAACATCAATTATGAAAGCTTTGCAGGCATAAAAAATGTCCTCAATCGTGTGAAAATGGCAAACGCTGACCAATTTAGAACATTTGCCAATGAATACCTAACCTCGACCAATGGATCGTACCGTTTAGCAGAGAATCAAAAATATAATACAGATTGGTATGACGAATTATTACGTACAGGTTCTGTATTTAATAATGCCGTTAATATTTCTGGCGGAACTGAGAAAGTTGATTACTTCGTATCCGCAAACAATTATACCGAAAATGGTATTCTTGATGGCTCCAAATTTGTAAGAAATACCATACGCAATAACAACGTATATAAATTTTTAAACAATCGCCTAAAGTTCAGTCAAAATTTAAATCTTACATTAACAAACGCAACGCCCAAGCCCTATAGTGCTTTCACCACGGCTTATCGTCAGTCACCGCTGGCTCCCGTGATGTTTGATAATGGCCGTTACGGTTTAGGTCGTGTAAATACAACAACTGGTGTTGCCGGTATTGAGGCAGCTCCTGGGCAAGCCATCGGAAACTTAAATTCCATTGGAAATCCAGTGTATGAGGTTTTACGTCAAAATGAAAGAACAAATACGCTCCGTCTACAGGGAAGTTTTGAGGGAGAATTCAAAATAACCGATTATCTGAAAATCAATTCGCGTATTGGCGGGAATAAATTTTATTCGAAACAACGGATTTTTAATAATGTAAAAGATCAATGGTTAAATGCAAATACGTTATTGAATGAATCTGATTTCATCAAATTAAAGGAAAACAATCCAAAAGCCCTTGACTATGTAGACAATAGTCTGAAATATGAAAATTTGGAACAATTCCGTTGGTCTATCGAGAATTTCTTGACCTTCAACAAGAATTTTGACAAGCATCATATTGAGGCGGTTGTGGGGATGTCACGTGAGAAATACGACATTAATAGCATGAATAGCCAAACTGGCTATAATGTGCCTGAACAAGAGCAGTATTGGAATATTAACTTAGCCAAGGGCACTAATGATTATGGTATTGTCTCTTTACAAACCTATTACACACCAAGGGCATTAGCGTCTTATTTTGGTCGACTACAATACAATTACGATAGCAAATACTACTTAACGGCTACCTTGCGCCGTGACGGATCAAGCGTATTCCGTAATACAGGAAAATATTGGGGTACTTTCCCTTCCGTTGGATTGGGCTGGACGGTAACCAACGAAAGCTTTATGAAAGATGCCAGCTGGATTAATTTATTGAAAGTGCGCGGAAACTGGGGTAAATTAGGTAACCAAGATATCCCGTTAAATGTATCCACAATTTTAACAAATCCAGAAAGTTCAAATTACAACTACGTTTTCGGTCCTGAACAGAATATGGTCTATGGTAGTGCTTATGGTACTCCTGCCGTGAATCTAACCTGGGAAGTAACCAGAGAAACAGGCGCTGGCGTAGACTTTGCTTTTCTAAACAATCAGCTTTCAGGATCCATTGACTACTATCATAAGCTGAATACCAATACTATTCTTGATGTAACGCCAACTTACACTTCTCCTTCAGAGAAAAATTTCTATGCGCATGGTGCCAAAGTGCTGAATCAAGGAGTTGAAGTAGCTTTAAATTGGAACAAAAGCATTAATCCTGAATTCAGTTATACCGTTGGCGTCAATTATGCCTACAACAAAAACAAAGTAACAGAAGTGGTTCCTGCCTATGACCGTGCTACTGGAGGTAGTTTAAATAATGGGGAGATTACCAAACAACTCCGTGTCGGACAACCGATCTATGGCTGGTGGATGTTTGAAGCAAATGGTGTCTTCCAAGACGCTGAAGATGTAAAAAATTACCCATCGTTTGGCGCTGCAAAACCTGGCTATCTGAAGTACAAGGATCAAAATGAAGATGGTGTCATCGATTCCCGCGACAAGGTTTTCTTTGGATCATTTTTACCGACTTCAACATATGGTATCAATGTTGGTGTTAATTACAAAGCTATTGATTTTAATATCTCCGGATATGGTGTTGCAGGCAATAAGGTTTACAATGGTTTAAATAGTGTTCGTTCCAATGCGGGTGAGAATATCGCGTTGTCAACTTTTGAAAATCGCTGGACTGGCGCAGGTTCAACCAATGAGCATCCTGGTGCAGAAAGAGCATATTGGGCTTCGAGTTATTTCCTTGAATCGGGCGCTTATTTCCGTATCAATAATATCACCGTAGGATACACTTTCAACAACTTATATAGCTCGAGATCTAAACTAAGATTATATGTTACTGCACAGAATCCATTTATATTTACGAATTATAGTGGTTTCTCACCTGAACTTGCAGGCGACGGTAGTCCAAATTTAACTTCTGGTATTGAGCTTTCGGCTTATCCAACGACACGTAATTTCTTATTTGGACTTAACATGCAATTTTAATCACCTTAGTTTTGAAGACAATGAAAATTAACAAACTTTATATAGCAATTCTTCTTAGTGGGGGCATTGCATTGCAAGGCTGCAAAGATAACAACTTCTTAGATGTTCCTTCTAAAGAATATGTTGAAGCCGAAGACAGTGAAGAAATCTACACACCCGAGCAATTTGTCAATGGTGTATATGGAATGTTTACTGATTGGGATTATTCTTTCTCTTACATCGGTATCACGGACATGCTTTCCGATAATGCGGATAAAGGTAGTTCAGCTACAGATGCCGGTGGTGATAAACTAAGTTTAGACGAGTTGACTTACACTTCAACAACAGGTTCCTTTCTTTCCATGTGGACACGTTGGTATAAATCTATTGGGCGTGCTACGCAAGCTATTGCATACACAGAAAAATTTGGTTTGACAGACGAAGCTTATAAAAACAGATTGATTGCCGAAGCCCGTTTTCTACGTGCATTGAACTACTTCTATCTTGTGCGTGGATGGGGCGATGTTCCTATTCAAGAACGTGATTTAATAAAAAGAGAACCCGCAGCTGAAGTTTACGCTTATATTGAAGCTGATTTACAATTTGCTATCGACAATCTTCCACTCAAATCTGCTTATGCTGCAAAAGATTTAGGTAGAGCAACCAAAGGTGCTGCACAAGGATTAATGTCAAAAGTCTATTTGTATCAAAGCAAATGGCAACAAGCTGCTGATATGGCGAAAACTGTCATCACATCTGGAGGATACAGTCTCGAACCGGATTACGCAACAATTTGGCGTTTAGCGGGGGAAAATGGCCCCGAATCATTATTTGAATTTCAAGCAAGGGGTACCTCTATCGCACATGGTATCCAACAATATAGTCAAGTACAGGCACCTCGTGGAGGAGCGGTCAACTTAGGCTGGGGTTTTAATATCCCAAGTCAAAACTTATTGGATGCCTTCAATGCCGAAAAAGACAATATCCGTCGCGATGCAACGATTATTTTCAGGGGTGAAACCCTATACGATGGCCGTCTAATTGACAATGGTGTAGAAAATCCCATGTATAATGAAAAAGCGTATTCCTCTGCAAATGGAGGTGCCGCTGATGGTGATAAAAACGTACGTTACCTCCGTCTGGGTGAAATTTATCTTATCCTGGCCGAAGCTGCAAATGAGGTTGGCAATAGCAGCGAAGCACTGAATGCATTGAATACGGTACGTACACGCGTAAAATTAGCCAATGTAACGACAACCGATCAAGCACAGCTCCGTCAGTTGATCTGGAAAGAAAGACGCCTTGAATTAGCATTTGAGCATGACCGCTGGTTTGATTTAATTCGTACAAAACAGGGAAAAACTGCCATGGCAGCCAATGGAAAAACTTTCCAGGATAAAATGATGCTTTTTCCGATTCCGGAGAATCAACGGATCCAAACACCAGAAATGCCTCAAAATACCGGTTGGTAATCATTACACAAAATAACTCCGTTCAAACGACCATAGGTCGTTTGAACATTTTTTCAAGAATTAAACAATATATCCATGAGAAAACGAATAGCATATCCAGCACTTAGCGGTATAGCTTTGGCGCTTATTCTCAGCATTTCGTGCCAAAACGCTACTAATAGCAGTCCAGACAGTCCCTCAAAGATTGATTCAACCAGCGGAAGCAAGATCAATGAAGATTCGCTATTAACAACTATTCAGCAACATACATTTCAATATTTTTGGGAAGGTGCCGAACCTACTTCCGGTCTCGCCAGGGAACGCATCCATATGGATGGTGTTTACCCTCAAAATGACCGTAATGTCGTGACCATAGGTGGTAGTGGCTTCGGACTCATGGGTATAATTGTGGCGATGGAACGCGGGTTTATCAGCCAGGATCAAGGCGTTCAAAAGCTGGATCACATCATGGATTATCTAGGCAAAATCGAACGGTTTAAAGGAGCCTGGGCACACTGGTACGATGGAGAACTGGGTACAGCGAAACCCTTCAGTGAAAAAGATAATGGCGGTGACATTGTTGAAACTGCATTCTTAGCCCAAGGCCTAATCGCCATTCGGGAATATCTAAAAGATAAAGGTGATTCTGCCCAACTAGTTGCCAAAAAAGCAGATAAACTATGGAAAGAAATCAATTGGAATCATTATACAAATGGGCAAAATGTTATCTATTGGCATTGGAGTCCTAAATTTAACTTTCAACAAAATCATCCCGTCAGAGGATACGACGAATGTCTGATTACCTATATTTTAGCAGCCTCCTCTCCTACTTACCCTATTGCACCCCAAGTGTATCATGAGGGTTGGGCAAGATCTGGTGCAATTAAAAGCTCCGCTAAAAAATACGATATTCCGCTCGTGCTGAAGCACAATGCCAAAGAAGGTGAAGTGGGTCCGTTATTCTGGGAACATTACTCCTATTTAGGATTGAGTCCCAAAGGATTAAAAGACCAATATGCAGATTATTGGGAAGCGACAAGCAACCATGCTAAGATAAATTTGGCTTATGCAGATCTAAACCCAAAAGGCTATAAAGGTTACGGTTCGGATAAAGGCTGGGGCTGGACGGCCAGCTATTCCATCAACGGCTACGATGCACATCACCCAGACAACGACCCTGGCGTGATCTCGCCGACAGCAGCTTTGTCATCCATGCCTTACACACCGCATGAAAGCATTCAGTTTGCACAATACCTAGACAAACAACTCGGCAATAAAATCTGGGGTAAATATGGCTACTATGATGCCTACAGTGAAACGGCAAATTGGTATCCACAACGTTATTTAGCCATCGATCAGGGGCCTATTATTGTCATGATCGAAAACTACAGAACAGGTAAAATCTGGGAGCTATTTATGCAGGCCCCAGAAATTCAACAAGGACTAAAAAAACTCGGTTTTACAAGTCCTTATTTAAAATAGTGGTCTGTGGAATCATTTTCAATCCGTCACACGTTGAGAATGGTTCCTTCCACGAAAACAACAGGACATCCCATCAAAGAGCTTCAAGAATCATCTTGAGCGCTTTACATAAACTTACCATGTAGCGAGGGAAGCAAAATCCATGCGCACAAAAAAATAATACGATGAAAAAAGTAGTAGGTACTTTCCTTCTTGCATTGCTCGCCTGGCATACAAGTCCAGCGCAATCCAATCAGAAAATGGACACGTTCATTGATCAGCTTATGGCTAAGATGACTGTCGACGAAAAGATTGGACAACTTAACTTGGTAACCGGTGGTGAAGCGACAACCGGAACCACGGTATCCACCGGTGTAGAAGCGAAAATTAAAAATGGTCAAATCGGTGGGATTTTCAGCATGAGTACACCAGCGAAAATCCGCAAAACACAGGAAATAGCGATCAAACAATCCCGGTTAAAAATACCCATCATTTTTGGGATGGATGTTATTCACGGGTATCGTACGGTGTTCCCAATTCCTTTAGGTCTTGCCGCTACCTGGGACATGAACTTGATTCAACAATCTGCACGTATAGCAGCCGAAGAAGCGACCGCCGATGGAATTAATTGGGCATTTTCGCCCATGGTAGATATCTCGCGCGATCCACGCTGGGGCCGTATTTCCGAAGGTGCAGGTGAAGACACCTATCTAAGCTCTCGGGTAGCCAAAGCCATCGTCCATGGCTTCCAAGGTGATAACCTGGCAGCACACAACACCATGATGGCCTGTGTTAAACATTTTGCCTTATATGGTGCCGCTGAAGGTGGCCGTGACTACAATAGCACAGATATGAGCCTCCACCGCATGTACAATGAATATTTACCGCCTTACAAAGCGGCATTAGATGCCGGTGCAGGAAGTATCATGACCTCCTTTAACGATATCAATGGTGTCCCTGCCTCGGCAAACAAATGGTTAATGACTGATGTCTTACGCAAGCAATGGGGCTTTAAAGGATTGGTCGTAACCGATTACACTGCTGTAAACGAATTAACGGCACACGGCCTCGGTGATCTCCAGCAGGTCTCTGCCTTAAGCCTGAATGCTGGCGTTGATATGGATATGGTCGGTGAAGGATTTCTGACGACACTAAAAAAATCTCTGGATGCTGGAAAAGTCAAGATTGCAGATATTGACAGGGCTTGCCGTTTTGTTTTGGAAGCCAAGTATAAATTAGGCTTATTTGATGACCCTTATCGCTATTGTGACGAAAAACGTGCAAAAACTGTGATCGGATCGGCTGCCAATCATGCCAAAGCCAGAGAAATTGCAGCAAAGTCATTTGTTTTGTTGAAAAACGAAAACCAAGTGCTTCCATTAAAAAAAACAGGAACAGTTGCTGTCATTGGCCCATTAGCCAATTCAGGTCCAAATATGCCCGGAACCTGGAGTGTCAGTGCTGAATTGGACAAAACAGCCTCTTTAGTTGAGGGAATGAAAGCCGTGTTAGGCAATAAAGTAAATATACTCACCCATCTCGGAAGTAATCTGTTGGAAGATCCTATTTACCAAAACCACGCAACCATGTTTGGCCGTACCATCGCACGCGATTCCCGAAAAGAAGAAGAGATCATTGCAGATGCACTGAAAGTTGCCCAACAATCCGACGTCGTTGTGGCCGCGCTTGGTGAAGCGTCTGAAATGTCAGGTGAAAGCTCAAGTCGCTCAGAACTGGATATTCCGAAAAATCAACAAAATCTGTTAAAAGCACTATTAGCAACAGGAAAACCCGTTGTACTGGTATTGTTTACAGGTAGACCGTTAACCCTTACCTGGGAAGATGCTCACGTGCCAGCAATATTAAACGTTTGGTTTGGTGGAACGGAAACAGGAAAAGCAGTAGCCGATGTTTTATTTGGGGATGTCGTTCCTTCAGGAAAGATTACGGCCACCTTCCCACGCAATGTCGGTCAGATTCCGATCTATTATGCACACAAAAATACCGGCAGACCTTATGGAAACTCGGGTGATTTTGAAAAATTCAAATCAAATTACCTGGATGTAAGCAATTCCCCGCTCTACCCTTTTGGTTATGGATTAAGTTATACAACTTTTACCTATAGTGACATCCGTCTTAGCCGCAACACAATCGATGAAAAAGGCACTCTTCAAGCAAGTATCGACATCAATAATACCGGAAATTATGATGCGGAAGAAACGGTGCAACTCTATATCCAGGACTTAGTTGGCTCTGTCACTCGCCCCGTAAAAGAATTAAAAGGATTTCAAAAAATATTCCTCAAAAAAGGCGAACAAAAAACCGTAAACTTTAATATCAAAGTAGACGATCTTAAATTCTTCGACAACAACCTCAATTATGTTGCTGAACCAGGGAATTTCAAAGTCTATATCGGTTCGAACAGTCGCGATGTAAAAGAAAAAGAATTTGAATTGCTTTAAATCTATTGCATCTGTATAAAAAACAAGGCGGCCCTTATTTCCTAAGGGCCGCCTTGTTTATGTTAGGCTGTCGTTATGTCTACCTATTTCATATTCCCATCAAAGCTTTCAAATAATACACGCAATTCCGCCGCTTTTTCGGGATAATCCTTTAAAATATTTGTTCTTTCACTCGGATCCCAGGCAATGTTATGTAATTCTTCAATAGCATCATAGGGTTTGCCCGAAATTTGATTGACTCCGGCTGCTATCCGCCGATACTTCCAGTCACCTGACCGAACAGCCTCAACATGTCCATAATTCACTAAAAATATCGGTCTGTGTGCTGTTTTTAAATCTTCCGATTTACCATTCAACAAAGAATCGATAGCTTGGCCATCAATGGATTTCTTCGGTAATGATGCACCAGTCCATTTGGCGATAGTAGGCAACACATCCAAGTTACTTATCGCCTGCCGAATAACTTTCCCTTCTTGCGCATAGCCTTTGCCATATACAATGAAAGGCACACGGACACCACCTTCTGTTGTTTCGGCTTTCGAGCCTTTGAAGACACCTGCGGTACCCACATGCCAATTTTTTGTAGCATGATCGTCAGACATCCGCGATGGATAGGATATCCAAGGGCCATTATCACTTGAAAAAATCAAAATGGTGTTATCGGCGAGGCCTTTTCGTTCAACCGTTTTCCAGAGCTCCGAAAAATTATGATCCAGCTCTTGCATCACCGCACCAAGAGGGCCTGCATTTTGCTGATCTGCAAATCGGTTCTTTTTATTCGCAAACGCCAAAGGGAGATGCGGAAAATTATGTGCATAGTATAAAAAGAATGGATGATCTTTATCTTGATCTTCTATAAACTTCACTGTTTCTTTGTGATAAAGTGAGCTCAGGTCCGAATCATCGGGCGCAACGACTTCGGGTTTCCGATTCCTGAAGATTTTAATGACAGAGTCTGTCTTTACATAAGGATCGCGGTAGTCGTGGCTATACAGCATGCCATAAAAAGAATCGAAACCTTGCTGATTAGGATGATGGTAAGTCTGTTTATCCCCTAAATGCCACTTCCCAATTAACGCAGTTCTATAGCCTACCTTTTTTAATAATTCAGCAATCGTTTCCTCGTCATCAGGCAAGCCTAAATTGGAGCCCGGACCGATCGGTGCGGGAAGATTATAACGGGAAGCATATCTTCCGGTTAATAAAGAAGCTCTTGACGGTGTACAGGAGGGCGTAGAAACCATAAAGTTTGTTGCTCTCACGCCCTTACTGGCGATCGAATCCAAAAAAGGGGTTGAGATATTCGGACTTCCATAACAACCAATGTCGCTATAACCAAGATCATCGGTCAGAATCAAGATAATATTAGGCTTTTTTTGCTGGGCATTGGCAAAAGCCACCAGTAAAAATAAAGCCATAGAGGTCATAAGTTTAGTGTATCGCATCATATTTGCATGAGTTAATTGGATTCGTGCCACAAGATAACAATTTTTACCAATTTGGATTCTGTTTTAGATTCGGATTGAGGTTAATTTCCCGTTGTGGAATGGGCCAGAGATAATGCTTTTTAGAATCAAAAACACGGCTTTCGGAGGCTGCTTCAACGACAACTGCCTCTCCGTTATTATTTTGATACGTGATGCCATACACTTTACCAGGAACAACCTTTTCGGCCGTTTTCCATCGTCTTATATCCGCGAGATGCAATCCCTCAAATGCCAGTTCAACCGTACGCTCGCGACGAACCAACTGGCGGAGTTGCTCTTGATTTACTTGATTACTTATTATAGGAAGTTTTACATCAGTGCGTGAATTTCTAATTTGGTTGATGGCATCGTAAACACTGCCATCAATTTCGCCAAGCTCAATCTTTGCTTCCGCATAGGTCAATAATATCTCGGCATAACGCAGTAGCATGATATTCAACCCACTTTTTGAGGGGTTTGCCAAATCCTTTTTATCGATATATTTCTTTATATTGAAACCTGTTGTGGAAGCAATATAGGTACTCCCCACAGCATCAGCAGTCCCACTATTGGGTGCCGGATGAAAAATAGCTCCATTGGGAAGCGGATCGCCATCCAAAAAAATGGAAAAAGCAAGTCGCGGGTCGCGATTTTTAGAGGGATTTTTGGGATCGTAACCACTATTGGCATCTGTAATTACCAACCCACTGGAAGTCTCGTAACTATCTGTCAAGGCTTTGGTAGGCACATAGGTACTCTGCCCATTTTGCTGGCTATAGGGGGCTAAGAGGTTAAAAACACTTTGCGTGTATATATTTTCCAGAAATTGCTTATCCAACAGCACCTCTTTGTTATTTTCAGCCGCATACGTAAACAGATTTGCATACAGGGGGTAAAGCTCGAATCGTTTGCTATCGATAATTGTTTTTGCGTCTTTTGCTGCTGCTGCAAATCGTCCTGCATATAAATCTGACCGTGCTTTCAGGCCCAATGCGGCCCAACGGGTTATGCGCCCGATATCGTTACTGGAGTAGCTTTCAGGCAAACTTGCCGCGGCCAGTTCCAATTCGGTGTCAATAAAATCGTAAATTTCTTTAAGGTCAGCGCGTTGTACCGCCCTTCCCTCTTCCAAGGTCAGCGGGGCTTTTACCAAAGGTACCCCGCCAAATAAATAGGCCAATTTGATATATTGATAGGCTCTTAACACACGAGCTTCGCCGATAAATCTGGCGATTAGTGCTTCATCCCGGCTGCCCTCGATTTTACCAACATTCGCTAAAAAGTAATTGGCCGCCCCGATTCCTTTATAGGCGCTACTCCAGGTATTGTACAATCGGGAGCTTGAAGCGTCATAAGTACCAAGCTCGATATACGCATCCACAGCGAAAGGCTGATTGACATGCGCTATGTCCGTCAATGCATCTGAATAGAAGATTTCCGCTCCATCAAGATCATTGTAGAGCGCATTTACAGCAAGCTCCGCATCGGCTTGGCTCTTCCAAAATATATTTTCTGACAGACGGTCAGTTGGTACGGCATCCAACAGATTCTTATCGCAGCCAATCAGCATAAGCGAAAACAGTCCGAAACTGAAAATCCAGTTTCCTTTTTGATATAGATATTTGTAAAAATTCATGAGTTCTCAATTAAATAGTATAGTAACAATCACACTACAGGGTCAAATTCACTCCCAGTGTATAAATTCCAGTTTGCGGATAATATACTGCCCGTCCAGATTCCGCTTCGGGATCCAAATTCCATTCGTTCAATTTTGAAATTGTCCATAAATTTGTCGCGGATAGGTATACCCGTAGTTTGTTGATTGCTGTCTTTCCGATTGCATTTAGGGGTATTGTATACCCAACCTGTATATTTTTCAAACGCAGATAAGAACCATTGACCACTAAACGGTCCGACGTTGCGACATTGCGCAAATCATATTTGACCACGCGCGGAAAGCGTGCATCGGTATGTGTCGGTGTCCAATAATTGCCTGTAAATATTTCATGTGTAAACCCTTCCTGATTTCCCATCTCCGCCAAAGCACCTGACAATCGCGTATCGACTTTCGCTGCTCCTTGAAAAAGGAGATCAAGATCAAAATTTTTAAAACTGAAACTCCCATTAATTCCGAAGGTATATTTGGGAAAGGAATTTCCGATGGCGGCCATGTCATTTGCATTGATTATACCGTCGCCATTCAAATCCACATATTTCACATCTCCGGGCTTCGTATTGGTGGCATACGTAGCACCATAAGCTTTAATTTCCTCCGCAGACTGGAAGATACCATCGGTCTTATATCCCCAAAGGGTATTGATAGGGAGCCCTTTCGCAATAATATACCTTGGGTCGATATCCGACCCTGCGATATAGGGTCCTGTACCTTTTAGATCTGTTACTTCATTATGGTTGATACTAAAATTTGCATTCAGCTGGTACGCAAAAGCCCCAGGAGCATTGGGTCTTCGCTGATAATTTGCACTGAATTCCCAGCCGCGATTCAGTACCGTTCCAGCATTTTGGGGCGAAGGTTTTAATCCCAAAACGGCGGGAATATCCAGATTCAATAAAATATCGTCGGTAACCTTGTTATAATAATCCAAGGTAAACGTCAAGCGATTGTTTAGGAAAGCGGCATCCAAACCCAAGTCATACTGTGTCGTAGACTCCCAACCCAATTGCTGATTGGCATAACTGTCCAGCCGATACCCCTGCACAGATTTACCCCCAAAATCATATCCTGCAGCGATCAAGGCCGAATAATAACTATACAAGTCGACAGATTGGTTTCCCGTCTTTCCCCAGGAAGCACGCAACTTGAATTCGTTCAACCAATTTCGGATAGGTTCCCAAAAACCTTCCTTGGATAGTAGCCATCCCGCTGATGCCGAAGGGAAAAAACCATATTGTTTGTCTCCCGTAAAACGGGATGAACCATCATAGCGGCCATTCACTTCAAGCAGGTATTTGCCCTTCCAATCGTAGTTTACCCGACCAAAAAAAGAGCGCAAGCCATACTGCACATCATAGCCGCTATTATTTTTTGTAGCGTCGTCAGCGCCCTGTCCAATAGAGGTAATGTCGTTGTTGTAGAATCGTTCGCGATAGGCTGTAAGATAATTTTGGTAATTATGAATCTGTGAATACCCAGCTAATGCCTTGATATGATTTGACCCAGCTGTCAACTGATAGGTCAACAGGTTGTTCCATGTATACTCGCTGCTATTATCACGAATTTCGGTTAACGAATTGATCGGAAAGCTCTTTACTATCCCCGTATTTCGGTCTTTATTGTCAAAAGCGTTCAAAAAGGTTTTGCTGTTATTGAGGTTTACCCTAACACCAAATTGGGAAGTAAACAACAAATTTTTCACTAATTGAATGTCGGTTTTAACGATGGAGCTTAGGTAGTTTTCATTTACCTTTTTAAAACCACTTTTTTCAATCAACATTAAAGGATTATTTCCTTGTGTACTTAATCCGTAGGTACCATCATCATATTTAGGCACCACCCACATCGAGCCATGGAGAAAGTTATTGATCGGATCACGTCCGGGCTCGGCGGCTTTGCTATATCGGTAGTTTATACTTCCCGTAAAATTAAGCCAAGAGGTTGCTTTGTAATCGTTGTTTAGCCGGATATCCGCCAATTCAGCACCATAATGCTCAATAATACCATCCTGCTTGTTATAACGAACCGCCAATCTAGAGCGCAGGATCTCATTTCCACCAGCGAATGACAAGGCATGGTCTTGTTGAGGAGCTGTTTTCAACAGCGTGTCAAACCAGGTATTCGGTAAAGGATATTTTTCACGATCAGTTGCTGTTTGGTAAGCCGTAATGGATTCGTCGCCAAATCGCGCTGGCACCGCCAGTCCCGCATTACGGTAGGCGTCCTGTTGCAGTTGGAGGTAGGATACGGCATCCATTTGCTTGGGCTTATTAATTGATTTCTGTAAAGCGTAATAGCCATTATAATCAATCACAACATGTCCAGATTTTGCACTTTTGGTGGTTACAATAATTACACCGTTGGTCGCGCGTGATCCATATATCGCCGTGGAAGCCGCATCCTTCAGGACTGAAATTGAGGCGATATCATTGGGGTTTAACTTGGACCAGGGTTGTTCGATTCCATCCACGATGACCAAAGCATTATTCTTGCTGAGATCATAGCCACTGGTGCTGCTCGAATTGGTATTAAATGTAGTCAATCCTCTGATTCGAATATTGGCAGCTGATTGTCCTGGTTTTCCACCAAGGTCTTGTACAGTTACCCCCGGCAATAGGCCCTGTAAAGCTTGCTGGGTATTAGAAACCGGTCTTTTCGTCAGTTTATCGCCATCAATACTGGCGATTGAATTAGTCAACGAGATTTTTTTCTGTGTTCCATAGCCAACAACGATCACTTCATCAAGGTCCTGTGTAACCGGATCCAATTCAATTTTCGTGGGAGATTCGGAAACTAACACGGTCTTTTTTTTGTAACCAATGCGCGAGAGTGTAATGGAAAAGGGTAATTTCTGTCCCGTTACAATTTGAAAAAAACCTTTTTGATCTGTTGTAACAACGTGAGTTACGGCTTCGAGTTGAATGGTTACGCCTTCAAGAGGTTGTTTAAGCTGGCTATCATATACATATCCTGATAAGGATGCATTGATAATCGGTCTAACATCTGTTTGCGCATATACCTGATGCCCAACGCCAGATAATAGTAAACATAGCGACAAGGTAGAATACCGGAGTACCCTAAGATTTTTCATAGATAAAGTGTTAATGGTGAATACGAACAAGTGCCAACGCCAATCGAGAACTTGTTTTTATTTTGAAGACATGGGGGGAAGCGAGCGCTTCCCCTGCTGTCAGTTTGAGAAAAGATAAGGGAAATTATCCTATATGCACATTCGCATCTTTCTTACATAAGGGGATTTAGCCTTCAAAGACTTTACAGTAATACTTACGAAAAATGTGCTTTTACTAATATTGATATGTTCCATAATAATGTGTTAATTCGCCACGCTGAAAAGTAATACATGTTTTCAACCGCGACCTGTTATCTTCTCACAAATATAGAAGTAATTTCAATATAATCTACTAATTCTATAGATTTTATTAAAAGAAATAAATAGGATATGCAGCGAGGCTATAAATGCGAGCTAGTAGGCTTAAAAGATTGTTGATTAGGGATAAGTAAGAAGCTTCTATTTTAGTGTTTTTAGATAGGTTTTAATCAACAGTATTCCTTCCTCATGAAGTACAGTAGTTCCCTTTTGAGGCATATGCATCTCTCCCAATGTAGACATCCGTCCAATAATCTTAGCTTGTTTCAACCAAATTCCAGTTTCATCCAACGGACTTTCATACCTCAGATCCAACATGGTCATATAAGCGGTTCCTTTAGGGTTATGACAATGGGCGCAATTGATCTCCAGATAAGCTCGGGCACGATTTGCAGTCGATTGACCAATATCTTCATAACCAGGTAAACTATTGGAAACTTTCAACGATTTCAGATCGAGCGCTTCCATCTGGGTCAACCGGACCAGTTGTTGGATGCTGTCACGATCGTGAACGATTATCCGGTTTAGATTTCTGATCTTCGGACCTATCGGGAGCAGCTGATTTCCTTGTCGATGGCATGCCATACAATCCTTTCGTGAAGGAATAATATAATTTGTTTGTCGCTCGACACCTTTGTTGTCCAAAAATGAGACATGCACGGAAGCACTGTCCATCAACAGAAAAGCTTCATCTTGGGCCGCATTCCATTGATAGGTAGCTGCGTTCCACTGTCCGTCTTTATGAATCAAAAGCCGCGTTTCAAGCAGCCGCTGTCTCGAATCGCCTACCGCATCTCTCGGGGGATAAAAAAAAGTTTTGGCAATGATGGTACCATCGGGGAAGCTGGGCAAACCATCGTCTGAGGCGATCATTTTTCCTCCCTTAGGAAGAAAGATGACACGCTTTTTATCGGTATAGTCTGTAAATAAGGCCGAAGCTAATTCATAAGAAACCCCCTGGTCATTTGGAACGAGATCGCCAATTTTGCCCTTGAATAAATTGTAATCAGATAATTTATCCCGAAACACAATATTATCTTTAGCGACAGTTCCCCGCCCCGTATTATTCAGTATAATAAAAAGTATGGGGATCAATAAAACACCCATCAAAATTAGCACTTTTTTCATTTCCCTAATGCTCTTCTACCCTTCCGTCATTATCTTAAATTCGGACGAAGATAAGATAAAAAAGAGATTACAGCGGTGGATGCCTTGTGTTGATTTTCAGATTTTACACTTAAGACAGAAAACAATAAAAAACCAGTTATTTTATCAAAAAATAAAACAGTTTCATGGATATATACGCAAATAAAATGGCTATATTTAACTGTCTTTTAACCAAAACTTCGGCTACATGGAAGATATGATTCTCTATAATCGACTTCAGTTCGCATTTACAATTACATTCCATTATTTATTCCCTCAATTGACCATGGGTTTATCCTTAATGATCGTCTATTTCAAATGGAAATTTCTGCAAACAAAAAATGAAGACTACAACCATGCTTCCAAGTTTTGGATGAAAATCTTTGCGCTAAATTTCACCATGGGCGTTGTAACAGGCATTCCCATGGAATTTCAGTTTGGTACCAACTGGGCCAAATTTTCTGAACTTACCGGTGGTATTATCGGACAGACCTTAGCCATGGAAGGTATGTTTTCCTTTTTCCTGGAATCTTCATTTCTAGGGATGTTTCTTTTTGGAGAAAAGTTGCTGGGGCATAAGCTCCATTTTTTATCCGGACTCATGGTCTTTATTGGATCTTGGGCCAGTGGTTTCCTGATTATCGCCACGCATTCCTGGATGCAGCATCCTGTTGGGTATGAGATTCTCGAAAATGGCAAATTTGTACTGAACAATTTTAGTGCATTATTCAGTAATCCATGGTTATGGCCATCTTATCTACATAATCAAGCCGCTTCATTGGTGACCAGCTCGTTTTTCGTTGCTTCTATTGGAGCCTTCTATCTGTTAAGTGACAGGCATAGTAAATTTGGAAAGATATTCGTTAAAAGCGGTGTTATTTTTGGCGCTATTTCCTCCGTTATGCTGGCGTTTCCTACAGGAGATCTTGCAGCCAAAAACGTAGTCAAATATCAGCCCGCAGCCTTTGCTGGCATGGAGGGAATTTTCAAAACTGAGAAAGGCGGATCAGAGATTATTCTGATCGGTCAACCGGACATGGAAAACAAAAAATTGGACAATAAGATAGCCGTACCGAATGTATTGAGCTTCCTTACTTACCAGCGTTGGGATGCAGAAATTAAAGGATTAAATGAATTTGACCAATCTTTACATCCAACGAACGTGCCCGGACTGTATTACAGTTATCACATCATGGTAGGTTTGGGTACCATATTCATTGGCATTATGGTCCTTGGAGCGCTACTGCTTTGGCGAAACAGGTTGTATCAAACGAAATGGTTGTTATGGATCATTATGTTTATGATTCCTTTCCCCTACATCGCGAACACTGCAGGCTGGTATACGGCGGAACTGGGACGACAACCTTGGCTAGTTTATAATCTCATGCGCATGGTAGACGGTGTATCCCCTACCGTATCTTCTGGAAATACATTATTTACCTTCCTCGGCTTCGTCGGTTTATACATTCTTTTGGGTTTGTTATTTCTGATGTTAGTCTTGAAGATCATTAGAAAAGGTCCTGAAACGACAGTTGCATTAACCTAATTAGCTATGGAAATATTCTGGTTTATCGTATTAACTTTCATGCTGGGAATTTATATCGTACTCGATGGGTACGATTTTGGAGCGGGAATTGTCCATCTATTCTTTGCTAAAACCGAACAGGAGAAAAAAGCTGTTACTAACGCGATTGGGCCGTTTTGGGATGCCAATGAAGTATGGCTCATCGCTTCGGGCGGTGTCCTATTCTTTGCTTTCCCAACACTTTATGCCTCCTCTTTCAGTGGATTTTACTTGCCGCTCATGCTTGTATTATGGTTGCTTATTTTTAGAGCGATAAGTCTTGAACTCAGGGGGCAGGTTCACCATCGTCTTTGGGAGGCTTTATGGGATAAAGCTTTCGGCCTAGCAAGCTTGTTGCTGGCACTTTTCTTCGGTGCCGCATTGGGTAATGTCGTTCGCGGAGTAAACCTAGGTATGGTAGAAAATGGTGTATCGACCCAAGAGCCACATTATTTCTTCTTAGCACTTTGGAACCCGACATTTGACCCATTAGCCCAACATCAAGGCATTATAGACTGGTTCACCATCATATTAGGTTTAGTTGCCGTCGTTACATTAACAATCCACGGTGCAGGCTGGGTCATTCTGAAAACATCCAGCACACTAAATACTAGATTAAAGAATATTGTTTTTAAACTCAACTTTGTCTTGCTTATTCTCGTCCTACTATCGGCCTATGTATGGCATTATGTGAAACCCATCTCCTTAAACAATCTTCAAAATCATTATTGGCTGTGGATATTCCCTTTGATTGCAGCCGTTGGATTACTTGGGCAATTTTGGATCAAGACCTTTAAGAAAGATGGTATTGGCTTCCTATTTTCATCCCTGTTTATACTGGGGAGCTTTGCCACCACCGTTGCTTCCATGTTCCCTATATTATTACCTTCAACGAATGACGTAAATCCTTCCTTGACGATTCAAAATGCTGCTGCACATGAATATGGTCTTTCAGTAGGGTTAGGCTGGTTTATGTTTGCAGCAATTCTGGTGGTTGCATATTTTATTATCCAGTTTAGGGTCTTCAAAGGTAAGCTTGATGACGTCGGTTACGGTGAACACTAAGAGCGGTCTCTATTCGAGTCCCAACAACTTATGTTTCATCGCAAGCTGTACAAGTTCAATCATATTTTTAACTTTAAATTTAGTCAGGAGATTGCGCCGATGCGTTTCAACAGTAACTGGACTTAAAAATAACTGCTCGGCAATCTGGTTGGTGGTAAGTCCATTGGAGATCAAAGTCAAAATCTCTTTTTCACGCTGTGTAAGCCTGGGTAGATTGCCGATCGTAGAAATTGCACCGCGATAAAGTTCTTTTGCCCGGTCACAAATTGCTTCTTTGCCGTCCAATCCGAGCTGTACGCAGCCCAAGAATTCATCGTTGCTAACATCCTTTAAGATATAGCCATTTCCACCAGCCTGCATAAACTGAAAAATAAGGTTACCATCGGCCAAATTGCTCAATGCAACAATAGGAATCATAGGAAACAGTTTCCTCACCTGAGTACAGACATCTACTCCATTTGTCTGCAACAGTTGCATATCCATAAGTATGAGATCCGCTTTCGTGACCTTTAAAAATTCAATTAACGTAATCTCTTCCAAAAAGGGATATACAAGATACCCATCCTGATTATTGAGAAAAGAGGCGACACCTTCCAACAATAAAGGATGATCGTCTAACACTGCAATTATCTTCATGACTCAGCCTATTTAAACAGTTACACCAATTTCGATTTGAGTTCCAGTTCCAAGCTTACTCTGAATATCAATTGATCCATTGATCCATTTCACTCTATTGACCATATTATTTAAACCCAATCCATAATTTAACACAGCAGAATCAAAGCCTTTGCCATTATCCTCTACGAGGATATGCAGTACTTCGTCCGATTTACTTACCTGAACGATAATTGCATCTGCGTTTGCATACTTTAATGCATTTGAAATAGCCTCTTGAACAATTCGATATATGGCCAATCCTTTTTGAAAATCCACATTCAATTCAGGTTCATAGTTTTCAAATTGGATCGAAACATCACTATTTTTCATTGCCATACACAATTGCTCCAATGCTGCTATCAATCCAAACTGACGCAACGATTCGGGCATTAGATTATGGGATATCCGCCTTACTTCGCCTAAGATGTCGTTCAACTTCTGCGGGACTTCATCAGTCAAAAGTGTACCCTTTGCTACATCGCCGGCAATCTTAAATTTTAAACCTGTTAACATACCACCTATGCTATCATGCAGATCTTGGGCTATACGCTGACGCTCCTGCTGCTCCCCTCTGAGCATAGATTCCGAAATTTGCAGCTGTTTTTCCTTTTCCAATTTGTCCAACACGATTTCGTGGTTGAGCTGAATCTGTGTATTGAGCTTCCGTTGTTTTCGATAGAAAAAAGCAACAAAAAGCACAATACAAAAAAGCAAAACGGCAATACCCAAAACGAGAAAAATCCGAAATTGGTTACGGTCCTTTTCTGCGCGTAGATTCAAAATTTCTTTTTCTTTTTCAACGGTCTTATATTTCGTCTCCATCTCATTCATTTTTTCCAGCAATTGGACCTTCTGAATGCTATCGGATAGTTTATTTGCCATATTGGACATCTTCAGCGCATCCTGATAATTCCCCATAAGCTCATTCACACCAGCCAGTTGACTGTACACAATTTTACTGTTGTAGAGATCTCGCGTTAATAATCCATTTTTCACGATTTCCTCCAACTGCAGTTTAGCATCAGCATACTTTTTCTGCAAGAGATATACATTAAACTTTCTGAACCGCATCATCTGAAATAATTTCCAATTGTTCATTTTCACCGACCAATCCAAACCGATATCCAACAGGCGAAGGGCTTCGTCAGTTTGTTGCTTTGTGGTAAAATAAAGCGCTTCATTGTAATAGTAGTTGGGTAATTGAGAAGAATTCGGGTAATCGTTCAGGAGCTGTTTGACTTTATCCAACAGTACTCTTGCTTCTTTGGATTTCACCTGATAACAATAATTACTGACTGTATTGAGATAAGCCACCACAAGTGCAGCACTCGGCGGTTGCTGCTCGAGCTGTTTTATGGCCAATTGATGGTATTCATCAGCCTTTGCAAGCTGATTGGACGACATAAACGTCATGCCGATCATCGTATTTATACTACCTTCCATGATGGGATCATGTGCCTTCGCATAAGGCAAACACTTCCCGTTAAGGATATCCAGAAAATCAGCAAATCCTTTTTTAGGAAATCGAATTAAGCCCAAATTATACCAAGCTTTGGCCAAAAGCCCCTGCTGAAAAGGCTTTTGTGCATTTCCAAGGAGGTCTACACATCGTTGGGCTTCAACTCCTGCATTTTTACTATCCAGAAATTGCCCGTAATAAAAGCTTTTGTAAAGTGCCCCCATCGCCTGTAAGCTCCGGAACGGTTTGGCTAACCGCTCCCCCTGTTGCATATGATCCCAAAATTTGGTCGTATCTCTAAATCTATAGTAATCTGCCACATAAAAATGCTGCATTGCTTTCACACTGTCCCCCGAACTCGACAGCAATAATTTTTCCGCGTCAGATCGATATTTATTTTCATCCAATGGCAAAAAACTCTGTGCAGCTACAGCATGTACAGTAAAGTATACTATAAAAAAGGCAATTATCTTCGTTAACTCTCTCAACTGAAACATCATTAATCCAATATCTTAATCATTTAAACAATTAAACTAAATGGGGCCTTTTCAGCCAATGGTTTCATAATATGTAATAAGAACGTCTTATGGTGGTTAAAGACTTCTCTCTACCTCTAAATTTGCCGTCGATGAGGCTTCTTCAAATTCGACAATAGAAAATATAGATCGGAAAACCGCATAATCAAATGGCGGGTCCAAAAAACAAAGATATATCTCCGCGATGAATTGCTAAAGATATTCTTCTACTTTTTTGAAATTAATTTTCCATATAGGGTTTGGCTAATCTATTTAAATATAGGCTAAAACATCTCTCGTTGATAAAAAAGCCTCTCGAATTACCGAGAGGCCTTTTTATTAACGAGATTCACTACTCTTTTTCGTCGCTATATCGATCAGCAAGTCCAGCTTACACTGGTAAGCCGAAGACAGCACATTTGGATTGTCGGACTCAAAAAGCGCAGATTTCATGATGGGCACACTAAAGGGCAATGTCCAGGCGCGGAGCGACTTCGCGATAGCATCCATTGCATTAATGCCCTGTAGTGCATGCACACCATCGGCCCAACAAACCAGTCCGATATGTTTATCCGTCAGGTAAGCCGGTTTATTTTTAGCACTGACTTCAAGCCAATCCAAACAGTTTTTCATGACACCGGGAATACTTCCATGATAAAGCGGAGACAACCAAAAATGTATATCTGCCTCAAGAAATAAGTTATTCATAATCTTGACCGCATTGGGCACCCGATTGAGACTCAAATCAAATAAGGGTATTCCGCTATCAGCCAAATTAAAAATAGTATTTTCAACGCCCTTTTGGTTCAGTTGGTCGGAAAAATAGTGTGACAATTTTCCCGATGTAGATTCTTGCCTTCTTTCCAAGGCGCCATTAAATATTAATGCTTTCATTATACTTTCCCTTTTTTTTAAAAATAACTTTTGGCATACCAACCTCACCATACATTAACGTCTGGACAATAGGAATCAAACGTTCTGTCGCTAACATATAAAGTGACGCCGGAATATTAGGACGGGCCCGTATGACAACTTTTTGCTGCTGAAAATTCGACAAATCCATCGCTTGCAAAGCCTGCATCCATAGGTCTATTTCCAAATCCTCCATCGCCTTAAAATCGTAATACGCTGCAACAGGATGAAGTTTTTCCGCCAGGGCCATATAGACCCAAGGCGGGATAATTGCGTCCACAGAACAGCTAATGGCAACCGCCTTATTTCGAAAAGCAGACCAGTCCACCGCCGCCAAAGCTTCTCTGAATTCTTTTTCTTTAACGATTGCTTCCTGATACAACAATGTTTTGATGTCAAAACTTAGGATAGCAAGATTGGTCTTAAAATCAATTAGATCTAAAGCCAATATACCCGTGTTTTCAACTTTATTGATAAACATATCAAACCAAGCCTGCAATCACAGTATCGTATTTTTGTTCAACAACAGACCAATCCAAAAGCGACCAAAATGCATCCAAATAATCGGCTCTTTTATTTTGATATTTCAAATAATACGCATGCTCCCAAACATCGACCCCCAAAATAGGGAAACCTCTGCCGATCGATTGTGTATCCATCAGCGGATTATCCTGATTGGGAGTAGCTACGATAGCTAAGGCGCCAGAATGTTTTACATACAGCCAAGACCAGCCCGAACCAAACTGCCCTAGTCCAGCATTTTTGATCTGGGCTTTGAGCTCTTCCAAAGAACCAAAGGCAGCGTTTATCTCATCGGCTAACTTCCCTGTGGGTACCGTTTTTGGATTGGGCGATAAAATTTCCCAAAATAGCGTATGGTTAAAGTGACCACCGCCGTTATTGCGGACTGCTGAGCTATATTTACTTACGCTTGTTAATATATCCAATAGATTGTCAGCTTCGCTTGCTGTTCCTTCCAATGCCTTATTTAGATTGTCAACATAAGCTTGATGATGCTTTTGATGATGAATCGTCATGGTCTCGCGATCAAAATATGGTTCAAGCGCCGCATAGGCATATCCTAACTGGGGTAATTGAAATTTGTGCATAGTTTTAGTGTTTTTATGATAAGTCAAAACTAGAGAATCAAATTTAATAAAACAACTAAACAGTTGTTTTATTAAAGTCATAAAAATAAATTAAAAAGAATAAACCTGTGTTTTAAACACATTTTAGAACAAAAAATAAAAACACTATCTTTGCTGATGTTATATAAAACAACTTTTTTATTGTCAAATGCAGAAAAATCCAGCTGATCGAATATTAATGTTATTAAAAATGCGCCGAGAAGCCACTGCAGCTTTGATTGCAACAGAGTTGGCTATAACAAAAGAAGGGGCCCGTAAACATTTATTGAACCTGGCGAATCAAAACCTGATTGTCTCCAATGCCCGGAGTGAAGGTATTGGCCGCCCCTCGACTTATTACAGTCTGTCACCGCAGGGCATGGCAAGATTTCCAGATAGTCACGCCGACATTACAGTACAACTGTTGCAGTCGATTAAACAAGTGCTTGGCGAGAATGCTTTGGATCTACTTATCAGTGATCGGGAGTCTAAAGTATATCAAAAATATACTGACGCGCTATCGGATATTGAATCCATCGAAAAAAAACTTGAAGTTATTGCCGCAAAAAGAACGGCGGAAGGTTATATGGCAGAATGGAAAAAAGAGGCTGACGATTATCTGCTCATTGAAAATCATTGTCCCATATGTGCAGCTGCAACCGAATGTCAGGGATTCTGCCGTTCAGAACTGAATAATTTTCAGCAACTCATCGGTCCAGCATATCGTATCTGCAGAACAGAATACATCATCGAAAATGCCCCCCGCTGTACCTATCGTATTTCAAAGGCGAAATAAAACCAATTTCTAAGGCATTCCTGCACAAATTATTAATATACCAAAAAGTATTTTTTATATTTGCATTAAAAGAACAGGAATTACATGTCAAAAGCAGAACAGACACGACAATATATCATTGAAAAGACTGCGCCCATCTTTAATAAAAAAGGCTACTTTGCAACTTCACTCTCGGACATTACGACAGCGACAGGTTTAACAAAAGGAAGTATCTACGGTAATTTCAAGGACAAGGATGACCTGGCTACCCATGTCTATACCTATCAGAGTAGAAAAATTTCAGAAGCTGTTAATCAGCAGATTACACAGCAAAAAACATCGCTAAAGAAGCTTTTGTCTTTTCTAGATTTCTACAAGGACAATTTCAAAAATATCGCAGCTTCAGGAGGCTGTCCCATGATGAATGCAGCCGTGGAGGCCGATGATTCGCTATCTTTTTTAACCCCCAAAGTCAGACGTTCCTTTGACCTTTGGAGACAGCGGCTAATTCTAATTCTTGAAGAAGGAGTTGCCAGCGGTGAATTTAAACAGCATATTTCTGCTGAAAATTATGCCATCACCTTTATGGCGATGGTCGAAGGCGGAATCTTGCTTTCCAAGATTTCCGGACGAGGAAAAGATCTTGCCATTGTATTGGATAAAATGAAGGAAATGGTGGATCGGGAGATTAAGGCTTAATTTTTTTACAGAAACAAATACCAATTGGTATATTTATAAGTTTATATTAAAATAAAAAGAGATGAAAAGAGTTGTAATAACTGGCATGGGAACAATTAACCCGCTGGGAGAAAACATAGACATATTCTGGGATAACATTTTGCGGGGCGAAAACCACACAACGCTTATTAGCCGTTTTGATGCTTCGTTGTTTCGAACACAGATTGCAAGCGAAATTAAACACTTTCAACCTGAAAAATACTTAGATAGAAATGAGATTAAACGGAGTGATCTCTTTACGCAATATGCTCTATACAGTGCAGCGCAGGCAATGGAAGATTCGGGACTAGATCTCGATGCCATAGATCCATTTGATATCGGTGTCATCTGGGGTGTTGGTCAGGGCGGCATGGAAACTTTCGAAAAAGAAGTAGAAGGCTACGTGACAGGAGATTACAAACCACGATTCAGCCCTTTCTTTGTTCCTAGACTTATCGTCAATATGGCTTCAGGCATGATTTCAATGAAGTATGGCTTAAAAGGAATCAATTACACTACCGTATCGGCTTGCGCCACATCCAATACGGCCTTTATGGATGCTTTTAATTACATTAGGCTCGGCAAAGCCAAAGTCTTTATAAGCGGCGGTTCCGAAGCCCCCATTACCCCGGCTTCAGTTGGCGGTTTTTCTGCCATGAAAGCCATGTCGAGCCGACATGATAGCCCACAGACAGCAAGCAGACCCTTTGATCGGGATCGTGATGGTTTTGTTATGGGTGAGGGAGCCGGAGCACTCATCTTGGAAGAATACGAACATGCCAAGCAAAGAGGTGCAAAAATTTACGCAGAGCTTGTCGGAGCTTCGATGACCGCAGACGCTTACCATATGACCTCACCCCATCCCGAAGGGATAGCGGCAGCAAAAGCCATGTCTCTGGCTTTGGAGGAGGCTAAAATTAATACCAGCGAGCTCGACTATTTAAATCTTCACGCGACTTCAACGCCAGTTGGAGATATTGCCGAACTTAAAGCCGTACAACGAGCTTTTGGAAATCTAAATAATCTATGGGTCAGTTCTACCAAATCAATGACAGGACATTTACTTGGGGCAGCCGGCGCTATCGAAGCAATCATTGCCATAAAATCCATTAACAATAATGTAATTCCAGCAACAATTAATATTGAAAATATCGATCCCGATATTCCCGAGGGAATTCACATTGTCATCAATCAGCCATTAGAAAAAACTGTTCAAACCGCAATGAGCAATGCCTTTGGCTTTGGAGGGCACAATTCGAGTATCGTTTTCAAAAAGATTTAATTTTTTTTGAAATAACTCTTGACAAAGTGTAATAAACACACTATCTTTGTTGTATCATAATTTAGGTTTATAATTGGTTATTTAAGGTTTTCATTCTCCCCGTTTGAAAACCTTTTTTTTGCTTCATTATTCCAATTGACAGGAACCAACATACCAATCCCCTTGTTCAATTATCAGTATCCAAATCAGTTCCGCCGCTTACGTAAACATCTTTTCTATAGATCATTCCCATCCTACACCCAATGGATCGCTCCAACGAGATATTATTCAATTCGTTATTTTTAGGTGTAGTATACGTTGTGTGAAAGAAGTATTTGATCTTATGTTCGAGGCAGTGCAAATTAAATAGATTATTTCCCAAAAGTTAAACAAAACAAATCGTTCAACTTAGTTAAAACCGGCCATTTTATACCGTTTTCAGAGAAACATAAAACGTGTTTAAAGCACGGATATAGCACTTACCCTTACTACGCCTTTAGTATTATATCCGTGCTTAATGTCTGTCTCATCTGTACTGGAGTCGTAAAGCAGCTCAAAAGAACAGCTTTAAGAAGATACAATCGGAAAGCCGCTCTTAATTTTGAATTGAGAGCGACCTTTTTGTTACATCGACCAAGTAGCCAACATATTCACGAAATCTGGGATAGAGTCCGGAAAGGAATTCCGCAGTTCACAGCGGGAATCCTATGCTAAATAACAGAGTAAAGTGTTTGTTTATACTGCTGCACGTACTCTTTCGGGTTGCAGCCTACAATTTGTTTAAAAACCCGATTAAAATTAGTGATGCTATTAAACCCACAGTTGTAGGCAATAAAAGAAACGCTATCCAAGTGATCCTCATTTAACTGGTTACAAACCTCCTTGACTCTTATTCTATTGAGGTAGGTGACAAAGGTAACGCCGCAATGCTTTTTAAAATATCGACAAAATGCCTGTGGCGTAAGATTCGCATGGTCAGCAACATCTTCCAAGGTAAGTTCATCCCGATAATGTTCCCGGATATAGTTACAGATAATATTAATGCGATTTGAAGCATGAATTCCATCAAAAATCACCTCTACTCTCTCATTACAGAGTGCCTCTGTTTCGCGGGATATATTTGCCAAAGATCGCAATAGATAGAAAAAATGCATCAATTTGTCCATTTGGTCCGCAGATTTTAATAAACAAACCCGTTCTGCTATTTGGGAAAAATATGAATCGGGCACCTTAAACCCCCTTGCGTTATTATAAATAAACTGATTCAGCGATTCAAATTCCTCCAGAGAAAATAGGGATTTAAGCTTTCCATTTGGGTCGAAAAAAATGGAAACAGAGCGAGATTCATTTGAAAACCCGTCCTGGGAGGCTGACTTAAATACATGTGGTTGATTCGCCCCCAAAAAGAAAATATCATTTTCTTTAAAAGGATGTAAGGTATCTTCCACAATCAAAACTCCCTTACCTTTTTTTATCCACATTAATTGAGCTTCTTGATGTCGATGAAAATGAGGATAAAAAGTTTCTAAAACATCTTCTTGTATTGTCAGACTTTGTCCTCGCATGGTCGGCACATTAAATTGGAGCGTTTTCATAGGTTTGTTTAGTTTATGTTACTGCTTAGTTAACATAAATATAACAACTCCAAAGCAACAACACTACTTCCAAATAAAACATAAAAATACTATACTAAAATATGTTTAGAATTCGACAATATTTAATAATCCTTTAATAATACTCCACACAAAACTGAGAATTCACAATAAAAATCCATTTATAGTGAAAAAATGGGTTAAAATACAATTAGACTTTGATAAATTGTGATAATTATTATTCAATAGAAAGATTGAACTTTATTAAATTTCGTTTTTGATTCTTATTAGTGTAAAAACGAAAAGCATATCATTTGTAACAAGAACAAACACTACACATTAAAGAGAGACCTTTTAAATAATCATTTTGAAGCACATAAATTTTACGATATTCGTATTAGACAATAGGCACCTAAGTAGACAATCCAACTTCAAATAATTCCCAAAACTTATGTTCAAAAAAGAAATATATCTTAATCGCCGAAATAATCTATTATCAAAGATCACAACTGGCAAAATTCTTTTGCTAGGCAGCATTGAAAATCCGATCAATTTTGAGCACAATACCTATCCATTTCGCCAAGACAGCAGCTTTTTATATTATATCGGTATCAAAAGTCCACGTTTAGCGGCTGTACTGGACACTGAAAAAAACGAGACCATACTATTTGGTGATGAAATGACCATTGACGATATTGTGTGGATGGGCCAACAGCAGACTTTAGCTGAAAAGGCTGACCTTTCGGGTATCAGCAAAATCCTACCTTTCAATCAACTCTTTGACTACCTTAACAAAGGAAAACAGGAAGATATTCACTACCTTCCTCCTTATCAGTCACATAATAAGTTATTACTTGAGCAGCTAACCGGCCGTTCCGCAAATCAGCTCCAGCCCTCTGTGGTTTTGATTAAAGCTGTCGTTGCCCAGAGAAGTATCAAAACGGCAGAAGAAATTATCGAATTAGAGAAAGCCGTAGATATTGCTGTTGATATGCACCGCATTGCTATGCGAATGACAAAACCTGATCGTTACGAATATCAGATCAGCAATGCCATGCAACATTTTGCGCAAGATCAGGGAACGTCCTTCTCCTATCCTCCGATAGTCACAAAACGGGGTGAAATTCTGCACAATCATATGCAATTTCACCAGCTTTATGAAGGTGATCTCCTGCTCAATGATTCGGGCGTAGAAACGGCCATGGGCTATGCTTCGGACCTGACCAGAACCTTTCCCGTAGGAAAACGTTTTACGGCTTTACAAGAGGAAATTTACCAGATTGTCTTACATGCGTTTAAATCTGCAGAGAAGCTGCTGACATCCGGAATACGTTTTAAAGAAATACATTTAAAAGCCTGTGAGGCGCTTGTAGACGGACTTATACAAACCGGCTTCATGAAAGGCAACGCACAAGATGCGGTCATGAATCACGCGCATGCGCTTTTCTTTCAATGTGGACTAGGCCATATGCTCGGTCTTGATGTGCATGATATGGAGGATCTTGGTGAACAATATGTAGGCTATACCGAAGCTGAGCCAAAAGATACCAAGACTTTTGGAATCAAATCGCTGCGGCTAGGTAAGAAATTGGAGGCTGGCAATGTGCTAACCGTTGAACCCGGCATCTATATTATCCCGGAATTAACGCAGCTTTGGGAACAGCAAAATTTACACAAGGACTTTATCAATTATGATTTCTTAAAAAAACATCTCGATTTCGGCGGGGTCCGTATTGAAGATAATTATCTTATTGAAACAGATGGATACCGTCGTTTAGGAAAATACCTTGAACGTGAAATCCAGGAGATATATCAGCTAAAAGACAATCCAATTGATTGATTAATTAACGAACAACTAACATAATGATAAACCCAAAAAGTAAACTTAAATTCTTTTGGGGTCAACTCAAACAGATAAACAAATGAACAGCATTAAACAGTCGATCTTTATTATTCTAATACTGATTTTTCAGGTTCCAGCTTCCCTTTTTGCGCAGCGACTCTGGACAGATCATGGTGATCAGTATTATGAATTTTCCGACAAAGGAATAGAAATGGTCAACCCAAAAAATGGGGTGCGCTCCATCTTCCTTTCACAGCAATCGCTTATCCCGAAAGGCGCAACAGCAGCCTTGAAAGTCGAAAATTTTTCCATTTCCAAAAACAAGGAGCTTATATTGATCTATACCAATAGTAAAAGAGTTTGGCGCGAGAATACAAGAGGCGATTATTGGGTTTACAACAAGAAGACCAATCAGTTGCAGCAACTAGGCCAAAAATTCCCGGCCTCACAACTGATGTTTGCGAAATTTAACCCACAAGCAGATAAAGTCGCCTACGTTAATAAAGCCGACCATAATGTTTACGTGGAAGATCTCGCTAATGGCAGCATCGTTTCCGTTACCAAAGATGGAACAGACCGTTTAATCAATGGTACTTTCGACTGGGTATACGAGGAAGAATTTGGCTGTAAAGATGGTTTCCGCTGGTCGCCGGACGGTGCTTCCATTGCTTATTGGAAGCTTGATGCCCGCAACATCCGTAATTTTCTGATGATCAACAATACGGATAGCCTCTACTCCTATACTATTCCCGTGGAGTATCCTAAAGTTGGACAATCGCCGAGTGCCTGTTCGATATGGACCTATGAAATTGCCACTGGAAAAAATACCATGCTGAATATCCCGGGAGATCCCAACCAGCACTATATTCCCCGCATGGAATGGTGTCTTGATAGCAAGCAGGTTATTCTAGAGCAGCTCAACAGAAAACAAAATGAGAGCAAAATCTATACCGTCGCTCTCTCCGATAATAAAGCGCAAAATATACATCAGGAGCAAAGCGACTCGTGGATTGATATCAAAGCACGATGGAATAACAATGATCCTTCGGGATGGGACTGGGTTCAAGGTGGCAAGGCCTTCATCTGGGTCTCGGAAAAGGACGGCTGGCGCAAAATCTATCAGATTGATTTATCGGGCAACGAGAAGCTGGTTATGAAAGCGGACTATGATATGATCAATCTTGACTTTTTCGATCCGAAAAATGAAATGATTTATTTTACAGCCTCTCCAAGCAATGCAACGCAGAAGTATCTGTATAGTGTATCAACGAAAGGCGGAGTTCCAAAAAGACTGACCCCGGCCTCATACGAAGGCACCTGCGATTATGATATTTCAAAAGACGGTAAAATTGCCATCTTCAGCTTTAGCAACCGCGCAACCTTAAAACACAATGCCGTTATTGAGTTACCGACACACAAAATACTCGTAGACTTTGATTTTAAACGTGAAAAAAAAGTCAGCGATGGTATTGCCGAGTTTTTTAAAGTTAAAACAACGGACGGTATTGAGTTAGACGGCTGGATGGTAAAACCACTTGATTTCGATCCCAATAAAAAGTATCCTGTCGTCTTTATGGTCTACGGCGAACCAGCATCACAAACTGTATTAGACAATTTTGGTGCAGGTTATAACAGTTTATATAAAGGAAATATGGCGCAGGATGGCTACATTTATATTTCTTTGGATAATCGCGGAACCCCTGCTCCTAAAGGCAGCTTGTGGCGAAAAAGCATCTACCGCAATATCGGACAGCTCAATATTCGCGACCAGGCTTCGGCAACACAAGAAATCCTGAAATGGCCTTTTGTCGACAGTTCACGTGTGGCCGTCTGGGGCTGGAGCGGTGGCGGATCAAGCACGCTTAACCTACTGGGACAATATCCTCAAATCTATAAAACGGGTATTGCTATTGCAGCTGTAGCAAATCAGTTACTTTACGACAACGTATACCAAGAACGCTACATGGGCCTCCCCCAAGAAAATCTTGCAGACTTTGAAAACGGCTCTCCCCTGAAATATGCAAAAAACATCAAAGGTAATTTACTCTATATCCATGGAACCGGAGACGACAATGTGCATTATCAAAATGCAGAAGTCCTGATCAATGAACTGATCAAAAATAACGTGCAGTTCCAGTTGATGTCTTACCCCAACCGCAGCCATTCGATCAGCGAGGGACAAGGTACACATGAGCATTTAAAAACATTATTTACAAACTATCTAAAATTACATTGCCCTCCGGGTGGAAGATAGACCGAATAGTTATCATTTACAGATGAAAAGAATACTATTATATGCATTGGGAACCTGTGGTCTACTGACCGCAGGTATACAGCAATCAGCAGCGCAGCTGATGAAAGAAAAAAATGAATTCACAAGAGCGGATTCACTGCGCGGATATCTGTCACCGCTGCGAACCTGCTACGATATCCAATACTATCATTTGGATGTTAAGGTAGATATAGACAATAAGTTTATTTCGGGTTCAAACCTTTTCCGTTTCAAGGCTACAACTGATTTTAATCGCCTGCAATTTGATCTTTTTGCAAATCTCAACGTAGACAAAATCGTATATAAGGGGAAAGAACTTTCCTTTACCAGAGAACACAATGCTGTCTTTGTCGAATTTCCTGCTACTATCAAGAAAGGAATACAGGAAGAGTTTACGGTATATTACGAAGGCCATCCTACAGAAGCGGTCAAAGCTCCCTGGGACGGCGGCTTTGACTGGAAAAAAGATAGCAATGGAAAGCCATGGGTGGCCACGGCCTGCCAGGGTATGGGCGCGAGTGTCTGGTGGCCAAACAAAGACCATCAATCCGATGAAGTGGATAGTATGCTGATTTCCATCGCTGTCCCAAAAGAGGTGATGAATGTATCCAATGGACGTTTGGTCAAGGTAGAAAAGATGAAGGATGGTTACACCAAATACCACTGGAAAGTTGCCAATCCAATCAACAACTACAATGTCGCCATCAACATCGGCGACTACGTTCATTTTAAGGAAAAATACAAAGGTGAAAAAGGACCATTGGATATAGACTATTATATTTTGCGCGAAAACGATACGGCAGAAAAAAAAGCCCATCTTCAAAAAAACGCCAACCAGACCTTAGAAGCCTTTGAACATTGGTTTGGTCCATATCCCTTCTATGAAGATGGCTATAAACTTGTTGAAACCTACCATACCGGCATGGAACACCAGAGTGCCATCGCCTACGGTAACCATTACCAGAATGGCTATCGCGGCGGGGATGCGTCGGGAACCGGCTGGGGACATAAATGGGATTTTATTGTGGTCCACGAATCTGGTCATGAATGGTTTGGCAACAATATTACTTCAGCTGATCTGGCCGATATGTGGATTCACGAAAGCTTCACTAATTATTCCGAAGGCTTATTTATCGACTATTTCTATGGTAAGGAAGCCAGCCAGGCTTACGCCCATGGTATCCGGAGCGGGATCCAAAATGATAGCCCTATCCAAGGCCCCTACCACGTAAATAAAGAAGGATCTGGGGATATGTATCCCAAAGGCGGTGTTATGCTTAACATGATCCGTACGATGATCGACAATGATGAAAAGTGGCGGAATATTCTCCGGGGATTAAACAGCAAGTTTTATCACCAACAAGTCGATTATACTGATATTGTCAACTACGTAAGCCAGCAGTCCGGTCTAGACCTGTTAAAAGTATTTGAACAGTATGTAAAGCATACTGCCATTCCTACACTGGAAATCAAACAAGATCCTTCAGGCAGAATATTGGGCCGCTGGATCAGCGAAGTCAAAGGCTTCCATATGCCCATACATATTGGCGTAAAAGGTCAAAAAAGAGAACTTATCCAGTTGGACCAACGTTTCAGACCGATTAAAGTGGCTGGTTTAACGAAAGAGAATATCGATATTGATACGTTTAACTATTATGTCGGCGTATTGGTCGAATAAAAACAGCTTCAACGTTACCAACATGAAATAAACACAGCGCCCCAGAAAGTTAGCTACTTTCCGGGGCGCTGTGTTTTTGAACCACTCTCATCGCTTTGTACCTATTCCCAATTGAAATAAAACCTTCATGACTTCGCAGACACCAACAGCAATAAAAAGCATACCGAAGGTCCTTTCTGGCCAATAAGATCCAGACACTTTCAGAAAAAACAGGAAATAGGCCTGCATTAGCGGATTATTGTCCTGATGAAAGATCAATACTGATTCCAGGCAGGCGGATCTACGCCAAGAAGATGTTTTACAAAATAGTCCCTTCTTTTTCGTTCACCATAATCTCCCCCGGAAGAATGCCCCATTCCAGGAACCATGATAAAATCATGATTCTTACGCGCTTTGATCAAAGCATCAACCAATTGGAAAGTGGATGAAGGATCCACATTATCATCAAGTTCTCCAACAATCAGCAAAAGATTTCCTTTCAGCTTAGCAGCATTTTCAATATTGGAGCTAGCCGCATATTCAGGACCTACAGGCCAGCCCATCCATTGCTCGTTCCACCATATTTTATCCATTCGGTTATCGTGACAGCCACAGGAGGAAACGCCAACTTTGTAAAACTCGGGATGGAATAACAGCGCGCCGGTTGAACTTTGGCCTCCGGCAGATGTGCCATAGATCCCTACCCTGCTGGTATCCATGTATTTATATTGTTTTGACGCGGCCTGCATCCAGGCAATTCGATCCGGAAAGCCCGCATCTTTCAGATTTTTCCAACAGACATCATGGAAAGCCTTTGAACGATTTGAGGTCCCCATGCCGTCGATCTGTACCACAATAAAGCCCAATTCGGCGAGTTCGTACATCCCGCTCGGGTTGCTATAAAATGATTTGGGTACGAAAGAACTATGCGGTCCCGCATAAATGTATTCGATGACAGGATAGCTTTTAGCAGGATCAAAATTCGTCGGCCGAATAATAATCCCCCAGATATCCGTTGCGCCATCACGTCCCTTAGCTTTAAAAACCTCCGGTGCACGCCATCCTGCAGCTTCGAGCAGACTACTGTTTGTTTTCTCCAGCTCCATGATAAGACGGCCATTTTTGTCGCGCAATACTGAAATTGGCGGCTGATCGACCCGGGAATACGTATCCACAAACTGCGAATAGTCTTTATTGAAAAAAGCTTGATGATTTGCATTTTCTTCGGTCAGCAGTTTTAAGCCCTTTCCGTCTAAACCGATAGCGTAATAGTGGACCAAATAGGGATCTTCTGCGGCATTCACTCCGCTGCCTTCGAAAATAACCGTTCGTTTTTCAGCATCAACATGCACAACTTTCCGAACAACCCAGTTTCCTTTCGTTATCTGGTTCTTTATTTTTCCAGTAATTCCATCATAGAGGTACAGGTGGTTCCAACCATCACGTTCAGAGGTCCATACAATCTCCTTTCCATCGGCCAGATCCTCACGGTATTTCTTGCCGCTATAATCAATAAAGGTCTTATTCTGCTCTTGAATCAGAAAACTCGAGGTGCCGCTATTTGCATCCATCTGCATGACGCCATAGACTTGATGCCCCCGTTTGTTATACTCGAAGGTAAATGCTCTGCTGTCATCGCGCCAGGAAAGATCCGAAAGGTAAAATTGATTTGGTATGAGTGCAGCATCAAACACCGACAGTCGGTCTTTTTCAAGATCATATAAAATGGGTAGTTTTTGCGCAAGCTCATCTCCGGGCTTCACGTAATCGCGTGTCTGAATTTTAGGCTGCAGCTGATCTTTCGGAGAAGATTCAATAAGCGTCAGTTGCCTGATCTCTATTTTTTGAGTTTTTACTGTAGCCAGCTTACGACTATCTGGTGCCCATTGAATGTCATTGCTGTAATAATTTGCCGTGTTGCCATCAAAGGTAATTTGTCGCGCATCGTTTGTATTTCCCTTTATTGCCAGGAATACATTATTATTGCGGATAAATGCCACATGTTTTTTATCTGGAGACTCAACTTCCCTATAGGCATTTCCCTGTTCACGCTGCCCCCAATATCGCATATTTCGTTCTTTACTTCCACTTGCAGCACCCTGGCTCAATTGCGAGGAACGGCGGTTCCAGATCCATAGATAACCCGCGATATCGAGCGACACTTGATCCTGGTCCAGCAATTTTATCTGATCATTGGAAATAACACGACTTTCGATTTTCCGCCCCAGTTTTTCATCCACTAACGAAAATACTTTCGTCAGATCAAACAGCTGTTCTTTTGTTTTTGCCTGGGGATTGACCAAAATATACTCTTTTCCCTGCAACGTATTTCGATCATACCAAAAGAGATCTCCCTTATCATTCCAATAAAACTGGCCGGGCAGATTTTCAATTTTGTTGGTCAATTGTTTTTTTAAGTTTTGTGCACGTGTATAATCTGCCAAAGTTCCTTGACCAAACAGAAACTGTGCAGACAACAACAAAACCGCTGTACTAAGAAACTTCATACTTTCTTCGCTTAGGATTGATTAAATAATAGATCGGGATACCCAATAGTGCAATGATAATGCCTGGCCAGGTATAATTGGGTTTGAAAATGACCATAAGCCCAATAAAGGCAAGTCCCATCAGAATATAAAGAATGGGAAGAAAAGGATAGCCAAATGCTTTATAGGGTCTGTTCAAATCTGGACGTGTGATACGGAGACGAATAATACCCGCAATCGCGAGTACATAAAATATGACGACCACACAGGTAATCATGTCCAATAAATCACCATATTTTCCGCTTAAACACCATATTGACGCAGCGACACATTGTATCCAGAGTGCCCAGCCAGGTACCGCATGCGCATTGAGCTTACCTGCCCTTTTAAAAAACAAACCGTCTTTGGCCATAGAATAATACACCCTCGCTCCTGCCAGGATAATCCCATTATTACAGCCAAAGGTGCTGATCATGATCATAATCGCTATAATAGTTATCCCAAATGGGCCAAAAACTTCTTGTGCTACACTCATGGCTACACGATCTTTTGGTGCATTGACCATAGCTTCCAAAGGCAATATGCCGGTGTACATCAAATTAGTCAGGAGATAGATTACGGTAACCAGTAAAGTCCCTAATGCAAGACTCAAGCCGATATTACGTTGTGGATTTTTAATTTCGCCAGCTACAGCGGAAGATGAGTGCCAGGAATCGCTGCTGAAGAGCGCACCGACCATAGCCGCAGAAAAAGCGCCCATTGCTGAAAATCCATCATAAGGTGCATACGTTCCATCCGTATTTAAACGGCGCATTGACCAAAGAGATATATTGTCCCAGTTCCAAGTCCAAACTTCATGTTTCAAAGCAAGGAAGCCAAAGAGCAACAAGAGCAGCAGGCTCCCAATCTTGATCAATGTGATGGATGTCTGTACGCGCTTTCCGCTATTTACGCCTCTTGAATTAATATAGGTTAATACAATAATGACGGCAATTGCCAGCAGTTGCGCTGCTGATACCCGATAATCTGACCATTCGAGCAAATAAACATCTTCATCCATAAAAGGGAAGAGATAGGCTGTAAATTTCGCAAAAGCTACCCCCACAGCCGCTATAGTCGCAGTTTGTATAACGGCAAAAAATGTCCAGCCAAATACAAAACTCAATACCGGTCCATACGCCTCCCGAAGGTAGATGTATTGTCCTCCTGCCTTTGGAAACATCGCACTCAATTCTCCATAACTCAACGCTGCAGTCAATGTCATAAAACCACAAATCAGCCATACCACCATCATCCAGCCTGCAGACCCCGTGTTGCGCGCAATATCCGCAGATACAATAAAAATCCCAGAACCGATCATACTTCCAACCACCAGCATAGTGGCATCCAGTAACCCGAGAGACTTTTGAAAAGTTTGTTTCGACTCACTCATAAACACCTAGTTATTAAAATGATAAAACTTCCAGTTTGTCTCGTAATCGGGCTTTAACCTCTCGCCCTTGATAATCGCTCTCAACATTTCCATCGGTAGATAATTTTCTTTGATCACACGGTCGTGGAATGCAGCAAATGACATTTTCCCTTGATCTACGACCTCCTCTTTGATGCGCATCAATTGCAAGCCGCCTACGAGATAGGCCAGCTGATATAAAGGATCATAGGAACCTTCAAACGATCTCTTTACTTCACCGTGCGCATTAGCCGACTCAAATCCCACGCGGTTTACCAGATAATCGATGCATTGCTGCGGCGTCCACTCACCTAAATGAAATTTAATACTAAAGGTTATTCTTGCACAGCGGTGCATGCGCCAAAATAACATCCCGATTCGCTCCTCCGGAGTTTTTGCAAATCCCTTGCTATACAGCAGCAATTCCCAGTACAATGTCCATCCTTCCGTCCAAAATGGCGTATTAAATGCCTCTTCGCGGTAAGGCTTGTAACGCCTATTCATAAAATATTGCAGATGATGACCAGGAATCAATTCATGTTGGACTGTGCCACGCGAGAAATAAGGATTATTGCCACGCATACTCATCAATTTCGCCTGCTGATCCATCGTGTTTGTCGGATAGGATATGCTAATTTCCCGTCCGCCTGTAAAAAAGGGGTTGACCCGCTGCCGTTCAGGTGTCATCATGATCATGCCCCAAGTCTCATCTGCCAGCTCAGGAATAGTCATGAGTTTATTTTGTTCAATAAATTGCTGCGCATCGTTATACAATCTCATGATGAGCTCCGGCTGTTCTCCAATGGGTACGTAGGAGTTTTTAACCTTTTCCTGTGCAGCCCGCCAGTCATCGCCGAACCCCATTTCACGGCTCGCTTTCAATAACTCGGCCTCACACCATTTAAACTCTTGATCAGCCAATTTTAAAAGATCGGCAGCGGTATAACTGATCATTTCTGCTTTGAGTCTTCGGTTTATCTCTTTTTCCCCAATAGGCCAACCAGCAATTTGACTACCGTCATCAAACACTTTCCAATCACTTTTTGCAGCCAATTTCTCCTTATAATCCGACAGCTTGCTTTTCACTTGCTGAAATATGGTGGGTACCCACCAAGTAAATTCAGGGTCATATCCATTATAAAAATCGAAGGTGCTGGTGATCCTTAAGTCCAGTGAATTTAATAAGGCAACCAGAAAGTTAACATCTGAATAAGGAATATTGGTCTTTTCCTGCAGCGCAGCTATTGACCGATCGATTTCACCGGCGACCAGCGTCAGCTCTTTCGCGACATCTTCTCCTGCCAGACGCTTCCCCCTACGGCGTTCCTTTTCAAGTGCAAAAATTCGCTGTGCGAAAGGTAAATACACGGATAACCGGTTGTAATTCGACTCATCTTCTTTCAATGAAAGGAGATCACTTTTTAGTTTGCGCTTCAGTAAGATAAAATCTACCTGCCCCGATGTTTCGAGTTCTTCATAGGGGAACATGTCCAGCTTGTTCAAATATTCGTTATCCAAACGCTGAAGACGTGCCAACTGTTCGGGCGAAGCGGCAGCCCGCTGATTGCCCCAGCCTTTGGGCATAGGGCCATAAAAATAGTTGATCGCCTCAACATCATGCCCATATTGTACAATATAAGGCTCTATAGGAGTTGTATGGTCGTATAATTTCATCTTTTGTGCATGCATGGAGACCGGGAATAGAAAGAGCAGTCCATAAAACAATGTTTTGGGAGCTTTAAAAGAAAAAGAACGATTCATAATTCGGATGTTGGTTTATATCATAATTTTATCAGTCGAAACGATCAGGCCTAAAACCAGCGATTTCAGACTCTATTTTCTGTCCTGCCAATAAATCTGCAACAACTTTCCCATAGGCAGGGCCCAAGCTCAAGCCCATCATACCACCCCCGCCGGCAACTAGGACATTATCAAATTTTTTCAATCTTCCCAGATAGGGCAATCCGTCAGGCGAGCAGGGTCTGTAACCATACCATATTTTTTCGCTTGGGTAATCGACCTTCAATTCCGGATAATATTTTGGAATGGATTCTACAATTCCGCGGACACGGTTTTCATAAATTTTGTCATTTGCTGGTCCCAATTCCATCGTACCGCTGAATCGGATCTGGCCATTCATGGGGGTTACAGCAACACGAGCCTCCAGTAATAATGCCGCATGATTCAATGTATTCTCTTCAGGCTGATACATAAAAGAATACCCTTTTCCTGGCATAAGCGGTGTATTTACGTGCAACTTTGATGTCAGCTGCGGCAAATAAGCGCCACCAGTCAAAACAAAAGCATCCGCCTGAAAACTTCCTTTGCTGCTGATCGCCTCTTTCACCTTATTTCCGGCTGTTATAAATTTATTGACTTCAGTTTCTTCGAAAAAAGCTACGCCTGCGGCTTTCAAATATTGAATCAATTGCCGCATTAACTTTGGTGGATATAATTTTCCGTCACAGCGATAAAGTATAGCACCTAAAACATCCAGCTTCAGATTAGGTTCCAGTTCTTGAACGGCATTCCCCTCCAGAATATCGACATCAAGTCCAAGATCCTGGGCACGATGAGCCAATTCAATTTCTTCATGCTGCATTTCCTTGGATTTATACATCATCAGGATCCCGTTCTGCTTCAGTTCAAAATCAACCCCCTCCTCCTGCGCCAATTCATCATATAATCTGCTGCTGTAGAGATTCAAATCACGTATTGCAGTCGCATGCTGTTCTACGTGTGAGCGATTAGCATGTTTTAAAAACTTCAATCCCCAATTGATCATTCGTGGATTTAGCGAAGGCCGTACATAAAAAGGGCTTTTACTATTGAACATCCACTTTATCCCCTGCGCTACAATACCGGGGGCAGCCAAGGGCGTAAAATGACTGGGGACAATCATGCCGGCATTGCCATAAGAACAGTTATTGTCCAAGGTATTTTTTTCGAGGATTTTCACATCCCATCCGTCTCTTACAAGGTAATAGGCGGAAGCAAGTCCTGCAATTCCTGCACCAACGACGACAACCGTACCTCTATTATTTTCTTTCACGTTGCTCTTGTCTTATTAATTTTTTAAATCACCTGAACTATTAAATCACCTGAAAACCGCCAAAATAAGGATCCTCATCATCCAAAAAAATGGTATTATAGCCTGTTATCCTTGCCCAGCCTTCGATGGATGGGACAATGGCCGGCTTGCCATCCACGGTTGTTTCAGCCTCAATTTTACCAGTAAATTGTGAACCGATATAACTTTCATGTATAAACTCCATCCCTTTCTTGAGTTTCCCTTTAGCATACCATTGCGCCATACGGGCTGATGTACCTGTACCGCATGGTGAACGGTCCAATGCATTTTCGCCAACCAGTACCGCATTGCGTCCCGAGGAGTTGGGGAGTTTAGGATCCCCTGTCCATTGAATGTGAGTCAATCCATGTATATTAGCATCTTCGGGATGAACAAAAGAATATTTTTCGTTCAGCAGCTGACGGATTATTTTTCCATAATGAATGAGCTGGCTGGCTGAATAGGAACTGATATCTTGAAAATTAGTCTGCGGATCAATAATGCCGTAGAAGTTTCCACCGTAAGCAACATCGACGCTGATGTTACCTAGATCCGGGCAATCGACCGTTAAGGCTTCAGCATATAAAAAGGACTTGACGTTCGTAAGCTTTACACTTTTCACCTTAGGTCCCTCTTGAACATAATCGATATGTACAAGTCCAGCCGGAGTTTCCAGCCTTAATTTTCCGGGAACTTTAGGTTGAACGAGCCCCTCCTCAATGGCAATCGTCACCGTACCGATCGTTCCATGTCCACACATCGGCAGACAGCCACTGGTTTCAATGTAAAGGACACCAATATCATTTTGCGGATCAAAGGGCGGATAAAGCATACTGCCGCTCATCATGTCGTGCCCTCTTGGTTCAAACATCAATCCCATACGGATCCAATCGTACTCACGTATAAAATGCAACCTGCGCTCCATCATGGAATTCCCCTGTAATAATGGGGCTCCTCCTGCCACCAATCGCACGGGACAACCACAGGTATGCGAATCAATGCAAAAAAAAGTCTTCTTCATTTCTGATCACTTGTTTATATGGTCATTTGTTTCTATTATGCTTTAGTCCATTGCTGATTGACCAAGCGGTCAATCAGCAATGGGTTTCCGTCTTGTAGTTCTTTAGGCAAAAATTCATTTGGCCAATTTTGAAAACTAATGGGGCGAAGAAAGCGCTTTACCGCATCGGGCCCTACAGAAGTAAAACGCGCATCTGTGGTTGCCGGATAGGGTCCGCCATGATGCATAGCAAACTGTACTTCAACCCCAGTTGGCATACCCTGAAACAAAAGCCTTCCGCATTTGTCCTGTGCAATTGAAAAGAGTGCCTGGCATTCGTGGATGTCCTGCGCCGATGCCGCAAAAGTGATGGTTATCTGTCCTTCGAGCTGCTCCATTACATTTTTCATTTCATTGAGGTCCGCACAGGATATAATTAGCCCAAAAGGTCCAAAAACCTCTTCCAATAACTTAGGATTAGCCAAAACTTGGCTTGCTTCCGCCTCAGCAAGCAGGGCCTGAGCAAAATCTTGCGCTGTATTATCCTGACCTTCTTCCAATATACTGACACCATCGTATTGAACCATTTCCCCTTTTAAACGGTTGTAGCTATCCAATATTCCTGCGTGCAGCATTTTGCCGGTAGCGGCGGCTTGAAGTTCCTTCTTCAACTCCGCTTTAAATCGATCTAGTTGTTCGCCGCGGACACTTACTAAAACACCTGGATTGGTACAAAATTGGCCAACACCTAAAAGCAGTGAGACAATATACTGCTTAGCAAAAGGTTCCAGATTGTTCCCTAAGTAGTCCGGTAAAAGAAAAACCGGATTTACGCTCCCCATTTCGGCAAATACAGGAATAGGATCAGGTCTTGACTGGCCCAGGTCAAATAAAGCTTTCCCACCACGGAAAGAACCTGTAAATGCAACTGCTTTTACGAATCTGTGGCGGACCAATTCTTGTCCAGCAGCAAATGAATCCGACAGCACATGATTAAAAACGCCACTTGGGGCTCCTTGTTTTGAAATCGCCCGATCAATAGCGTCTGCCATTAATTGCGAAGTTTTAAGATGAGCGGGATGTGCTTTTACGATAACCGAACAGCCGGCACCAATGGCACTGGCTGTATCCCCACCTGCCGTTGAAAAAGCAAAAGGAAAGTTGCTTGCGCCAAAAACCACAACAGGACCAAGCCCTTTATTATACTTCCGTAAATCAAATTGACCATTTGGGTCACGATCTATCCGTGCTTCACTGTATAAACCAGTTCGCACAGCATCGGCATATCGACGCCATTGATTGACCGTTCTCGCTTTTTCACCTTGCAGTCTACCCAAAGGAAGGGCCGTTTCCAGATGGGCCGTTTCAATCAGGATGTCTCCCAATGCCTCAATTTCAGCGGCAATGGCGTACATCAATTCCGTTCGTTCAATGATATCAGTTTTTTGAAGAAACTGAAATCCAGCCTCTGCCTGTTTTACGACGTAATCAATCTCATTTTCGTTTCTATCCATTCCTTTTGTTTTTATTGTAAGTATCTATCTTCAAAAATCAATAAAAACCTTCCTGATATCTTTATTCCTTGCGGCTTTAAATATAATAAGAAGGTCCTTTTCGCCTATTTTTACCCGATTCTAAAAAGGAAATTTTCTGAACCTTCGTCCAGAAAGTTCAGAAGCATTCCTATAATTGTGGTCTAGTTGCGATTGAATCTGCAATAATTTTTTTAACACGTTGTTCTTCCTCGCCGATCAATGGCAATCTGGGAGCCCGTGTATAAGGTGTTGAAATTCCTTCTGCTGTCGCCGCCAATTTAATATATTGGACCAATTTAGGATGAATATCCAATTCCAATAAAGGCATAAACCAACGGTATATTTCTACAGCCTTGCTGTACTCGCCAGCCTTTACAAGATCGTACATGGCCACAGTTTCTCTTGGAAATGCGTCGACCAGTCCAGCAACTAAACCATCAGCCCCTAACATCAAAGACTCAAGCCCCAACGTATCTACGCCAGCCATAATCTTTAATCGATCACCAAAACGATTTTTCAAACGCGTGATATTTGTTAAATCTCGTGTAGACTCTTTCACTGCCTGAATATTTGGTTCCAATAAGAGTTCCTCAAACATATCAAGCGATACATAAGTACTATAGTCAACAGGGTTGTTATAGATTAAGATTGGCAATTTGGTGCTTTGTGCAACAGCACGAAAATAAGCGACAGCTTCTCTATCATCAGCTCTATAGCGCATCGGTGGCAATAACATCAAACCATCTGCGCCTAATTCTTCACTGGTCTGAGCTACTTTGATCGCTGCAGCAGTTGTATTTTCTGCAATATTCAACAACACCGGTACACGCCCAGCAACAACCTTCAACGCATATGTCAATAAATCATACTTTTCTTCCGTACTCAAAACACTTGCTTCACCCAATGATCCAGCGATAATCAAACCGTGAACACCTCCATCCAATTGTGCTTCAATGTTTTTACCAAACATATCAAAATCCAAATTTCCATTTTCATCAAATGGTGATAACATTGCAGGATAAATTCCTTCCCATTTAAATTGTGCCATAGCGTATTATTTTAATATTTCTTTATCACAAATCTATTTGGAATAGCGAGGTCAATCTTCTTATGAATTAATCAACACTGACCTAATATTGACCTTTTCTAGTAAATACAACTCATGAAAAAGCGGAAGAATGGCTTTCTAATTTTAAATACAGATTTATAACTTATTTCAGCAAAACTTCAGATTAGTGCTTTGTAATTTGAAATTTGATTTCAACAACTTAAATGTAAGTTCAACATTTATAACAAGATTTACAAAAAATAGTATGTAAAAGATATATACATGTTTATCGGCGTAAAATTTTGACAGCTATTGTGGAATGTATAGCTGCAGATTAGAAATAACAAAGGTTGCACTGTCTGACAGGCAACCTTTGTATTGTATATAATAATTAAAAATGGGTAACTAATCGCGGTTCTCCTTTTTATAAGAGAAGTAAAAAACAATTGGCAGTACGGAAAACGATAGAATCATACAAATAATCAATCCGCCGACAATCATAATAGCCAAGGGTTTTTGGATTTCAGATCCCATTCCGTTTGAAAGTGCAGCCGGCAATAACCCCATTGCCCCCATTAACGCAATCATTAGGATGGGTCTGATCCGGCTTTTTACAGCTTCATAAATAGCGGGTTTCAAGCTCATTTTATTCAACAGATTTTCTTTCATTATCCCTATTAAAACAATGCCGTCAATCGTGGCTACACCAAAGAGAATAATAAATCCGATACCCGCCGAAATTCCAAATGTCGTCCCAGTAACCCACAGCGATACAAAACCGCCTATAAAAGCAAATGCCAGTGTCAGCGAAGAGATCAACGTATCTTTGACGTTGCCAAAATTGGCATACAACAAGAGTAAAATCAAAATAAGAGAAATTGGCACAACATTCATCAGCTGTTTTGTAGCCCGTTCTTTGCTTTCGAATTCTCCGGCCCACACGACCTTATAAGATTTGGGCAATTTAACATCTTTTTCTATTTGTTTTTTTGCATCTGTAATTGTACTTCCCAAATCCCGTCCTTCAATGTTGAAGCCAACACCGATATAACGGGAATTGCCCTCTCTGTAAATAAATGCCGGACCGGTATGGTAATCTATTGTTGCGATCTCCCGAAGCGGTACTTTCTGATCATTCATCGTCGGAATGATGATATTTCCGATCTTCTCAGGATTGTCACGATACGATTTTTGGAAGCGGAGACGTACATCAAAGATGCGCTCGTTTTCATAGAAATGTGTCACAGATTGCCCGCCAATAGTCATTTCGATCACAGATTGCACATCCTTGGTCGAAACACCATATTTGGCCATTTTCGAATCATGCAGCTGAATCCTTAGTTCAGGCAAACCGATATTTTTGAAAACATTGATGTCCGTAATACCGTTCACCTTTTTAAGTGATTCGGCAAACTTATTGGCTTTATTTTCTAAATCTTGTAAATTCTCACCAAAAATTTTGATGACCAGCGGACTTTTTACTCCGGCTACATACTCCTCTACATTATCTTGGATAGGCTGGCTAAAACCAAAATTTATTCCCGGAAAAGTCTGAAGACTATCCCGCATCTGACCAATCAATTTCTCTTTTGACAGCTTTCTTTTCCACTCGCCTTCGGGTTTCAATTCAATATTGAATTCAATATTGAAAAAACCGGTTGGATCTGTACCATCATTGGGGCGGCCGGTTTGCGTCATGATAAAATCTATCTCGTCAAACTGCTTCATCAATTTTGCTTTCATGGTTTTGGTCAGCTTCACAGATTCTTCTAGGTTGACACTATTGGGTAAGGTTGCGCGGACATAAATTGCACCTTCATTCAGTTTCGGAAGAAACTCTGAACCATAATGGCTAAACCGAAAAATACAGACGAGCAAAGCAGCAATAAAAATCGACAATGTCCATTTTGGATGGTCGAAAGCTTTCCTAAAACCTTTAAAAATGGCATTGCGGCTGACCTTGGTGATCTTATTCTCATCTTCTTTGATATTCTTTTTCAATAAGTATTTACACATGGCGGGCACATAGGTCAAACTCAAGATCAAGGAACCCAACAAGGCATAACCGAGCGTAAAAGCCAACGGTGAGAACATCTTTCCTTCCACCTTTTGAAAAGAGAAAATCGGCGTCAATGCGACAATCAAGATTAGTAGGGCAAAAAAGATATAGCCTGCTACAGAGCCGGCACTTTTCTTAATGATCCCTAGTTTGGAGATTTTATTAAAGCGTTCCGTCCCGAGCCGATGGGCCTCTTTTTCCAAGGAGACAAAAACAGTCTCCACGATGACCAGCGTTCCTTCGAGCAACAATCCAAAGTCCAATGCCCCCATGGAAATCAAATTTGCAGGGAGCCCTTGTATTTTCAAACAAATAATCGCAAATAGGAAGGCCAATGGGATCACCGATGCAACGATAAAGGTTGTCTTCCAGTTGTTCAAAAAGATAAAGACAATAATCGAAACCAGAAGAACTCCTTCTATCAGGTTTTTGGAAACCGTATGCACGGTATTATTCACCAGTTTTGTGCGATCAATAACGGGTTCAATCTTGACATTTGCAGGTAAAATACGTTGGTTCAGCTCTTCAATTTTTGCTTTTAGCTTGGTGACCACAGCCGAAGGATTTTCTCCCCTGAGCATAATGACGATTCCCTGGACAAGATCATCTTCCTGGTTGAGCCCCACCTGTCCGAGTCGTGGCTTTGCCCCCAGTTCGATTTCGGCTACATGCTTGACTAAAATCGGTGTATTGCCGACCACCTTGATCAAAATATTACCGATATCATCGATCTTATCCAATAGTCCTACCCCACGCACAACATAAGCCTGATTTCCTTTTTGGATCACATCGCCGCCGACATTTATATTCGAACGCGATACGGCTTCATAAACATCCAGTGGCGACAGGTTATAATTGGCCAACTCTGTTGGATTGATCTTTATTTCATAGATCTTTTCCTCCCCCCCAAAGCTGACGACATCCGCCACACCGGGCACACCGACAAGCTCCCTTTCAATCACCCAATCCTGAATGGCGGAGACTTCCTTGATCGGAAGATTACTTTTCACTACATAGCGAAAAATTTCTCCGGTAGCACCAGATGGTGGTTCGATGGAACTCTCGGCCCCCTCTGGTAAATCAATGGAACGCATCTTATTACCCGCATACTGTTGGGCATAAAAATCCGCTACCCCATCCTCAAATTGAATCGTTACAACAGATAACCCAAACAAGGAGATGGAACGAACATCCGTTTTCTTTGGAATGGTATTCATTTCTTTGGTAACAGGCAGTGTAACGAACTTTTCTATTTCTTCAGCACTGCGCCCGGGCCACTGTGTGATAATCCTGACCCGTGTGTTGGTCACGTCGGGGAAAGCCTCGATCGGTGTATGGAGGTAGGCATATATTCCGCCGAACAATAATGCCAGCGTAAAAAACAGGACGACCAAGGAATGTTTCAATGAGAATGAAACAATATTTTGTACAACTTTCTTCATCCTATCTATTTATCAGTTCATCAAATACGATCAGCTCATTCTCCGTCAGCACCTGATCTCCCTCGGCTACACCAGATTTGACAAAAGCGTATGTTTCATTCTCAGCGACAATATCAATAGCTTTAACCGACAGGTCGCAGTCATTTTTGTAGCGTACAACGAAATTCTGATTGTTATGGAGGATAATGGCATCTTTCGGAATTGCCAGCATACGCTCTCCCTGTCCCGAAACAGCCTTTTCGACCAGCACGTCCACGCTCATGCCCGGCTTCAATCTCAGGTCTTTGTTCAACAACTTTACGCGCGCTTTGACCACACGTTCTTCCGGATCAAAGAAGTTGGCTACCTGATCAATATAACCGTCAAAAGTTTCACCTTTATAAGCCAGTGTAGTGATCTTGACAGGAGCCCCGTTTTTGACAAAAGGTAAATTATTTGCATAGATATTGACCGAAACCCACACCTCATTCAGTTTACTGACCGACAGCAAATCGGCGTCATCGCCAACAGTCATACCAGGACTCACCTTTTTATCTACGATATAGCCAGCTTTGGGTGCACGGATGTAAAACACACCATTTTCCGAGGAACCATTCAGCAAACTCATGTTCGCTTTCACATGGCGGATTCCAATCTGCACGGCTTTCAATTCACTTTCCATCTCTTCCAGCTCCCGCTGGGAAGCCATACCATCTTTCAGCAGGCTACGCAGGCTAAGCAATTTACTCTCCGTCAGCCGCTTGCTATTTTCCAGTTCCCGCAGCTCCTTTCCTAAGTCATTGACCGAGGTCCCTTTAAGCGATACCAGAATCTGTCCTTTTTCTACATAATCGCCCATCTTGACCGAAACAGACTGCACGATACCAGGTATAGGGCTCTTTAGCGCAGCAAGTTCATCCTGATCGTATTGGATAACCCCATTTAAAGCGATCTGTTCAAATACCGTTCGCTTCTGTATCGAATCAATTTTAATTTGGTTTTTAAAGTCGGCGCTAAGACAAAAGCCTTTAGCAGCAGGAATAGGCTGCTCATCATTTTTCGCCGGCTGACAGCTCCACACTAAACAAATGGATAGCAGTGTCAATGGCATTAAAAAATTACTTTTCATGAGACAATATCCTTTCCGATCAAGTACATCAGTTCCTCCTTATACTGAAGATATTTCGCCCTGCGTTCCAATATTGATTCTTTGTTTTCCATATAATTATTGATAAAATCTATAAATTCAACGATGGTCAGTCTCCGTTGTTGGAAATTGCGCACATAGCGTTCTAGCGCTACGTCCAATTTACCATCAAAGCCGATATCCGTTGTCTTCAAACTCGTTTCAAGGTTGCTGAGCCGCTCCGAAAGGAAGTCGATCTCCCGTTCTATGTCGATACGAAATTGCTCGATTTCCACTTTATTTTTCTCAAGCTCCAGTTTAGCGATTTTGATATTCCCCTGGTTCCGGTTAAATAGAGGAAGATCCATAGCAACCCCCAGCCCTATAAAATCGCGCATGATATTTCCGCCACGGTCGTAATTCATGGAGACCTGCAAATCTGGTATACGTTCGGCCTTTTCTATTTTCAGCTGAGCATCGCTTTTTTTCAATTCGTTATGGATGATTTTATAGTCGCTGCGATTGTCGAGGGCCATCGTTTTCCATTCTTGTTTTTTTCCCTGGAGAAAATGCGGCATGCCGATCGTATCTGATATAGTGAGTGCTGTCCCTTTCTCTCCGAGATAGCGCGCAACTTCATTCATTTTTGTGATTTTTTCCTGTTGGATTTCATTCAGTTTATTACCGAATGCGATAGACTCGCTTTGAATCCTGAGATAGTCCATCTCACTTACATTGCCTTCTTTCCACTGATTTTGGTATGATTTTGCCAACGTCTGAAAGATATCCACCTGACTATTATATAACTTCTCCTTTTCCTGCAGGATCTGCAATTCGAGACATTGGCTCCGGAGATCATATTTTAGGTTCCGCAGCAATTCCTCAAATTGGAGCTGGGCATTTTCTTTTTCGAGAAGCTGCAATTGCACCCTTTTTTTTCGTTTGCCAGCCATTTCGATGGTCTGTTCCAGTTCGACCGCTACCTGCTGGTACTTACCGTAATTTCCGATCAGCGCCGGAAAGGATTCGCTGGAAGGGTTTTTCCAAAGATTGACTTCAGAGATGGAAATCGTTGGATTGGGCCACAACTTTGCCTGAAGCACGGCAGCTTCGGCTTGCTGCATATGAAAACGCTGCGCCATTAAGGTCAGGTTATGGGCAAGGAATACCTGCTCGATCTCCGCCTTTCGCAAACGGTTTTCAACCGCCTCCTGCGAAAATAGCTTGCTATTCAGGCCAAGAAGTAAAAATAATGTAATACGTAGTTTTCTCACTTAATTTTGAATTTACACAAAACTAAATGACAGGGATTACAGGCAACTTTAGGTTAAATTAAAGTTTGATTAGAAGGGATTAGAAAATGATTAGAATTGAGGGAATAATAGGGATACCGTTGTACCTAGATCATTTGAACGAATATCAAAGTCTACCCCTTGATCCTTAAATACAATCTGCGCAAAAGAGAGACCGATGCCGCTGCCCTTAACTTTACCAACATTTGATCCTCGATAAAAAGTCTGTTTCACAGACTCCAGTTCGGCTTGTGGGATACCAATACCATGGTCTATGATTTGCAAAGACAGCCTGCCATTTACACCTGTCATTCGGACAAGAACTTCCTGCCCATTTGCATATTTAAGTGCATTTTCGATTAAATTGGAAATAGACAGACTGACGAGCATCTTATTGCCCCGAAAATTAAAGTATCGCGGTTCATCGACCTGTATATCGACTTTCAAGGGCACGGCAAATGATCTCGAAAACTTAGGAACAAGATCCCATACGATCTCGTCTATGCGAAAGGTTTCCAGTGAACGCTTCAGGGCCTGATCTTCGGTCAGCAATAGAAAATTACCAATAAGCTGATTCAGAAAATTCACATGCTCAGTAATGGTTTCGGCCAATTCATGATATTCTTCTTCACTTCTGACCTTTGTACCGAAGACCTCCATTGAGCCCAGAATTCCCGCCAAAGGCGTTCGAAACTCGTGTGAAACATAACTGACAAAGTTCTTTCTAATAATCATGTTTTCACTGATCCGACGTAGGAGCGCATTATAACTTTCAATAAGATCTTGTAATTCGTCCTTCGTTTTTATAGTCGTTAGAGGCTCCTGAATCGTGCTTAAATCCTTATGTTGAATTTCTTGGATCACTTTACGAATGGGGAGATAAGCATATTTACTCAGCCAAACGGACAGCAAGGCAATACTGATCAATGCAACGAGAAAAACAAAGACAAGCGTAATGAGCAAACGATTCAACTGATGATCAAAATCTGCGCTCGACTCTTTGACAAACACAAAGAAGTCACCCTGATTATCTGGATAATACAAACCAAAATAAAAGCTATCTTCTGTTTTAAAATAAATCGTTTTGTCTGTTTTCAGCTGGCTCAGCAAATCCTTATTAATTTGACTATCAAAGCGCATACCGCCATAACTTACTTTTCCCTCTGCATTATATACAGCTACCATCGCACGCTTGACCAAACTTTCATATTGATTTTTGGACTCCAGGTGCTTTAGAGGACTCTGCTCATCTGCCTCGAGGTAATAAATACCAGCTATTTTTGCATTTTTTTCGAGGGAACTGATCAGATGTCGTTCCGAGGAATTATAAAATATCCAGTAGATGACTAGCGTTGCAAGCCCAAAAATAATGGTGAATACCAGCGTAGAAAAGAGTGTAAGCCGAATTTTTAAATTCATTGTCAGTCCGTTGTAAGCATATAACCGACTCCTTTCACCGTTTTGATAATGGAGGTATCGCTCCCCTCATCAACCTTGCCTCTTAGATAAGAAACGTACACATCGACGACATTGGTGCTGTTATCAAAATCGATTCCCCAAACGGCCTGCAAGATTGCAGTCCGTGAAAGCGTTTTATTCCGATTTTCGATCAGATACTTAAATAGTTTAAATTCTTTGGGAGAGAGATCGACATTTTTACCATTCTTATGAACTTCATAACGTTCAAGATCCACTTTTAAATCACGAATTTCTACGCTACTGTCCTTTGGCACGTTTTTATAATTGTCCCGACGTACCAGGGCTTTGATACGGCTCACCAATTCCTTAAAGGAAAAGGGCTTGACGAGATAGTCATCGGCACCACTTTCCAAGGCCTCGACCTTATCTTCAATCTCCCCTAAGGCACTCAAAATCAATATCGGAATATGATTTTTTCGATACCTGACCATCTTCGTAAACTGGATACCATCAATTCCGGGCAGCATGATATCAAGTACAATAATATCCAAAGAATCTGCATTGATCCATTCACGTGCAGCTTCCGCAGATTCAACTAAAATGACCTGGTGCCCCATTTCTTCCAGACCTTTCACCACAAAGCTGCTAATCCGGCGATCGTCCTCTACTAAAAGTATCTGCATATTATACGCTGTTTATTTTTATGCGGGATTATAAAAATTGCGAATTCCTCCCGGAATTCTACAAGTATACGAATTTACAATTTAATCACTCAGTGCCCCATAGCGGTTTGGTTACGACATCACGACCAATGCCAACCCAATTCAGGTGTAAAATATTGCACATCCTATAATTTGTTTATATTTAGCTTAACAATTCGGCAAGGAATCAATATGAACACAGTATTGCGCTCCAACAGGAAAAGAAGTCATGAGAGCAGCCTTGTTGACATATGAATTCACTGACTATAACTGCTCCAGAAAACTCAGATACTGCGAAACACTTTGCGCTATCCATTCTTTGGATGACTCTTTTTCTATTCCGTAAAAGACGAAAGGCTTTTGATAATTCGCTTTAACATAGTCAAAAGTAATTTCAAAAGGACTTGTTAATTGCTCCATGCTATATTTATACTTACCCGTAACCCCATACTCCTGCTCGTCTATCCCTGCCGAAATCGCTAATGCGATTTTCTTTCCTTCCAGTTTGTAGCCGCTTTTTTTACCGTAAGCCCACCCGTAGGTAAGCACCTCATCCAACCACTGCTTAAAAAAAGGCGGGCAGTTAAACCAATAAAAGGGGAATTGAAATACAATTTTATCATATTTCTCCATCATCTGCTGTTCTGCCACGACATCAATTTTACCGTCAGCATAGACTTGGTGCAACTGATGGATCTCATACAAATCGGGGTGGTTTTCCAAGGCCCTGACCCAAATTTTACTTACGAGAGAGGTCCCAAAATTAGGGTGAATAACGACTATTAATGTTTTCATATTTTTATTTATGTATCTATGTACAAGTCACCAGGTCTAGCCAATTCATTGCGGCAATTTTAATAAACGACATGACTGTGATTTAAAAATAGCGACATAATTCCTATTTTGGCCTATCTGTAACCTAATGTTAGGTACTATAAAAAATGTGCGTATGACTAAAATCAAGACGAGTTCCACTAACTTTTCAAATAAAAAGCAACTTGAGCATAATTGCCCCGAAGTCTTTGCCGCTAATGTGATTGGCGGTCAATGGGCGCTAGCCATTTGTTGTTATCTCATCAATGGCGCGCTACGTTATTCTGAAATCAAAAGATGTTTACCAGGTATCACTGAACGTATGCTCACCCTACAATTGCGAAAGCTGGAAGAGGATAACATTATAAAACGTACTGTATATGCAGAGGTACCGGCACGCGTACTCTATGAGCTAACTGCGCTGGGTTATGAAGTCAAACCAATTATTCAAGAACTTGGGAAATGGGGAGAAAAGTTACAACAAGTTCAAAAATAATAGCCTCTAGCGGACAAAAATATAGTTTGTTTTTAATTGATACATCGTGCCGTTACCAGTAATTGGCCAACATGGCGCTGTGCATGCTCGGCAGCGTGGAACAACAAACCAATCAAGGTCGTAGGGATCCGTTTTCTACCCAAAAAACGCACTTCCGTCAAGGTTTCCGGATCAATTAACGCTAGTTTTTGCACAGATTGCTGAATATGTCGGTGTAAGTTTTCTACAAGCGCTGTTACGCTCACATCGCTATTTTCTATACCTTCCTTATGGAGGTCGTCAAATTGCTCATCCGACAAGGATTTGTTTTCGGCATAAGTAAACATGCGATCGATTACCCCACGAATATGCTGAAGGTGAAAACCTATACTGGCATTACCCCCCGGTTTTGTCCAAAGTTGTGCTGAAGATAGTTGTGCAGTATACTTTAAAACATCTTCTTCAACCTGCAAGAGTGCATGAGCAACAGGTTGGAGAAGAGCAGGAACCCCTTCAATAGGTCCACGCATCCATACTTCTAAATTTTCCATGTTTCTAAAATAGCTAATTGTCTACAACTGATGCTTTTTAAAGTCCAAGCCAAAGCGTGCAAAAAGAATACAGCGAACAGTCCGTTTTCGATAAAAAATACAGTTTACTCCTATAAAAATAGGTACTTCCAATAGCTTGTTTAACGAAGATTAAATTATTTTTTAAAATAAATTTGCATAGTGTAGGAAATACACTTACCTTTGTATCATCATAATTTAGGTTTATAATTGGTTATTTAAGGTTTTCATTCTCCCCGTTTGAAAACCTTTTTTTTTATAAATGAACAAAAAAATATAGTCTTCCAGCACTATTTTTATCATCCTAACGAATTGACAAAAACAGTCTCTCCATTATTGCTATATCATAAAAGTGTTATTTAATCCATATACCGTCAAGCGCATAGAGGTCAGCAGATTCCAATACGGCTTCACCATTAAAAGCTACGAGCTGATAAGTTAAATTATTCCGATCAAAATTATAATTTATGGGCATGTAAAATTCTCCATTTTGCGCAAAAAGCTCGAGTCCTGTCCGATCTACAAGCAACTTCAATGCGAGTTTTTTATTTCGCAGCGGTACCTGGGCCCTTACATTGTCAATAAGGAGCTCTTCGGTCGAAACGTTATAATTAATTGCCAAGCCCCTCACATTGATCTGAATATTTTTGGCATGCTGTGGATCGATGACCAAATCCAATTCAGCAATTTCAGTGTTGAACTGCTGAAACAAACTTGAATCGTTCGAACTAATTTTCTTTCGGCTGATGCTGAGTTTTTCTTTTCTTAATTTTTGCAATTCTGTCACCGGCACCCGAAAAAGGCGAATACCCTTTTCCGTACTTTTCAATTTGAGTTCCATCGGTACACTCATGGATTGATTAAAAGCGGAGTTCCCTTGATTTGTCTGTGTGCGCCACCAGCCGATTTCAATGCGTCGCTTCTTCGGTTCATTGCTAAAAGTTTGCGCGGCATAATAATCACGACCATATTGACTAAACAGGCGCTCGATCTCAGGATGAAAAGATTTTCCATCAAACTCTCCGATCGCATATTGGCTATTAGCCCCCGTCAAAACCCATTTTTTATTGTTCGGGTTACCGTCTACCGCCAATTCAAAGAATTCGGGACACTCAAATAAATAACGGTCATTACCCCGCCCGCCTTTTATTTTGCTCGCAAATGTCCATATTTTTAAATCCTTTGAGGTAAAAATCTGCATCGTGTGTTGTTCCTGTTCCTCTTCAACATAAAGTACAAGAACCCATTGCTTTGAGGGGGCATGCCAAATTACTTTTGGATCTCGGTTTCCTGTTGTTATTTTATCCAAAATATGGTTTGGCATTTTCTCAAATTTCTGACCATCCAAGCTGTATGCCAATCCCTGTCCCCATGATTTCTCCGCAGCGGTATAAAACAGGATCATAGGGCTTGTTACACCATTTTTTCCAAAACCAGCGGTATTGTTACTATCCACGACAGCCCCACCGCTAAACATGACGCCAGATTCGTCTGGATATAAAGCCTCTCCCAATTCCGTCCAATGCAACAGATCGGAGGACACGGCATGCCCCCAATGCATATTGCCCCAATTGGTTCCGTAGGGATTATGTTGAAAAAACAGGTGATATTGTCCATTAAAAAAGACCAGACCATTCGGATCGTTCAACCAACCTCTCTTGGCCGAAAAATGAAATTGTCCCCTTCGATCTTCAGCATAGACCTTATCGTTATCATCGGTATCACTCTGTGCAATAGGATTAAACAAAGGAATTTCTTTGTCTGATGTATTTGCCACCACCTTAAGCTGCTGTCCCTTCCACTTCCCTATATCAAGATTGGCTATCCAATCATAGGTACTATCCGCCAGTTCGACATCAAACCACCTTACTTTATCGTTTCCCAGCCATACCTCCACATGACGTTTGGGAGCACCATTTTTAATTGGAATTTTAAGATACCGATGGGTTGCCTGAAAAGATTGGGTTGATAAATTTTGACCATTGGCATTAAGGATAAATGCTACAATGCCTATAAAGAGCAGGGATACTTTATACATGACGTTAAGGTTTAAAAATTGAATTGCTGCATCACAAATATACCTAAGGGAGGAGAATTACTTTCTACTAGGATTGATCAAAATAGCGCTGATTTGTCTCAATTTGCTTGGGATTATCAGCTTTTTTCGACTTTCCAGCTCTTTTATATAAAGAGCAAGCAAATCGTACATTTCAGGAAAGACTTTTCATTTCAAAAAAAAGGGCAATGTTCACATTGCCCTTTACTTTCTATGCCCAGTTACTGGTCCATTACATCTTATAATACTGCTCCCAGCCTCTCGCAGGTGGAGGTCCAGCTAAGAGTGCATTGGCAAACTTATCATTAGTCACTTCTTTTGTCTGTGTATTCAAGATCAACTTGCTGTTTAAGCGTTGTGCAATTACACCCAAACAAAATACTTGGCTCAGAGGACCTGCAATTTCAAAAGCCGAGCGCGTCTTTTCTTCGCCTTTACAACCTTTTAAGAAATTAGCAAAGTGATTTGACGGTGATTTTGGCACTTCCGGTAACCGAGACTCCATTTCCTTAGCTTTCGCTGTTGGAATAATCTGCAAGGTACTAGCATGAGAGCCACCTTTAAATATCAAATCCTTGCTATAGATAATTTTCCCAGGATTTAATTTGGCGGGTTCCAATTTCCCTGTACTTGGTGCAGGAATATTAGGATCCAGTCCGGATACACCGTAGCCTTCCGGTATAGGTGGCAAATTATCCAGTCCATCATACCAATTGATATCTAGTGCTGGCATCTTTTTCCTTTTTGGGAAATGAAATTTCAAGGTCGAAGACATGGGGAAAAAATAGGAATTATACCCATCGAGCTTCACAGCGGACACTTCTGTAGGCAGCCCCAAATCTAAAAATTCATGCGCTGTATCCAATATATGTGCACCCCAATCACCCAATGCGCCCATTCCAAAATCATACCAACAGCGCCATTGACCATTCACAAAATCCTTATTATAATTATGGCCTATGGTCTGCATTTGCCAAAGATCCCAATCTAATGTTTCGGGCACCATTTCAGCGGCAGGAAAACCCTTCATATTCACATCCCAGCCATGCCATCTACGCGGCATATTCATGTGCGCATCGATGCGCGTCACATCCTTAATAATACCGGCATCTTTCCAGGCTTTAAATTGAAAGTAATTGGCCTCGGAGTGCCCCTGATTTCCCATTTGGGTAGCAAGTTTAGGGTTTTTCCGGGCTTTATTTGCCATCAGTTCAACTTCAAGGAATGTTCTCGCCATGGGTTTTTCCACGTAAACATGTTTACCCAAGTCCAGTGCAAGCATTGTTATGGCAAAGTGCGAGAAATCGGGAGTTCCGACACTTACAGCATCGATCTGATTTCCCATTTTGTCAAACATCACTCTAAAATCCTTAAACTTAGGTGCATCGGGAAACAAGCCCAAAATTTCCTGTGTATGTTTCGCTCCAAGATCTACATCACATAGCGCGACAATATTACAGAGTCCTGTTTTATACAGCTCTTTAATGATTTCTGCGGCCCTATTTCCTAAGCCTACACAAGCTAAGTTGACACGCTCATTTGGTTTGGCCAAATTGACATTTCCCAATACACTATTGGACAGCATAACCGCTCCTGCAGCGATAACAGACTGTTTAACAAAGCTTCTGCGCGATAAATAATGATTCATAAGAGATAAGCTTAATTGGGTGTATTGATTTTTATGCTGCGAAATGAAACCCGATCGCCATGGTCTTGGAGAAGAATAAAACCTTCCTTCGCTTCACCAAAATTTTCCCAATCTTTATATTTGCTGATCTGAACCAAATCTTTAAACGCTTTGGAGCCCCGCTCATAAGACAGCATCTTAATTCCATTTAAATAATGTTCCACTTTGTTATCTGCTGTGACCACAACTCTACCTCTATTCCACTCACCGATGGGTCTGCGTGCACGCTCGTCACGATTGGATGTGATGAGATCGTAAAGCGATGCCAATGTACGATTTCCATCTCGTCCCAACTTCGCATCAGGGTGTAAAGCATCATCCAGCACTTGATATTCCAAACCAATAGCTGATCCTTTTGATTTTTCTTTTAAAGTCACAAAATACTTAACACCACTATTTGCTCCCGGACTAAGCTTAAATTCAAATGAAAGGTCAAACACAGCGTATTTATCTTTTGTGACGATATCACCACCATTGGTTGACTCTCCACCGTCGGATTTCAGAACAGTCATTTGTCCATCCTTAACTTGCCAGCCACGTTCCGGAAATTTATCGCCATGTATACTCCGCCAGCCCTTATTGGTCTTACCGTCAAATAAGAGCTTAACTCCTTTTTTCTTTTCGGCATCTGCCAAATCGTTGGGCTTCAGATTAACGATATAAAGGTCTTTTGGAAAACCTTTTGATTTGAGGTCAGTTGTTTTTATTTTAATATTCTTAAAATAAACTTTCTTTCCATCCAATTGCGGTGGAATACCATGTACCTGTAATCCGATAAAACCTGTTCTATCGATCGTGTCAACGACATAAGCTACAGGAATATCATTGATCCAAGTACGCAGTTCGTCGCCGACTGCTTCTATTCGGATATGATTGAATTCCTCTGCTTTATAGGCTTTTTTTGCATTTTCATTTAAATCGAGTGGATAAATCCATCCACGACGCGCCTCATCATATATCCCACCCGTCCATGCACGGGCAGAGGGGTCTATTTCTACTTGCCTTCCATATACACGTCCGCGCCCATCGTTAGCCTTTGGATCAAGATGGCTCCGTGTCTGAATACCTGAGTTTGTTTCGTTACCTTCAAGTTTAACATCCAGTTCCAATATGAAATCACCATATTCTTTTTCAGTGATCAAAAAAGAATTGGGCGTACCTTTTGTCATTCTGCCGACAATAGCATCACCTTCAATAGAATAGGGAGCTTTTCCTCCGACGGATTTCCAGCCATTCAGCGTTTTTCCATCAAAAAGGTTTGTCCAACCTTTCTCATTACTTTTATCTGTCTGGGCATACGATAATACAGCATTGCTAACGATCGCTGCCATCACAACAGATTTAAATAGTGTATTTCTTTTCATTGTAAAATTTGATCTTGAGTCTATCGACCCGGTTTATTTATTCATCATTGGTTTGTCAATCATAACAAGTTAGAGACCATACTAGCGAAAGCCAGGAGACGATACTACACTTCACTTTCAAGCCAAATAGGCCCCCATTTACTTATTGGCTATTGATTCAATTGACTTAATAAAACAAGATATTAATTAATATAAGTGAAATGAATCAAATGATGTGATTTATTTACGAAAACGTTTGAAAACACTTGTTACTTATCTTCAACCAATAACGGCGTTTTATTTTTCTCGGCTCCCGGATAACCTATATTTTGATTGATAACACCTTTGATATTTGTATTAATTGCATTGGCAGGCACAGGCCATAAGATATGGTGCACACTAATTTTATATTCGGCCCATTTATGTTTGACCCCTTTGTTATAGAAATTACTTTTAGCAACCACTCTATCGTACCAAAAATTAACTCCAGCTTGTTTAATATTCGCGTTCGTTCCTCCTGGACCACTAATCTGTTTTAAATCATAGACACGACCACCAAATATTTCACATGGTTTTCGGGTTCTTGCGTAGATATAGGCAATCCTTACGAGCTCAATATGTCTGTTTTCTTCATAATACAACTCACGTGCACGCTCATCTAATAGCTCACCGATATTGATTTCGTCTGCCGTCAGCTGTGATGCACCGGCGCGTTGACGGACTTCGTTAATGGCAATGGCAGCCTGACCAAGATCATTTTTCCAATAATAACTTTCTGCCAACAATAAATAGACTTCCGCAGAACGATAAATATACCATGGGGTTTCCCCGCCCTCCCATTGTGTCTGCAATGGATCCGGTACAAATAATTTATAATGCGGCCAAGAGAACCATAGACGAATTGAATCCTCAACACTCATCCCCGCCGGTTTAACTAGATTTTTTCCATACCAGGGATTGCCGGTCTTTTTTAAGTTGGGCTCATTATATTTCAAATCTTCCATCTTTCTCCAACTATCCCGATTAAAGATCCCCCGCAAATCATTATCTTCTTTCCCAGATCTCCAAATCTGATTTGTAAAATACCAAGTTGGACGTAATCGTCCTATACCACGACCATAGTTCTTATTTAAATCCAATGAAAGATCCGTTTCATCCGCTGCTAATGATAGGCCTGTCCCCGTTTTTCCGTCCGGTGTTTTTATACCGCCGTTATTCCAGAAAGGAACGCCATTACGCATTGTTCTGATACGATCAGAACCATCAACTCCAGGATAAGAAACTACATACATTAAACCTTCGGTATTGGCCCCGTCTAATTTTGCCTCAACACTATGAAGATCAAACATCAGATTGGTATTTGGTTTACTTTTATTCACCGTAAATCTGCTTTTCATAAGTGGATGAATAGCGACAATTTCTTTTCCAATAGCGATTGCCCGATCAAAATCTGCCAAGGCCATGCATACCTTCATCAACAATATACCACAAGCAGATTTGGACGTACGTCCACGGTCTACTTTTTCGGGTACCCATTGGTAGGCAAACTCCAGATCTTTCCGTAATTTTTCGAGAATGCTCCAACGATCGTAACTATAGAAATCATATTTCGGTTCATTTATTTCTTTATCAATAAAAGGAACATCGCCAAATTGATGCACCAATTTAAAATAACGATAGGCACGTTGAAAATAAGCTGCTCCTAAAATCGCGTTTTTTTCATTTTCGTCTTTAAAAGTTCCTGCATCTATTCTTGAAATAATAAGATTAGCGTATTTTATCCCCTTAAATCCCTCGTACCAATACCAACCGACTTTAGTTCTATCGTTGTTATTGAGATCTGCATCGGGGAGCAGTGCAATATCCATATCCATTTGTGGACCAGCTTTATCTGTCGTACCCTCTACCGCTACTTCAGATTGAATAATCTCGGTCAAAATTGGTGCAGCATCGCCAAAAAACTCATGCCGCATATTTCTTTCACAGGCCGTTAAAGCGGAGTACATACCTTGCGCATCGGCTAGTGCAACATCAGGTTCATAGAAAGACAAAGGTTTCGGTTTAAGCCAATCCTTACTACAAGAAAATGTAAAAACAGCCATTGAACCAATACATAAACTAAATATTATATTTTTTTTCAATTTCATGATCTAAAAATTAAAGGGTAAGGTTTAAACTAAGATTATACGTACGAGGAGTTGGATCACCTGAAGCTTCAGGATCACCGAATCTCCAATCTTTTGTCAAATAGGCTACATTTCTCACAGATGCCGACACACGTAACTGCTGGATTTTTAATGCCTGTAAAAGTGTTTTAGGAACGGAATATGATAATACAATATTTTCCAGTCTGATATAAGATTTGTTAATGTAGTTAGTCCCGTTATTTTTGGAACCAATTCGGGCATAATCATTGATCGGATTATCTGGCGTCCATCGCGGTAGCGCATAATCCGTACTCCGATCTGCAAAATTACTATTGTTTGCGGCCCGATTGAATTCTGCGAAATGTCCCCAATTGGAGTACATAAAGAAAGAAAAGCTCAGCTCTTTATAACGTAATTCATTTCGAAATGACCACCTAAAACGCGGTGTTGTATACCCCTGAAACACGCGGTCAGCATCCGTTAGTACCCCGTCTCCATTTTGATCTACATATTTAAAATCTCCAGGTTGGTTGCCGTATTTTGCTGCCGTTTCTTCTTCCCCTAATTGCCAGATTCCATTTCGTTTGTAGGCCCATATCCTGTCGGGATCCTGTCCAATAAACCATCTATTTTTAACATCGTCCGCTTCCTTTTGGCCGACGATATTTCCCTCACTATCTTTTATATCCACCATATCGCCATACAACTTCACAATTTTTCTCCGATTCAACATAAAGATTGCCGTCGCATTCCAACTAAAATCCCCCCTATTCATGATATTACTATTTAAGGTAATATCAAAACCTTTATTTGAGAGCTCACCAAGATTGGCGGCAACACTGTTAAATCCGATAATTTCTGGCAATGCACGATCTACCAATAAATCCTGAGTTGTTGCTGTATAAAAATCCAGTGCGCCACTCAGACGACCATGGAAGATCGAAAAGTCCAAACCAGCGTTGTACGAACTTTTATTTTCCCATTTCAAGCCCAAATTGGCCATTCTATTCACGTATAGCTGAGATGAAAGATAGAGGTTTCCACTCGCATCAATATAGGGATGTAACCCCGAGGTCATGTCGGAAAGAGCTTCATACATTCCAATATCGCGGTTTCCATTTCTTCCCCATGATAGACGAAGCTTACCATAATCCAACCAGGATTTGGTATTTTTCATAAAATCCTCCGCTGTAAAATCCCAGGCAAAAGCCAGGGCGGGAAAGGTTGCTCTTGGATTTTGAGCGCCAAAGGCTGAATACCCATCACGTCGTACAGAAGCTGTCAACATATAACGATCTTTGAAGGAATAAAACAGACGCCCCATCAGTGCGTCGCCTGTACGATAAGTATCCTCACTCTCGTTCAAAGGAATTGTCCCAGCCTGCAGACGATGCCAGCCCAGAACATCAGAAGGAACAAACTGAGAAGCTGTGGCCTTGGTTCGCCAATACTGCCCTTTCTCTGCATTTTGAAGCAATGTGACTTCAAAATTATGTACATCAAAACGCCGCTTCCAACGCAATACATTATCTAACTGCCAATTATATGTTTTTTCAAATGAGCGTTCGCTACTTCCACCTTTTGCCTTCCACTCGGGATTTTTAGAAGAATCGTGGTTATAATACTCGTGCCAGATAAACGAAGGCGTAAAATTGGATTGTAATTCGATACCAAAAGGCAAAGTAATCACACCGTACAAACTGGAATTCAATGTATTGTAATGATCTTTTCGATCTCTAAATTGATTATCAAAAAAAGGATTTACCGGTGTAACATCTCCAGTAGGAAGTCTTTGATAAATACTTGTAGGATCATCGATATTATTTGATCCATAAGGAGATATCACCGCAGACTGCTTCCAATCCGCCTGTAAAAAACCTTCATTTCGAACCGCAAAATTAGTATTAGCACCAACTTTTAAATAGGGTGTAATCTTTGTTTCTAAATTTAATCTAGTACGAAAGTTCCTAAATCTATTACCCGATATAATCCCCTCTCTATCAACATGATTCAAGGACAAATAATAATTTGACGCTTCATTACTATTCGATACAGCAACAGCATAATCCTGCTGGATCCCCTTTTGAAAAACCAAATCCTGCCAATCCGTAATCTTATTGTTCATGTAATTTTCAATTTCCGGAGTCTTTAGCTCCAATCGAGAAAGCCAAGACCTGATCAACTGATCCTCTGTTACATTTATAACGGGGGTCTTTTGATCGTAATTATACCAGTCCAATTGATTGGTTCCATTGAGCAGTCTTGGGTCCACAAACATTTCGGGATGTGCTTTAAGATAATCTGCGGTTCTTCGGCCTACTTCAAAATCATAGCGATATTTCAAAAACTCATCAGCGGGCATTACGCGTGGCATCCCCGCATTTTCTACCATTCCAAAATTACCATTGAACGTAATCGTTGGCTTTCCTTTTTTACCTTTTTTTGTCGTAATTAAGATAACGCCATTTGCCGCTTTTGCACCGTACACAGCAGTCGCACTCGCATCTTTCAAAATATCGATTGACTGAATATCATTGGGATTAAGATCAGCAAATGTGCCGTCAAAAATAACGCCATCCACGACATTTAGTGGACTGCTGCCAGCTTTCAATGTTCCCTTTCCCCTTACAAGCAAATCGGCATCACCCTTAGCCGAATTACCCTGTCCAATCACCAATCCGGCGGCATTCCCCCTTAATAGATCCTGAACAGACCTGGGCGCCTCCTTTTCAAGCTTTTCGGTCTGCACCGAAACAATTGCGCCTGTCACGTCCTTACGTTTGGCAGTTCCGTATCCAATAACGACGACTTCATCTAGATTCTCAGTAGATTCAGAAAGGGTGATCTCTATTTCCTTACCCACTTCTACTTCAAGTTCTTTGGACGAGTATCCCGTATGGGTAAAACTTAAAGTAACCTTAGCAGTACTTTGCTGCAATTTAAAACTAAAGCGACCGTAGCTATCTGTTACTGTACCCGTTGAAGTTCCCTTCACCAAAACGGTAACTTTCTCCAAAAAACGACCATCATTTGTTTTGACGATACCCTTTAGTTCTTTTCCAGTTCCTTGTGAATAAACAATTCCTGTAGACAGCAATAGCATACACAAAAAAGAAAAACTAACGAAAATCAAACGATTAAATTTTCTCATAGATTAAGATTTATTGGTTATTAATAAATAGAACTATAAAAAGCCTAAAAACAAGACCTTTTAGTCATTAATATCAATTGGTTATTATTTAATCAACACAAAACAATAGTATTAATTAAGAAAACACAATCAAACCTTTTTAATCCATTTATTTACGAAAACGTTTGAATGGCTATAAAAAACAAATCGCTGGATTCCGACAAGAAAAAGAGAACAGGTGCTACTTAAGTCAAAAAACAACATTACGCGAACAAAAACAGCCCTCAACAGGCTTCAAAGCAAATAAAATTTAAAAATAAATTGAGACAAAAGAGCATAGTTTTGACACAAAATGAAACCTTTTTTAATTATAATTTCACTATCTTTTAAATTAAAATAAATTTAAGAAAATTAAATTTAAAGAAATAAAAAAAATACACACTTAACTAAACAAAAGACCGAAATGACCGAGAAGTCTTCATCAACAAGAGAAGCAAAGATCGCATGCATTTTCTATGCCCGGTCAAATGAAAAAATATGACTTGGGAACAAAACCATATTTCTGATGAGTTAGTCAAAACAGGTTTCCATCATTCGGCGTCAGAAGTAATTGGTTTATTGCTCTTGTCCTACATCGCCCTGCCCCAACCGTGTAAACAAGGTGGCTCCACATTGGAATCAGCTAAAAAAGTAGACTCTACCTGGGCTCAGGCTACATGCAGGAGGAGCTTGGTAATAAAGCGAGCTCGACAATAGGATTATATGTTCAATCCGCATTATTTTAGAAAAGCAAATAAAAACAATCAGTAAAAAATTTGGAGAATACGAAAATTATATACAACTTTAAAGCACAAACACCTGCTCTAAACAGGCTACAAGTTAACAAAGGAAATTTTTTATTTTAAAACGAGGATTTTATCTTAGAATCACTCATAGACAAAAGTCTAAATTAGTTTTTTTGCAGAAAAACTTACTTTTACTTAATGTACAAACAGTAGCATACAAAATATGACAACCAACCCCATTAAGGTATATACAGTAGTTTCAAAAGAAGTAAAAGAAGATCCAGATTTATTCACCAATCTGGAAGGTGTCTTCTCAACATATGAAAAAGCACAGGAATATATTGATCACTTTTTTGGTAATGCTAAATATGGTTATCGATCTATTGTTACAACCTATTTAGATCCCTTTCAGAAAGAAATCCAAAATAACGATTCTTATTATAGCATTTCATCTCAATTAATGGGGCCGCATTTAGAAGTTGAGATCTGTAAAACTTCTTTTGCTGTTGTCCTCTCCGAACTTGAACAATTGCGTATCGATCCTGCCACCTCAGAGAAACCTTTGGAATTAAACCTGCACTGTTTTGCTGCTTCTGAGGAAAAGGCAATGGAAAAATTCGAAAAATTAGTGCAAGACTATGCAAAAGAACACAAGCTGCAATTTCAAATTAGCCCTTTTCGCATTGCAGATTCGGACCAATGCTACTAGCCTTCAATTGCAACGAGATTATAGCAGCAGATTCAGGGAAGTATTTTTTTACGGATTTCACTTAAATATTCTGGAGTAAATCCCAGATATGAAGCAATCAGGTATTGCGGAACACGTTGTACAAACTGAGGATATTTACGGAGCATATCATGGTAGAATTCCTCTTTAGATTTAGAGAATAGATATTTAACCCGCATTTGCGCAGCTGCATAAGCCCTTTGATAAACAAAGCGAAAATAACGCTCCATGATCGGAAATGCAGCAACCAATTTTTCTTGATTTTCTTGACTGATATAAACTAAATCTGACGTCTCTACGGCCTGAATGTAAAATGACGTAACAAGCTTATGCTCGAAAGCCATATTGTCTGTAATCCACCAATTTTCTATTGCGAATTCAGTCGTTTGTTCGACTCCCTTTTCATTAACAAAGAATTTACGGAGAATACCTTTCAATACAAAAAAATTATATCTGCACACTTGGCCCTCCTCCAGTATATTTTCTTTTTTCGCGACCGTTTTCGTCTTAAAGTAAAGCAATATTTCTTCTAATTCGACCGGATCGACATCGATAAATTTCTTTAAATGTTCTTTAAGTTTTTCCAACAGTCCATCACTTTATTATACAAACAAAGCTACTCATTCCTTTTATCAAAAAAAAGACACGCGGTCCCATTTCAAATAAGCTCAATACGGAAGGGATGGCAAGATAAATTCAAGTAATACGAATAATCATTCAACAAGCACGAATCATAAATCGGAATAGTTTCAATGGCTTTTACCCCCTATCTTTATAACAGGTGCTCCAATAATATGATTAACAGATTGGAGCTATGATGAAAATGGCAGGCTCCATTTTTTGCGGAGTTTGTACTTTTTGAAAAAAGAGAAAGCAATGATCAAAATTAATTTTAGCAAAGGAAAAATTATCATCAGCATGCTGCTATGTTTTCTTCCAGCAGTCATTGGGTTGTATGCTTGGTTATACTATGATCTTATTTTTAAGCTAACCTCGACGATATGGATACTCGTTGCGGCAACGGTTTTTTATCTTCGACTACAACAGTTGAACCGCTATCGAAAAGGAGAGGCCGCACTCACGATAGATGAGCATACATTACTAAATAACAGCGTATTGAAACCGCAGCAAATCCCTTGGACGGATATCGATTATTTTGTTACTGGTTTATATCGGACAAATTCTATTTTTATAAAATTAAATGACCTTTCATCGTTAAAAAAAGAAAAAACAAGCGGTCTAATTTATTTATTAAGCTTTATTGACCGCAATCTATCAACAAAACCTGCATCTTTTTGGATCGACATGGATGTCATCGATATCAAGGAAAAGGAGCTTTTATCTATGTTGCTACAGCGATTGAAAAAGTAGCTAAAAATTGTATCTCTCTCCGAAAAAAGGTATTACATAAAAAATCAGCCCCCTATCCAAATAAGTGGGCTGATTCGCAAAATCAATCAAAAATGCAGCACAATCCTGCTTAAATACCGCCTACTTAAAAGCATCCGCTATGCCGTAATGTAGTGAACCTCATGCGCCTCTGTCAACTGGGGAACTTCCAAATTATGAAACATTTTATCCAAGACAACTTCTGGCAGTGGGTACTCCCTATCGCTATTCTGCGCGCGCCAAATCTTATAGGGTTTTTCAACGTACAACAATTTCACATAGGCTTGATAGCTTACGAAGAGATCGATCAATTGTTTTCGCATCTGGGAAGTTATGTTGGTGGCATTCCAGATAAAATCCTGTCCCCAGCGTAAGTATTTTTTTGCTTGCTCTTTTGCTTCTTGTACAACCCATCCGTTTCTCTTTTTATCAGTAGCATCAATGCGATATTTGCGTCTGATGTCATCCAAACTAATAACAGGAAGGTCGGTATTCATGGCTAAAATCTGATAATCTTTGCCCATTCCCGGCAAACCTGAAAGTACAGTCACCGTGGATTTGAATGTATCAAAAGGCACATAATCAACATAGCTATTGTTTCCATTAAAATATGTAAATCGTGCATTTTCGGACAAAAAAGAACGCGTGGCATCCCAGCAGCCAATCTCTTTACTATACAGTTCGAACATATCCAATGCGTAGAGCAAAGCATCCAAATCGGCACAGTACCTTCCTTTAGCATCTGCTTCGGCCAACAACTTAAGTTGGCCCATATTGACACTCAATGACGCCTCCAAGGCGCTCTTCATTGGATCGACTTTTTCCATCAACCACAATGGCAATCCATGATAGCGTACCAATGCGACAATTTCCTCCCGTAATGCAAAAGGGGTCTCCACATCACGAAATAAAATCTCCCGTGCGGTCTGTGCTCCTCTTTTGGCATGATTTGGAGAGCTGATACGACCATCTGCAGCAACAATTGTCGTCGATCTCTTCTCGACATCATGCAATAAAGCGGATGCCCAGAGAAGCTCCTGCTTTTGGTAATCCAGATTCCGGTATCCAGGCAATGCTTCCAGCTGCTGTAATACCATTTGGGTATGAATCGCGACATTCCCTTCGGCATGATGCAAAGGATCTTGTTGTACCTGTTCCATATCCCTGACCCAAGAAAATTGCTCCTCTAAAGCCGACCAATTCTTATTTACTGCTATTGTCCATTCCATTAGAAATCCCTCCTTTCCCAAATCATTTTTGTTCTTCGCCATGATTTTGTCCAATGTTCGTCGGTCTGCACATGTCCTTTTCTAACATATTTAAAAACATTGTGCTGAAATTCACTGACAGTATATGCATCAGCATTTCTGCAGACTAACCCCTCCATCGTACATGCTTCTCCAGTTTTAGGGTCAACCGATCCAAATTTAGAAGACTGCATGGCCAAATTTTCGACTGAACGCCGAAGTTCTAACTCAGTCAAATCCTTTACCATGTCGAGTTTCAAAACAGGTACAGTAGGCAAATCAAATAAACTGGCATAAAAAGTAACTTCTTCCCATGAAAGCCACTGATCTTTAATTCGAGCAGCAAAAACATAATAATAGTGCTCAAGTTGCACATATTCGATAGAATGCACAGCATAAAGATTTTCACCAAAAAACTCTAAATCATCCAGATCGTTTTTTACTCTAGACCAATGCTCCCGAAGCTGAGCTGTCCATGGCGACGTGGTTGGAGCCGCATGGGATCGTGCAAATACTCCACGCCGTGAAAGGCAATTATTTTCACCATCTAATTTTTCTGTAAATAACAGTTTATGGAAAGATTGTATATCCTTCCAATAATGTTGATTAAAACGATCGTCGCTGCTTGTCCCTGGCGAAAATGGGAAATGATAGGTACGACCATATTTTGTTGATTCCATTTTTAAAATTTAAATCCATACTAAAAAATTGAAGACATAGGTATATGGTAAACAAATCGGGTAAATCCCGTTGTTTACTTTCTTCCTAAATATCGACAATGCATTACATGACTTTAAATTTTAAAAATTGACAACACAAATGATCTATTGCTACAAAAGTATTAAATTTATCTTAAAAACTTAAACACGCCCCCTTAACCTTTTGACAGCACAGCCCCTTCCCTACCTTTCTAACCAGCCCTAACTTATCAAAAAATGCGTATTTAGCATTAATATAATTTCAATTCAGTATACGTTGTTCCAATGGGAATAACCCGGTCTGCTACCCAAATTTGGGTTTTGTCAAACTTAATCATTTTACTTCGTGCGACGATAAATGCTCTATGGCAACGAAAAAATTCGTTCTTCGGGAGCAGTTCCAACAGCTCGCTAATGGTAATTCTGGAGCTAACACATTTATCGCCCAAATGTATCTGGGTGTAATTACCTGATGCTTCAATATACAGGATACGATCAATTTCAACTTTAACATGTTCATAGCCATCTTTGACGAACAGATAGTCTTTGTTATGCTGTAGCTTTTTTGCCCGAAGGCTATACAATTCGCTCGCCTTGCTGCAGGCTTTCAAAAACCTGCTCATAGAAAATGGTTTAAGCAAGTAATCGATGGCGTCGAGCTCGAAACTCAATAGCGCATGCTCAGAATAAGCCGTCGTAAAAATCACCATTGGCGAAGTATTCAAACTACGCAGAAACTCTATGCCTGAAATATCGGGCATTTTTATATCTAAAAAGATAAGGTCCACTTGCTCCTTCTGGAGATAATCAATCGCCATAAACGCATCCGTAAATGTACTTTTTAATTCAATAAAAGGGACTTTAGCTATATGGTGTTCAATAACCTGCAATGCTACAGGTTCATCATCTATCGCGATGGCTATCATAACAATTATTGATTTAAAATCTGATCTATTTGGTCATACAGTTGTTTCCCATTACTTGGTCGAAGAGCCTTTTCTACAACTAATTTCCCTGTTTTATCAAATATAAAATATTGCGGATAATATTCCGCTTTGTCTTTTGCATTTAGCAGTAATTCCTTCCAAAAGGGCTCAATCTGTTTCCTATTTTTACGTAAATGGATTCCGGTTAAATTGTTGACGCGTATAAAGTCTTTCCAGTCCTGATCGCGATGGTCTTCATCCATATCCAAATAAACGAAGGCAATATCTTTATCCATGTATCTTTTCTTCAGTTCAGGTGTATATTTCAATTCAAATTTACAAGGACCACACCAGGTACCCCAAACATCCAAATAGACCACTTTTCCCTTCAATTCAGCAATCAGGTCGTAGATCGATGAAATAGGTCGATCATCCTCAATCAACCGGATCTGTTTGTTCTGTTTATTCGCTATCAAAAGAGAGTCAAGATCGGCAATATAGCGTTCAACGAGCGGCCTATGCTTATCCGTTGGAAATATCTTCCAATGCGCTCCTGCCAATGCTTTTAAATGTGGTAAGTCCCTGTCATGATATAGATTGACCAGTTGCTGAAAATTGTATTTTTCTACGATAGGCTTGGGAAAATTATTTAAAGCACCAATAAACCGCCAATAATCTTTACTATAGCTATTCATTAATCTGTTTGCACTGTCTAGGCTTATCCCGAAATAAGGGATTGGCTCGCTTGAAGAGATCTTCTCCGACCGAATCTTAACAAATGCTTTCGTTTCCAAATAACGCAGGTAATTGTCAAGGAAAGAATAGAAAGAGGGGCCTCCAAAGTTATCCTGTAAATTAATCGATGCTTTTCCAAACAGTTCTAGCACTAAACTATCTGAGGTCGGCTTTGGCAATTCAGCTACACGGGCAAAATCGTTCAGATGGTTAATTCTTTGCGCGTAAAGCTCAGCACGGATATAGTCTTTTAGTTGGCTGGGCAATGAAGTAGTTTGGATCACTTCATTCATTTGATTGCAATCTGCTAAAAAGGGAATTAACAGCTGCTGTCTCAATTCAGCCAAAGAGCGTTTAGCAAGATTGTTTAAGGCTGGGGCTTTCATAAAAAACGGCACTTCATCCAGTTTTATTTGCTGAATAGTTCTATTTTCTGTTAAAGCACTACCGTATGTAAATACGATCGTACTATCAGTTAAATTCACGATAAGATCCTTACCGGGGCTTAATAACAAGGTTTGAAATACACCGCTGTAAATTAGTGTCGCGGATTTTCGAGCTGTTACTGGCAGCGCGACCTCAAATGTACCATCGCCGGCAACGGTTATCCGTTGCGAATTTTCTTTATAAAAACCGAAAACAAGAGGAATATTGATTTCCAAGGTCTTGTTTGGATCATAATTCCAAACCTTACCGCTCAATTTAAACTGAGCATGACTGCTTAGACAAAACAAGGTCACAAGCAAAAAAACAAGTACTTTTTTCATTGCTGTTAATTAAGAAACCGATAAATCAGGTGAATAATGGATTGAAAAATAGTGGAACTATCTTGATCTAAAGATGTAATGTTAAATGGACAAAAAACTCATTGGCATTTTCATGTATCATCAATTCATGCCGATCTCGATACAGTAATGACAGGCGTTGTCTTACATTTTCCAAGCCTACGCCGCTTTTTAGTTTTTCGGGATCGTTATCACTTTTTGGATTAATGCTATTGCTCACATCGAAAAACAGGACTTGGTCCCGCACTTGCAAAGAGATTTTAATATAAGACGAGTTCTGAAGGCTTATACCATGCTTAAATGCATTCTCAACGAAAGGTATAAGCAACATAGGTGTAATGTGGTAATTTTCAAACTGTTCCTCTATTTCGGTTATAAGGGTAATCTTGTCTGACATTGAAGTCCGGAGCGTTTGTAAGGCGATGTAATTATTCAAATATTCAACTTCACGCATCAACGAAATTTTATCTTGTGTATTTTCATGTAGCATAAACCGCATCATATCACCCAAGCGTTGAATTCCCTCCCCCGTCCGTTCTGCATTTTCCTGCAATGCAGTGCCATACAATGTATTTAAGGCATTAAATAAAAAATGTGGATTTATTTGAGATTTTAGAAAGGTCAGATTCGCGTCCGACTGCCCGAGCTCTGTACGTAGGGAGGCTATTTCGTTTTGACGCATTAGACGTTTTTTAAAGAGAAACCAGGACAGCGGCGTGCTAACCAATAATTGCGTGGGTAAATGAAACATCGCAACGATAAAGACCACTTCGTTTGTCTGATTAAAGAAAAATAACGCGGGCACACTTAATGGCAGGACTGAAACCAAGCTAATAGCAAAGATAGTCCAGAAGAAATCACGGAATTTCTTCTGTTTTTCCTGTAATTTTGGCAACAAATAGTATAAGGAATAGATTACAATACCGACCGCAGACAATACGACCAAAGTCCATAATACCGAAAGTTGTAAATGGGATCGCGATGTAATCAAAAAAAACAATCCAATAAACCAGAAACCTATTCCAAAGGATAAATCCATTTTTAGCTGCTTTTGCAGGGTCAGATTTTCTGCCTTGCTTTTAAGCAAATAGCTGATCAGATATTGCGCGCAGGTGTATAAAGAAATTATAATTGTTAATAAAATAGCTTGCGCAAAAGCCTTAAAAAACATACTATTATAGCTTCTTTGAATACTGTCATAATCCTTCAATTCGTAGGCGTGGCTATAGGTCCGGCATACACCTAAAATCAGTCCAGATGTCAAGATCAGAGCAGCTAGTAATGAATAATTCAGCAGCTCCCGTTTTCTGTTGATGAGGGAAGGAATAAGGACAAAATTTAAAAGGAGAAACATCACATATAGCAGCAAATCAATGATAAAATTCGGCACAAAAAAGTTAAAGAAATAGGAGTAGCTTATTTTTTGGTGAAGGAAATAGTTATGCATACCGCTATCATCCCGATTATTTGTATCAACAAGCAAAGCATAAACAACAGCGACAAATACGATCGTTGCCATCCAAAATTCTATTTTTCTTACGTCTTTCAGTTTCATGTTATTGGTTTTGATGAGGCAATATTAATTGAAATGAAAACATAAAACAGAAAAATGTGACGAATACCACCAAAAATGTGATGAATCAAATGTTTCTTCATCTTATAGCTGGGATTCTATTGTTGTTTCTATAAAATAGAATTTGATTTTACTATCTTTAAGCTGAAAAGTATCAAACCGGCTTTATTAACTTTATTCAAAAAAGACACTACATAATTAATCCATTATTTACACATTCACGTCCGATTTTGTGGTGTTAGGGCAAATAGCCAAGATTGCATACAACATTGGACTGTCAAATGATAAATACAGGGATTAAAAAATAATTGATCACATGGATACATATATCGTGTTAAAAAGGTTCTCTAGTTTAGAAGAAGCTCAAGAATGTCATAAACTACTTTCGGAAAAAGGTGTAACAACGCGGTTGGCAGATAATGTACCCCCTGTGGATATTACATTTTCCGGAAACACGGTTGGATATCAATATGAGGTTCAAATAGATCCTGCCAATTTCGCAAATGCAGAATCTATTTTAGAAGAGCAGGAAATGCAGTCTCTCCCTTTGGTTGAAGACGACCATTACCTGTATCAGTTTTCCGACGAAGAGCTCTTAGAAATTCTTCAAAAATCCGATGAATGGAACAAATTGGACTACGCACTGGCTAGAGAAATTTTAGTAAAAAGAGGGAAAGAGATGGATCAGGAAAAGCTTGATCTTTTGAAACAGAAGCGGCTCATGCAACTACGGGAACCGGAACCGCAGCAGAAGTATTGGATTATTTTCGGCTATATTTCAGCATTTCTAGGTGGACTTTTAGGAATTGCAATCGGGTATATGCTGTTTAGTTCCAAAAAGAGCCTACCGAATGGCGAACGGATATTTTCCTATTCGGATAATGACAGAAAACATGGGACAAACATATTCTATGTCGGATTATTCGTATTCACAATATCCGTTCTCATCAAAATGCTCTGGGGATGATAACATAAAATGAATACGATTTACATTTTTTAGCGGAACAGCTCAAGTGCAGCTTTGTGACTGTGGTATTCTGTATCCTATCGCGATCTAATTAGTGCTAACGTCAACTGTAAATTTTTAATACTAAAAAAAATACCTATATTTAAGATGACATCTTTATTCTTGAATTATTTTTTGTAAACCTACAAACAAATTAACTTTATGAATAGTTTAAAGACCACAGCCACTCATTTCCGTTATAAAAAGCATCCGGGAGATCTATTCAGAAATACGTCTGTTCAATTATTACCTCATCCCTATAAAAATCAAGAAGACTTTTGGGTATGGTTTCATCCCTCCTACCACCGTAGTGAAGACATTTCAGATTTAGGCGACCTGTACAAACAGCTTCACGATACACCCTGCCAAGAAACGATAACAACATCAAAAAATGAGCTATGTTACGCTGCAGTAGCGAAAGAACATCTCTTTGAAGAAATAAAATCATTGGAACAAAAGATCTATCAGGATTGTTTTGAAAACTTTTATTTGTTGATTATTGAAGGCCGCATTGAGCTGTTTGAAAGTCATCAGATTGAAAGTAAAGAATCTAGTTCCTAATTTCTATCTTTAAACCGTTATGCATTATTTGACTTGTGCGATTATAAGGAAGGATGATAAGGTACTCATTTGTCAGCGCCCGCCATCGGTGACACATGCCTTAAAGTGGGAATTTCCTGGTCGCATAACCGAGTCCCACCTGCCAACGAAAGCAAATCTGTCGCTCAAAATTATGGAGGAGCTAAGTATAGATATTCTTGTCGGAAGGCCCTTAGAGATGACGCAACAAGGCCATAAAAGTCCGGCACTTTGCCGCTATCCTGTTCTCTGCACCTTTTCTTCTGGCGAAGTTGCCATGCTAGAATATGTCCAAGCAATATGGGTCCCCTCGGCAGAGCTATCGCATTTTGATTGGACCGATACCGATCGACCAATTATAGAAGAGTATACCAGATACCTTGAGAACTCAAATCCTCCGTCCCGTATAAAGCAAGCTTTTTTAGAAATCCTAATTGGACTCATTGGTTTTACACTGGTCCATATGTTCTTCAATGTATATATAGGCTTATTGATAACTTTGATCTTAATCACTATTACTGGAATTTATAGTTATTACACCCGAAAAAATATAAGCAAAAGAATCTCATAAAACTTCCCTACATTTATAAAAACTAAATAACCCCTAATTTCATTTTAGCCATACTGAAGACTTAATCAGATGAAAGATTTCCCACAATTAGAGACAGAACGACTTATTCTCAATGCAATAGACACGACTGATATTCCACAGATTGTTGAATACCTGCAAGACAAGGTCTATTCGGACTTCACATCAAATATCCCCTATCCTTACCGAAAGGAGGATGCTGAATACTGGCTTAAATTAGCAGAAGAAGCATTTGCCAATCGTAAAGGATTCACTTTTGCTATTCGAAATAAAGATAAAAAACTGATCGGAGCTATTGGTCTGCATGATGAAGGCTCGGATAAGGCTGAGTTGGGATACTGGATTGCTATTCCTTACTGGAATAAAGGTTATGTCACCGAAGCTGCAAAAGCGATCATTGATTTTGGATTTAAAGAATTAAACTTTAACAAAATTTTTGCGACCTACTTCCCCCATAATCCAGCATCGGGAAAAGTCATGGAAAAAATAGGAATGAAAAAAGAGGCCCTGTTAAAACAACATCTAAAGAAAGACGGCCGCTATTACGATATTCCATTATACGCTATTTTTAAAACGGAAAAATAAAACAGCAATTTCTAATGGATAAAAAGAATATCAAGTTGCGCTGTGATCATACATTTCCTATACTTATTCTTCTTTTTGGTTGTATTGCTATATTCCCAATAATAATTTCTAAGTATTCCATTTCTCTGTTAGGGATAATATGGGAGACTTGCTGTGGGCTCATCATATTTACGGGCGTTTGGAGATTTGAGCACTTCGAAATATCTGGAGATACACTTACCAAAGTAAACTTAGGTGGATTATATCGAAAGGATTTAAATATGTGTCATATAACCAGATACACAAAAAAAGTGATTGATATGAATCACTTTCTGAATCCGTTTAATATCATAAAGTTATTCAGTAAGGAGGAAAAATATTTTAAATTCAGAACCATAAAACTTCAGGCAACAAATAATTTAATCATGATAATAAATGAACGAAATATGCATAGTGAGGATTTCAAAAAATTATACCATATAATCAAAACCTATCAGAAACGACAAGTCAAGTCTAAATCTCCAATTGTTTCGAGAAATTGACTAAATTTAAGCAACCGATAATCATAAAGGATAAAACATGAAAATATTTGCATTCGCTGGGAGTAATTCTTCCACATCGATTAACAAACAATTGGTCAAATTTGTACTTAAAAGCTTCGAGGGGCACGAGATTAATTTGATCGACCTGAATGACTATAACATGCCTGTCTTTTCTGTAGACCTAGAAAAGAATGGATTCCCACAGGAAGCACAGCTTTTCCTAGATCATATAGCCTCCAGTGACATGATCATTTGCTCCCTCGCAGAGAATAATCGCTCCTATAGCGTAGCATTTAAAAATGTATTCGACTGGGCATCTAGAATAAATGTTAAAGTTTTCCAGGATAAACCCATGTTGCTTATGACAACTTCACCAGGAGGTTATGGTGGTGGAAATGTGATGGCCGAAGCGCAGAAATTTTTCCCGCAGTTTGGAGCAATCATTAAAGAAACATTTTCGCTTCCCAAATTTTACGAAAATTTTGATCAGGATAATGGCGTAATCAGTCCTGAACACCTCAATAGTCTGAAGGAAAAAATAGCAGACTTTAAGCAACAAATTTCCTCCTAGTGGCATTCCGCTAAAAATCTATTTGCCTTTTCGTGCATTCTGCATAACTTATGCCGATGTACTGAGTACATATTACTTTGCATATTATTGACTTTTTGCTTACCTTTTCTTTGCTTTGAAAGCAAAGAAACACCAATAAAACACCAATAAAACGACAAAGAAATAGCAAAGAAGAAGCGAATCAGCCCCCTAGCAATCCCAAAGGAATAGCGAAGAAACAGCAGAGAAACACCGAAGAAACGGCAACGAAATAACAGAGAAATACCAAAGAAATAGCAGAGAAACACCAACGGAATTGCAGAGAAATGGCGAATAAGCGGCAAGCCCTTACCTTAGCCCCCCAAAGAGCAACGCTATTACAGAAAACTGACCCCATAGCGATAGCAGCTATCAAAGGTTCATAATTAAGGAGGGGCGATTTGCCCCTCCTTAAAATTTATTTAAGTAGCTCTTCGAGTTTCTCTATCAACTTTACTCCTTTTAAGTTGATTCCAACAATCTTACCTTCGGGAGAGATGAGGTAATTTTGCGGGATAGCCTGAATACCGTATAATTGAGCGGCTTGATTTTGCCAGCCATTCAGATCCGACACCTGGGGCCAGGTTAATCCATCCTGTTCAATCGCTTTCATCCAGTTATCTTTCTTCCCGGGTTTATCTAGTGAAACACCCAGTATCTCAAATTTTGATCCCTTAAACTTTTGATAGGCTTTAACCAAATTAGGGTTCTCAGCACGGCAAGGACCACACCATGACGCCCAAAAATCCAATAGCAGGTATTTACCTTTAAAATCTGAGAGTTTTAACTCTTTACCTTCAGGAGTTACTTGTGCAAAATCTAACGCTGGCTGTCCAATTCCTAGCTTTTTTGCCAGTTGAATATCTGCTTCTAATTTTTTCCCGATTGCAGCCTGCCTTAATCTTGATGACAAATTGAAAAACAAAGGTTCAGTGGTAACCACATTATCATCGTAGCCAGCAACTTCCTGCAAGGCCAATAAACTGAAGTAATTGTCTGGATTATTGACTATAAAATATCGCTGCGCTTTCTTACGCTCTGTTTCGATCTTATCTATTTCTAGCCCAATTTGGTTGAGTGCATTTTCATCACGATTTTTTGCTTGATACAGATCAGCTCTTTTAGATTGCTGAACCATGAGCTTCTTCTCATAGGTGCTTAGATAGTCTTGATACTGCTTATAGGCTACCTGCAGTTTCCCGCCTTGTACCTGTGAAGACTCGAAAGGACTTTGAACAGTGATTTGCGTATTGGGTTCCTGAGGGTCTACATAAAATGTGAGACGCTCCATCGGTCCACCTTTGCGATTAAAGAAGGAAGCTCCATCTTTGGAATAAAATAACATGACTTGCGTTGGTTCCATGATTTCCCCTTTATAGATAACATCATTGGGACCAAAATTAATAGAGTCAATTGTCAATTTTCTGTCCACGATGTAGCGAACAAATGCTTTAGATTTTGCGGGAAATTGTTTTCCCTTTATTGTTAATTGAAAACGCTGTCCTTGAGCCAATACTGTCCCGAGACAACTTAAAACCAAGAATAACGATGTAGCTATTTTTTTCATGTTGATAATTACAGTGCTTTAGCACGCGCCACAAGAGCATCGGCCAGTTTAATAATTTTTGAAGTTTCCAGTTCAGCCAAGCCACGCGCAGCTTCTGCCGCTTGGACGGCTTCTTTCTTTTTCTTTAATGCGATACAAATATCAGCCAATGTTCCTTGATTGGAATAACTTGATGGATTCAATACAACGGCCTGTTTAGCCAGCACATAGCATTGTTTTAGGATAACTGGATTTGCAACAGTTCCCTTCGCATTGGCATTGCGGCGGGCAATAAAACTCAACCGTTCATCTTCATTCTTGAGCAGGCCTTTTCTCAATGTATTCGTAAGAACAACAAACTCCTTATCGGTTCCATGTGCTGCGGTCCACTCTACTTTATACAATGCTGCTTCAATTTTTTGTTCTGGATCTTTTAACCCTTCAAAATAGGCTACTCCTGCGTTAAATTCATCGGCTTTATTGTCCCTAATATAACCATACATAGCATATCGTAGCAGCTGGGCCTCCTTTTTTGCAAAATCTGCTGGTGCGGCTATGCTTTTAAAATAAGCTTTGTTAGACTCAAAAAATTTACCGTAGCGATCATCCAGGCTCTGTGCCATCATTTTTATGGTCTCCCATCCATTTGGGCTCTTCAAGAATTCATCGGTAGCCACACTGTCCAATGCCTTTTTTGCTGCATTTGCTGCTTGATTATCGGTTTGTTCCATCACTTTAATATAGCGGATCAGGAAATTCGACTCCCGCATACCCAAATCATACGATTTACGCAAATTGGGGATCTGAAAATTAGGGTCATTAGCTTGCTGTGCCTGTTTCAGGAAAAGATCAGCTTCCATTCGAGACTGGGTTCTATAGATCAATGTCCCCTGTCCATCTAAAAATAAATAAGTAGGAAAACTTCTGATTTGGTATAATTTAGCAATATCTACACCTTCTCCTATCTCACAGTCAAATTTTGTATTGATAAACCTGCTGTTAAAATAACGAGCCACTTCAGGCTGTGAAAACACATTCCCTTCCATCCATTTACAAGGAGCACACCAGGAGGTAAATCCATCCAGGAAAATCAGCTTATTTTCCTGCTTAGCCAATTCCTTTGCCTGATCAAAAGTGATCTTCTGAAACTGTATATGTTCTTGCGCAAGTAATAGCATCGACTGCGAAAAAGCCAGTGCTGTCAATAGTATCTTTTTCATTTTTTTTTATTAAGATCCTAATCAATTTCTATGATGATAGAAATTGATTAGGATGAGCGGTCTACATCTAATTTTGTTATCGTTCGTATTGTGGAATTCCGGGATTCAACGAAAGTACCTTGGGCGGAACTGGAAGTATCATCCGGGCATCCGTGGATTCCATTTCGAAAACTTTCCCTGCCAATGGATGTTGGATTGACTTTTTAAAATTGTCTACTATAGCGAGTCGTTTCAAATCAATCAGCCTATCGGATGCCATAAATGGCATCTCGCGACGTCTTTCGTCAAGTACAGTCTGTAAAACAACTTTTGAATCCGTTGAGGTTAACGCTTTATTATTCTCTATTCGGCTATTTCTTAATGTATTCAAGAAACTTAGTGCTTCTGTCGCATTACCTGTTCGAACAGCGGCTTCTGCAGCAATCAAAAACAATTCAGGCGTATTAAATCCAGTACTAAATTCGACGTAGGGAGCAAAAAGAACCCGCCCTGGAAATTTTACTATTGTAGCACCTAAAGAAGCCTGATCGCGACAGAAAAATAATTCATAACGTTTGTCCTTTGCACCTGCAGGCAAATCTTTGGCATAAGTGTCAATCAGCTCTTTAGAGGCATAAAATTCGGCATTCGGACTACCTAAGGAACTTGTTCCTAGCCGAGACCATACGGCCTCCGTATTCGTTCTGGAGTCGGGAAATTGGACAGAATTATCTGTTTTTAGGCAAACCCGCCCCCAAGTCGTCTTATCCTTATTGGTATATAAACTATAATCGATGAGCGTTTTATTGACAGCAAGTGCTTGTTTTGCATTCTCAAGGGCCTCTTTATATTTTCCCTGATAGAGGTAAACACGGCTTAGAAAAGAGAAGCCGACTGAACGCACTGCTTGAAATCTATTTGACTGCACTGTACTCAAATTTGGTAGCGCATCATTAAGATCGCTAATTACCTGATCATAGATCGCCTGAACAGACACGCGCTCATATTTTTGATTGATATCCTCTTTCAGCACCAAAGGTACCCCTAGATCTTTTGTTGCACTTACAGGATTATAATGCGCGGCATAGATATTCACTAGACTAAGGTATTCAAATGCACGACCGACCTTAGCCTCAGCCCAAACCCTTTTCTTTTCTGTCTCGGAGCCCTCTGTTGCTGCCAATACATTGTTAATAACAACATTGTAAGTGAATATATGGCTATAAGCCGATTCCCAGTATGGATCATACTGGCCATCTTCAAATATAGCACCGTGGGCAAAGCTATAGAGTTGTTTTTTCACATAGTCATAATAGTCATAGCTTGCTGCTGATTGTACATCCTGAGGGTCTCCGGACTGTAAATTATCTACTAAATAGTTCGGATAAACAGCGGAAGCTCTTACTAAAGATTGATCGTTTAGCAGCAATTTGTAATCATTCAGATTCTCTGGAATTGTAAAACCTTTTGGTTTGATATCCAGATATTTACTACAGCTATTCAATGTCAATAAACCGAATAGCAATCCTATATATATTTTTCTCATGATATTTTCTTATTAAAATCCTACAGATACACCTAAATTGTAAATTATTGGTGCTTGTATACCTCTACTTGGACTCGTTACCGTACTATACCCAGCCCAAACCTCGGGGTCGAGATTATCCTTGTTAGCGACCCAACGCCATGCATTCAATACCTGTCCTGTTAGACGCACATAAGAAAGTTTTGTCGGTGCAATCCATTGTGCAGGAAGGTTGTAGGATAATGAAATATCGCGCAATTTAATATAGTCAGCCTTCTGAACAAATTTATGTGCGGCATTGAAAATATCCGAAATATTGCCTGAAGCAGCAGAAACAAATGCAGGAGCAATATCAGGGTTACTTTCATCACCAGGGTTCTTCCAATAATTCAACCATAATTTGTCGAAGTTACTATTGTAGTTAAGCTCCGCGTATTTACTCAGGAACTCTGGATGAACTCCCCGCATCACATGACCACCATTGAAAATGAACATAAAGGAAAGCGTCAGATCTTTATATCGAAATCCATTTCTGAAAGAAACAGTGTAGGGAGGTACTGTCGTACCTTCATAAATTAAATCATCGACTGTCAATTTTTGCGTGGTCTCGACCAGACTACCATCAGCCTTTCGTGCCAAAGGTCGTCCCTTATCATTTAATCCCGCATAATCTATGCTATATAAACTACCCATTGGGATTCCAACACGATTTTGAGGAGCATAATAGTAGTAATACGGTGTATTCTGCTCAACGTAGAGGTCTGTGATCTTATTTTTGTTGTAGCTAAAATTTATTGTGCTGTTCCAGCTGAAGTTTTCACGTTGAATCACCTTACCATTCAGCCCCAACTCGATCCCTCTATTCTGCATATCAGCATAATTAAGCAACACCATATCCCATCCCAAGGTTGGATCCAACGGTGTATTCCCCAATAAATCAGAAGTTTTCTTATTGTAGATATCAAGGGTAGCTGTAAGTCTATCTTTAAATAGTGAGAAATCAAAGCCAACATTGAATACTTTTGTTCGCTCCCATCGCAACAATGGATTAGGCGGAGAATCAATGTAGGCTTGCATTTCACCATTAAAGTAGTTCAGATTGTTATTCACCCTTGAAATCAAATATGGTCCATTATCCTTTGGCACATTTCCATTTACGCCATAAGTCGCACGCACCGACCAACGATCTAATGGTTCCCAATCAATTTTTGGCAGATGATATAAAGCGCCTATGGACCAAAGAGGTTTGTATTGATTTTTGATATTTGTGCCAAACAAATTAGATTGATCCATCCGGATGCTTCCACTCAAAGTCAACTTACGATCATAGGTATAAGATCCATTGGCATAGAAGGAAACAAATCTATCGACTAGATCCTTAAATCCAGTCTCTTTTTTCGAAATAGTATAGCTATTAAAAAGTGCCTGTGTATTTTGGATCTGAATACCAAAAAGCTCTTCATTAATCCCCTTATAGACTAAACTGCTTTCATCGTACCCATATTTATAAATATTTGTATAACGATTGTTAATTTGCCTGCGCTCAGCACCTGCAATAGCTATAATTTCATGTTTATCCCGACTGTTATATTGATAATTGAATTGACCACGTAAGGTATAGCTGTTGACATCGTTACGTTGTTCGGCAAATTGTCCCCCCTGCGGAATATTGCGCTTGATTGACCCGTCCTTTCCAATTTGGGTCGCGTCATTGACCATACCTACAACGGACTGGGAATTTTTCCTATTTAAAGTTCCGTTATACCCTTCTGTTCTTTCACTTTGATAGGATAGATCGAAGTCCAACCCTTTAAGTAGCTTAAAGTTGGCTGCAAAATTCAAATTGAGGTATTTATTATAAAATTTTTCATGAATCGCTGCTACGTGCTTTAAAGGAATATAAGTTTCATCTTCCAGTCCCAAGGTATTCAAACGATCAATCTCAAATTGCGATTTTGAATTATACCATTGCGCCGGAGAACCGTCTTCATTTTCAAGAAGATAATAGGATGCCTTGCCCCCCATATAGTTATCGTAGAAATTGAAGCCAATATCGCCTTCTCTATTTTGATTTTTCCCTAATACGTTTGCGCGTAAACTAAACCAATCGGTAAACTTAAAATTATTTTTCAGACTGAATCCCAGTTCCTTATTTGTTGCACGGCCTTTATTATAATCTCCTGGTTGGGTATAATTGAGGGAATAATGATAGGTATAACGATCGGAGCCTCCCGAAACAGCGAGGTTATGTTGCTGATCGAATCGAGTAGTGTTCAGAAACTTATCCATCTGACTGAAGCGGTCACGATTTCGGTATACATCCAAACGTTTTTCCATCTCTTCTTCCGAAATAACGCCACCTTTACGATCGTACAAAATCCGATACACATCATTCATTGCTTTTCTTGGATCAATAACAGCATAATCGCCCGAACGATAATTAAACATTTCTTTTTGAAAGTTGACCAGTTCAGCACTGCTCATCTGATTAAGATAGCTACGGCTTGGAAGTCCCCTAAAAGAAAGTGTATTGCTATAGTCGATCTTCGTTTTACCTGCAGAGCCTATTTTTGTTGTGATCACAATGACACCATTGGAGGAACGTACGCCGTAGATAGAGGCTGCCGACGCATCTTTTAAAACCGTTATGGAAGCGATATCATTGGGATTAATGGCTGTTAAGTCGCCTTCAAAAGGCATACCGTCAACGACGATCAGAGGCGCAGCCTGCGCATTGATTGTAGATCGTCCGCGAACCTCAATACCCAGATTATTTTTATTATTCTGCGGACTTGAGGTATTTCGCACCAAATTTAGTCCGGGCAACAATCCATCGATCCGGTCCAGCAAATTAGGCTGGAGCCGTCCTTCCATGTCTTTGGCAGTGACCTGCGCAATTGAACCTGCTGCTCTTTCTTTGCTTATTTTTTGGTATCCTGTATTGACCGTAATGTTCACTTCCTGCAATTGCTCATCCAGGGCCCTTAAGGTGATCGTACCCAAATCGGACTTAGCTGCAATTGTAAGCGGAGCAAATCCGACCATTGTAATGTCCAAAAAGCTATTTGAACTAACACCGTTAATTTCAAAATGTCCATTTTGATCTGTAACGGTCCCTTTTGGAACACCTTTAACACGAATGGTTGCACCTTGAAGCGGTCTATTGTTATAATCGACAATAAAACCTTTGACTGTCATTAACTGATTAGCGATCGAACGTTGTGTTTGTTGAGATTTCTCATGTACGACAATAATCTTCCCCTTGATCTCAAAATCGAGATCCAAATCGTCCAATAACTTCCCAAGTGCATTTCCCAACGATTCTTTTTTTACAGTTAAGTTAACCTTTGTATCTGGATCAATAGTTGTGGCCGCCCATACATAAGAATAGCCGGTCTGCTTATTGATCTCTGAAAAAACCTTTCTCAACGACACTGATTTCTCATGTATCGATATGTCCTGTCCATACGTTTTAGCTCCAACATGAAGCAGACAACAAGACATCAGTATGGTTGTAAGCGATATGCGCATAATGTTTCCCCTCCATTGCGGCCTACCCCAAATATCTGGGCGATCGCTGTTTTTCATTTGTTGCGTTTGATCGTGTAGGGCACGACCAAGTTGTGCATAATTTTTATACATTTGTTTTAGGTTAAGAATTAAAATTCTGTTACAGTTAGAATTACTTGATCTGAAGCCCTAAATGTTGCAAGCGTTTAGGGTTTCTTCTTTTCATTTAGGTTGTTTTGTCTACATAAATGGTCTTTCCTTTAAATTTAAACTTAATTTTCCCTGTACTCTCCAGTACGTTGATGATATCTTTCAGGCTGCTGTTACGCGACAACATCGCTTCAAATTTTTCCGATTTTATTTGGTTATCGAGATAGACGACATCTACATTATACCAAGACGCCAACTCATCCATTATACCCCCTAAAGCTTCCGAATTGAACACAAAATATCCGTCTTTCAATGCGTTACGCACGTCGAGATCAATTATTCGTCGTTCGATCTGCCCGAGTTTGATATAAGATTCTTCCCCTGGCAACAGTATAATTTGCCTGTCGCCCTGTCGAACCCGAACTTTGCCTTCGTATAATGTCGTTCTAAAGTCTTCTAGATTCTTGGTTGATTTCACATAAAAATGTGTCCCCAATACGGAGATATTGATCTTCCCTGCTTGTACCACGAAAGGTTTCAATTTTGGGACCTCACCTCCCCATGGCAAATGTTTCTTGGCAACTTCGAAGTAAGCCTCCCCCACTAAACGAACTTCCCGCATACTATCTATTTCATAATAATCTAACTTCGTTTTGGCATTCATCCATACCTTGGTCCCATCAGGTAATACCATGGTCATTTTTCCCCCTTTGGGTGTTGTCGCGAATAAGCTATCCGTCTGGCTGGATTTATTTTTCATGGGAGCAGCAAACGATAATAAAGTATCTCCTGGAACCATCGAAATTGAATGTCCAGCTCCCAGACGAACTACCCCCGTCATTTGAGCGGGTTGAATATCTTTATCCGGAGTCTCCTGATATACCGTATCCGAAAGATTATGGATAAAAAATAACACCAATAATCCAATCAGTACTGCTGCAATACCGTAAGACCACAAGCGTTTATAAAAAGGTTTAGTGTATGAGGTATTGAGGTAATCTTGTTCAAAGAGGGCAAATGATTCCTCCCAATCATAACGGGCTATCCCGTCTAAATCCGCTTGCATTTGATCTTTGTTGTCAATGAGATCGCATAGCCCCTTATTTGCATCCGTTTCGGACCTCCATAAGTCCAACTGCAATTTTTCGTCATCGCGCAATCCTTCCAGCTTGGATTTGCTCAGTAAATAAATGATATGTTGGGGTATTTGCTTCATATTGCTCTATATACTTAAAACAATATTTTGATTTCGTTTCTCTAAAGAGATGGTAGATATTTTTACAAAAACCTATATATCAGAAGTATAAATTTTCTAATAATAGAGTAAAAGCAAAAGTAGGCAAAAAAACTGGTCAGGCTTGAGTCTTAATCTCAAAAGTTCAATTCCCCTTTTCTTTTGATTGTAGATTGTACTAGTGGTTAGTCCTAAGGAAATCGCTGCCTCCTGTGGGCTTAGATCTTCAACAATCAACTTACGCATCACTTGCTTACACTGCTCAGGCAGCGTATCAATGGCATCATGGATCGTTCGAAGCGTTTCCATATAGATCATTTGATGACTGATCGGTAAATCGACCAGATCAACTTGTGACGTATAAAAACTGTTTTTTTGTTGAATTCTATTCTCTTGTTGAATCCTGTTCAAAGCAGCGTTTCTACAACTTGTGTAGAGAAAACCTCGGATTGATTCAACATGATCAAAATCAATCCGGCGCTCCCAAAGCTTTAAAAATACATCCTGCACTATTTCTTCGATGGTACCTTTATCAAGATTCATCTTTTCTAAAAAATAGCACATTGGACTATAGAAAGTTTTGTACAGAAACTGTAAACCATCCCTTCTGCCCTCTCGAAAAGATTTTAAAAAATCTTGCTTGCTAAATTCTTGGTTTACCTTGTTTTTCACAATTCAATATTACTTAAATTTTAAATAAATATGAAAATTTCATTTATTGTGATCAACAATCCCGCGCTGGCAAGCGATAGAAAACGTACAGGCCAAACCGGTTGACACGATACTAGTCCATCCGGCAGCGATCAGCGTAAATACTACGCAAGATCTATGTATTTAGATTGTAATTTCTACGCGATCAATTCTGGTGATGCAGGCTCTTGATAGTAGGCTTCATTCCATTTTGCCAATTGGCACATAATAGGTATTAATGCCTTGCCTTTTTCTGTCAAGGAATACTCTACGCGTGGTGGGAGCTCCCTGTACTCTTCTCTTAAAATAACACCATCCTCTTCTAATTCTTTTAATGAACTCGTCAAGACTTTCCGAGAAATGTTTTCGATAAGCGCATCCAATTGGCCGAATCGGGCTTTTCGATCGCGCAAAGTATAGATAATCACAGGCTTCCATCGGGTACCTAAAATTGCCATAGAACGCTGCATCGCGCAAGAACAACTTTTAAATTCAGTCCTTTTCATTTGAATATATTCAAAATAGTTACGCAAAGGTAACTAGTTTATACCAATAATAGTTACAAATATACACTATTTAAAATATCTTTGTGAAGATTCACGATTTAAAACAAGAAAAATGAGCATACAAACACTTTTTAATCCATTTGAGTATAAAAATTTAACACTCAAAAACCGCTTTGTAATGGCGCCCATGACGCGAGCATTTTCTAAGGATGGGATTCCCGACAGCGCTGTAGCGGGTTATTACGAGCGTCGTGCCGCGGGAGATGTTGGTTTAATTTTGACGGAAGGTACAGTTATTGAAAGACCTTCATCAAAGAATTTAAAGGATATTCCAAACTTTTACGGTGACCAAGCATTGGGCGGCTGGAAAAATATCGTCGATACTGTGCACGAAAAAGGAGGAAAAATAGCCCCTCAACTATGGCATGTTGGTTATACCCCTATGCAATGGACTCCGCCTGCTGCGTTTGAAAGCCCAGATACAATGACATTAGCGGATATAGAGGCCACAATACAGGCTTACGCTGACGCTGCTAAATCTGCAAAAGACCTCGGTTTTGATGCTTTTGAAATCCATGGAGCACATGGTTATCTGATCGACCAATTTTTCTGGGAAGGAATGAACCACAGAACAGACGAATTTGGTGGAAAAACAATTAAGGAGCGTTCTAAATTCGCTGTTGAGGTCGTAAAAGCAATGCGAAAAGCGGTTGGACCTGATTTTGTAATTATTCTACGTTTATCACAATGGAAACAGCAGGACTATACAGCCAAGCTTGCCCCTACCCCTGCAGCGATGGAAGATTGGATCCTACCATTGACGGATGCCGGTGTCGACATTTTTCATGGAAGCCAACGTCGTTATTGGGAGCCAGAATTTGAAGGCAGTGACTTAAATTTTGCTGGATGGCTCAAAAAGATTTCAGGACAGCCCACAATCACGGTTGGATCTGTGGGTCTTGACAAAGACTTTGGTGAAGTATTTACAAATTCTGAGTTCAAGTCCTCTCCCGCTTCACTGGACGAACTTGTCCGTCGTTATGAACGTGGCGATTTTGACCTTGTAGCTGTAGGCAGGGCGATCTTGCAAGACCCGAATTGGGTGAAGAAAGTAAAGGCCGAAAAATACAACGAATTATCGACTTTTGAAGCTAAGAGCTTGGCGAGCTTATCTTAGTAAGCTCGCGCGATTAGGTGGATTAAAATTACGTTATTCAATATTATAAAACAGGGGCAAAAAATTGATTCGAAAATCAATTTTTTGCCCCTGTTTTATAGCGATAATTCAGTAACTTGTCTCCACAAATGGATACAAACACTTGATTAAATGAAAATCACCGCAACCAAAATATATGTCATCAGCGGTTTGGGTGTAGATCAACGTGTATTCAGCAAGATAGACTTTGGCTCGCTTGATATAACCTATCTGGATTGGATTACACCAAGCCGCAATGAACCACTATCTATTTATGCAAAAAGAATATCGACTAAAATTACCGCAGAGCAACCCATCCTCATTGGGCTTTCTTTCGGAGGAATGCTTGCAATGGAAATTGCCAAAATTATAACTGTTCAACGAGTTATTCTGCTAGCTTCGGCCAAAGGAAGGTATGAATTACCCGTACTGTATCGATTAGCGGGTAGACTCAAGCTGAACGTGTTTGTCCCTAATTCATTGCTCAAGACCCATAGCTTTCTGTCGGATTATTTTTTTGGTATACGCTGCAAAGAAGATTCTTTACTGCTGAAACAAATCCTAAAGGATACAGATCCAATCTTTATAGCCTGGGCAATACATCAAATTCTACAATGGAAAAACAATTCGGTTCCGGACAATTTAATTCATATACACGGTAGTAGCGATCGTATTATCCCCATCAAAAATGTAAAGCCCAACTTTATCATTAAGGGTGCGGGACATTTTATGACAGTTACACATGCACAGGAGATTGAAAAGCTCTTGCAAGAAATTTGTTCGTAAATCACCCCCTTTTTAATCACCGAGACCAATCCCAACTTTTCTAGTCGCTCAGAAAATTAAATCCAAGTGGATTCGTATCGGCATTAGTCGTACGATATGCTGAGCAGTGTAAAAAAGTATTATTTGGAGAAAAGGACAAACAATAATTGAGAATAGAAGGTTCTTCTATGAGAGCGCGGTCTCTCTATGAAGCTAACCCCCCCCCTTTATTACTTAGTGGGAACAGTCAAAAGCAATATAGTTAGGTTAAATTATAACAAGAATATGCGAACACGGCTCATATTAAGTTTTTTATTCTGTCACATCTTTTTTCTCACTATGCTGGCACAAGTCAATAATACTACAGCCTCGAAACTGGAAGTCGCAGCAGCCTTAGGTCCGTACCGTCCGATCGGTGTGAGCGTTACCTCCAACAATCGATTATTTGTTTCCTTCCCAAAACAAGCGAAAAATTATCAGTATGCACTTACTGAAATCATCAATGGAAAACCTGTTCCTTATCCAAATGAAGAATGGAATTTAAAAGGAAAAGAGAATTCCCACTTTGTAAATGTTCAGGATATATTTGTCGATACCGAGGACAATCTCTGGGTATTGGATTCTAAACCATCTTCGGCCGGATCAATTTTTGGAAAAGATGAAAAATCAACTCAAGGCCAATTTAAATTGTTAAAAATCGATACAAAAAAAAATAAAATTGAGCATATTTATCGTTTCGACGACCTTGATAAAACCAAATCAGGTCTAAATGATATGCGCATTGACCACAAGCGAAATTTAGCCTATCTCTCCGATCCCGGCCAAGCGGCCATCATTATTTTAGACCTTAAAACTGGACAGACTAGAAAGGCTTTAACTGGAAGCCGTTTTACGCTGGCTGATCCTGATGTAATATTAAGCTATAATGGAATTGAAATGCGCAATGAAAATGGAAAGCCTTTTTCTTCCAACGTGAATAGCATAGCATTGAGTCACGACTTTAAATATTTATATTTCAAACCGATCAATCAAACCCATCTGTATTGTATTGCAACAGAATTTTTAGCAAACAAAAGGCTGACGGATCAAGAATTGGAGGCAAAAGTGAAAGACAAAGGAGAAGTCGGAATCACGCATGGCTTACTAGCAGACATTGATGGAAATATTTACCTAACATCGTCAATAGACTATAGTATTAAATATTTAAATCCTGATGGAAATGTGAATACCCTGGTACGGGACTCCCGAATACTATGGCCCGATTCTATGGGCATCAGCGGAGATGGATACCTTTATTTCTCTTGTGCACAGCTCTTTAAAGACCAACAATGGAATAAGGGAGTTGATAAGGTAGAGTTGCCATATTATGTCTTTAAGGTCAAATTACCGAAATTTTGAGAAGAATGTTACAACAAGTGAAGTTCTGAAGCATAAAACTCGCGCTAACGCATCTACTTTTTACCTAGGTATTATCCCCATGCGCAGCCTTAACAATATTCCCTTCGAATAGTTCCCCTTTATATTTGTCTGCCTTTTCTACCCACAAGATAAGATATTGAAATTCAACCCCATAAGAACAATAAAATCGAAGTAAAAGCACAAATCACTAAGACATGCCCCCAACTATAAAAACAACGGCATCTTAGATAAAGTATAAAATTTTTAGCAAAAAATTTTTAATACTAATATTTTTAGTATATTTGAATATCAGTTTTAGACAACGCTTTTTATGGAACACAGCGCAGCATATGACAATAAGGAATTACACGTGGGTGACATCGTTCGCTTTCATACTCCCTATCCCGATGAAGATCCAAATACGATTTTCATTGTATTGTGGTCATATTACGATCCTGCTGGAAAATCATCACGGGCTGAAGTGGTTAAATTTGACCAACGTTCCAAACAAACGCCTGTCATTCAGAAGTGGTTTATACGAGATTTAGAAAGAGTTCCCGAAGTAAGTCCAGAATTGCTGAAACAAATTGAGCTATTTATGAAAAGTAAACTTGGTAATGCTATTATCAGTAAGCTAGTCATCTAACAAATTTTAGATCTTCAAATTCGACGTAAAACATGGAAAACAAATTTAAAGAGAAGCGAGGTATAGTGTCAGGTCCGATCTGGTCTGACTGGCGCGAACAACTTCGGGAAAGTGAATTAGTCGGCTTACATCAGAGACTCGAGAAACTAGAAAGAGAAATACTCCTTGATTGGCTGCAATGGCATGATCCAAAAGGAAACTATACAGATCGCAAATGTATTGAAAATGGCGTGCAGCAGCTTTCCAAATTAAAGGCTGTCGCGTATATACATAAAGAAATCCTGCGCATCCACATGAAAAGAAGCTATAATGACTTTTCGAATGCGCATGCACAACTCATCTTTAACAACTAAAATTTCAAATTATGGAATCTCTTATTAAACAGATCATAGCGCATCAGCTTCCAAAAATTCTAGCCATGGAATCGCATCGCAAGGATTGGCGTTATCAGCTTATGAGCTTAAAAGATAAGACGCTATTCGATAGATTAACGCTTATGAAGAGACAAGAATTACTTGCGTGGCTACAATGGTACGATAATGCCGGGACTTACGCTGATCACGACTGCATCCGGAGAGGTATTCCCTTATTTACGAAGGTTGGGGCATTGACCGCAGCTTATCAGCGGATTATGCGTGAACATGAAGGCTGGGACGGCTACATGGGAACTGAATATATCCGTGGCAGTGCACTTTAAAAAAGAGACTTTTTAAGCAGGAAATATTTTGCTCGCTGTGATATACTTGGCTAATGTATTCAGATTAGACAGTGCCGCTCCGATTGTATTATTAAAATAAGTATAGACTTCTTTTCCCTCTGCAATCCAGTCGTTAATATAGGTGCTGTATTCAAACAATATGTCGTCCGTATAGCTTCCCTTATAGTCACCATTTGGGCCATGGAATCGCATATAGATTATGTTTGCATTTGCATCTGCGTATTGAAGACGCATACCTTGCATATTCTTATCATGAATAACCAGATTCATATTATATGATTTTAAAAGTTCAGAAGTTTCTTCCCTATACCAAACGGGATGCCTAAATTCTACACAGATCGCCCATCCTTCACTTCTCTTGTCCTGAGCAATACAATCTAGCAATTCAGCAAGCAATCCAATAGAAGCAAATTTAAAAGATGGTGGTAATTGTATGAGCAAACACCCTTTCTTTTGGCCGACAGCGTCAATAACGGATAGAAATCTGGCGACATCCTGTGGATCAAATTTGAGTTCTTTTTGATGTGTAATTCCTTTCCATAGTTTAAACGTAAAACGAAAATTATCGGTCGTTTCTTCGGACCATCTTCTGACGGTTTCTTCTCTGGGGATTTTATAAAAAGAACTGTTTACTTCCAATGAATTAAATAATAAGCTATATACAGCCAATCGACTTTTATCCTGAAACTCCTCAGGATAGTAGCTTTTATTCTTGTAAGGCAAAAGGATACCGCTCGTTCCAGTAAAATATAATCTTTCCATACCTTTATAACAATCGGCTAGCATGTAATTGTTCATTTTTTTCTTTCACAGACAAATTATCTTTTGTATTGATCAGCAATTGAATTGCATATAAAAAACAATTTATCTAAGTTTGAGAAACGAGTATTACAGCAACAGCTATTTATAATCAACTCGTTTTCTAGTTTATTAGCGGATAATTAATCAAGCACCCTCTATCAATGCACAAAAAATCTTACCTCATTTGTTTCGTAATTGGCACCATTTTGGGCAGTTGTACCGGAAATAAAAGTAACAATACAACTTCAAGCTCTCAGCCCGAATATGCCGATGAAAATCCGACATTTACCTTTGACAACATTAAACAGAGCTATACGCAGGGCGAGGATCTGATCTTAAAGATGGGTAGCGAAAAAACGTCCAAAATAGACTCTGTTATTTACACTATAAACGATAAAAAGATTGGTCAAGTAATCGGAAATGAACCTTTCCATTTTTCATTAAAACAGGAGAAATTTGGCAAGCAGATTATTAAAGCTGTCATATTTAGCGATGGAAAACGAGAAGAAAATTCAGTCAATATAGATCTATTCGCTTCCACCCCTCCACTTTTGCTAAGCTATAGCATTGTGAATATTTACCCCCATGATATTAAAGCTTTCACACAAGGATTGGAGTTTTACGGGGATAATTTGATCGAAAGTACCGGGAATGGGGTTGGTCCAAGCGGAAATAAGGGTAAATCGAGTGTTCGTATTGTTAATCCAAAAACGGGTCAACCCACCAAAAAAATTGAATTGGATGATTCAATTTTTGGCGAAGGTGCCACCGTACTAAATGGAAAATTATATCAATTGACTTATAAAAATAATCTAGCTTACCTATACGATATAAACAGTCTCTCTGTTATTAAGACACTTCCTTACTTTCAGCCAATGGAAGGCTGGGGTTTAACTTCTGACGGTAAAAACTTATACATGTCCAATGGTTCTGATTATATCTATACGCTTAATCCAAATGACTTCTCAAAAATGGACTATATCCGTGCAGCAACGAACACAGCCATGGTGGATCAAATCAATGAAATGGAATGGGTAAAAGGAAAAATCTATGCAAATTTCTTTATGGAGGATGTCATTGGACGGATCGACCCTAAAACTGGTACAGTGGAAGCTTTAGTCGATCTATCTAAATTACGTGAACATGTAACACAACATGTGGATTTAGATGTATTAAATGGTATCGCCTACAATAAAAGATCAAACACTTTCTTTGTTACCGGTAAAAACTGGGATAAAATGTTCGAGATAAAGCTAACAGAATAGCTTTATCTCCACCAAAAAACAACATATTGTTCCGGAAACATCCAAATTGCGGTATCGCTAACTTTATGGTAATTCTTTCATTTTGTTAAAACCTTCGGTTACCATAGGTACAATTTGCGGTGTAAATAACTGTGGCATAAACGTCCTTGCCGCCATATCTTTATTGACAATCCATTGCGCATATTTATCTACTAAAAATTGTAATCGCTGTGCTGAAGATAATCCTGGTAAGGTATAATAGATACTTTTTTCGCCTTCTTTCCCTTCCATCTGCACATACCTCCCTTTGGTCACATTCAGGTGACTGCGGTGTTCAAAATCACGTAGAAAGAGCTCATCTTTATCGACGTTATCCCATTTGGGGTCACGCGGGCAACAAACCGATCCGTAACTTTCTTTTCGATAAACGGTAAGCATGTCTTTTGGGGAAATTGGTTTAACAAAATCGAACCTCGCGTTATCTTCACCAGAAAGCCGGATGCTGTCGACTTTAACCCCGCCATCCTCTCTTTTTATGGAATAATAAAAATTGGTCGTCGCAGGTTCTATACACATTCCGTTTTTCGAGGCTTCTTTGGCAACCTCATCATAATACCTCCAATCGGGGACAATCAGTACAAAATGTTGAAGATCGGGATAGAATTCAGTTGACCGCTTTAGTAAATCCACTGGAATTCTAGTACTCAAAAAGAAAACGTAAGTGGAATCTGGAACGATCTGCAAAGGAAGATCTATTAAATAACTGCCATTTTTCTGAGTCACAAAATCATTGTCGATCATCACAACCTGACCATAGTATTCGCGATACCAATCGGGTTTCACAGTATCAGCTAATGAATACGGGGGGATTGACTGATGTGCAGCTATTTTGCTCTTACAGGACAATGCCATCATGGGTAAAATGATAAGCAAATACCACTTATTTTTTAGTGTTAACATTGTTATAAAATTAAAATATATTTCAACTACTTTCCTGTTTGACTATCTACTTTTATTCCAGCTTGATTCAAGAAGGCTATTTGATATCCTAAACATGACTCAGCTAAGGCGGCAATTTTTTCTTTTTCATCAGTAATCTCCCGCAACAGACTTTTTCGATCCCCCTTTTTCTGTTCATCAATATATTTAATTAATAAAACACCATATCCATCAACGATCTCGGTCATATAACCAACTGTAGCGATGTGAAAACTTTCGGCAGTTTTACTGTATTTCAATTGAGAGGCTTCGCATTTTATTCCCTTTATGTAGCTACTCAAAGCGCGTGCCTCATTCAATTTCATGTGATAGGAATAGTCTGATTTATCGACATCATATTCCCCTTCCAGCAATTTTCCATAGCTCTCATCCATTTTTTCTCGACAGCTATGAAAGAGCTTCGCCATTTTCTCGTTGTACCCCGACTCCAAATTACCCCTACAGGAACACATAGTAAATATCATAAAGATTAAAGCTAGCATTCTCATTTCTTGATTTTTTTTACAAATAACAGCTTTTTAAAACAGTCTTTCCGCCTCGTTTAATATTCGTGGTCTTTGTTTTAAGATTCGTTATTTTCCGCACAATCTACTTGCTCAAAACAATACGCTTATACCTACTTTGCACAAACTGTTCGTTACCATGAAAGATGAAAAGGTTGCTCTTTTAAAAAACGGAATCCATAAAAATCACCTTATGCTGTATTATTAAGAAAAAGGTCCTTGGAAACCGACTATTTTAGCCATTTAATTATTCCTTTTTTAAAAAACAGAAAAAAAAGCTATATTTAACAAGATTCACACGTCATTTAAGGCAGAATACTTTGTTTCTTAAAAAGAATTACGGAACTTAGAGACTATAAACCACCGAAATATGAATAATAGACCTTTAAACGGAATGACTGACGAAGAGCTTCAAACCAACAAAAAAACTGCTCTGGTAATTACTTGGATGCTCACAACCATGCTTTTTATCCTATTAGGCATGGGAATTTATACCTCAATTAGCAAAGGATTCAGTGCACTGATGGCCATTCCTTTCGCCTTATCTCCCATTGTTATTCTGAATTTTAAAAGAATAAAAGAAATCAATGAAGAACTCAAAATAAGAGGAGCTCAATAAAGTCATCATGAAACACCTCTCATTATTCGTATTCTTTATTTTACTCGCGGATATCGTATTTGGTCAAGAGATCAGTAAATCAACGACACAGACGATCACACAATCGGGTATTGGACTAGGTTCCGTAATTGCCGTTGTCACCTCATGGGATCGTAACAAATCTATACTTTGGGCTCTAATTCATGGAATACTAGGTTGGTTATACGTCATCTATTATGCCTTCACCCGCAACGAGTAACGATTCTTAAATATGATTCTCACCAGAAGAGCCAAGCCTATCGTTACCAGAATGTCTTTTCTTACATAACATCGCGATCAATTCCTTTTCTATATCTCGTCCTCAATCAAACACATGAGTTCCTCACCTATTTCCCATACAGATTTTGTCATTGAAGAAGTCAAAGAATCTAGCATTAACTTAATTTCTGAACTAGTAGAGCTGACTTTTAATATTGTCCAAGGAGGTGCATCGGTAGGTTTTATGGAAGATCTAACAATTGAGCAGGCAAAAAAATTTTGGACTGAAGTACTGAACAAGGTCAAGCAGCAGAAAACAATATTGATTATTGCAAAAGATGCGTTTACGCATCGAATCGCTGGAACTGTTCAACTGCAAATCGACCTCCCATCAAATCAAACACATCGCGCAGATGTAGCCAAAATGTTAGTCCATACCGACTTTCGAAGAATGGGCATTGCACAAAATCTACTTCAACACATTGAAAATATAGCCATTGATCTAAATAAGACACTATTGGTACTAGATACAGTGACCGATAGCCCGGCTTATATCATGTATCAAAAATGTGGCTGGACGATAGTCGGAGATATCCCAAATTATGCCCTCTTCCCGAATGGAACATTGTGTAGCACGACTTACTTCTACAAAAGCTTGTCTATAAAAGCTTGATTCTGCCGACAAATAAAAAGCCTCCAAAACGATTAAATATTCATTTGGAGGCTTCTCTTAATTATTTGGGAGTTTCACATAAGAAACTCCATTTACCTATAGACCTATCTATTTTTGTACCATACCGGTCCCGGTTTTTCGCCCATTTCTAGCACCAATGTCGCTCCAGACATAATTTGTTCATGTGTAATATAACTTGTTTCAAGAGACTTACCATCGATCGTAATGGATTGTATATAAATATTAGATTTACTGACATGATTAGCTTTCACAGTAAATTTCTTTCCATTGGACAACTTCAATTCAGCTTTTTCAAATAAAGGTGTACCGATTTCGTATTTTCCACTGATGGGATCTACAGGATAAAATCCCAATGAGCTGAACACATACCAAGCCGACATCTGCCCGCAGTCATCATTTCCACTTAATCCCGAAGGTGTATTCAAGTAAAGTTTGTTCATTACCTCTGCCGCATATTGCTGCGTTTTCCAGGGCTGTCCAACCGCATTAAATAAATAGAGTGCATGATGGCTCGGCTCGTTACCGTGTGCATATTGCCCAATCATTCCTGTACTAAAAATTGGCAGTTTGCTGGTGTCAGAAGGATGAAATGTAAACATGCTATCTAACTTCTGTCCAAAGCGCTCTTGTCCGCCAACAAGTTTAATCAATCCAGGGATATCATGTTGTACAGACCAAAAATATTGCCATGCATTACTTTCACAAATATGGGCACTATATTCCTCCGCATCAAATGGAGTAATAAATTTACCATGGCTATCTCGAGGTTGCATAAATGAAGTAGCCGGATTATACACATTTTTATAATTTTGAGCTCTTGCAAAAAATGTTCCCGCAATCTCTTTCTTTCCCATCTTATCGGCCATCATTGCGATGCAATGATCGTCATAGGCGTATTCAAGTGTTCTTGATAGGGACCAGTTTTCGGCATTGTATTCATCTTTGACATCATAAGGCACATAGCCTAGTTTTTTATACAGACCTATACCCCGGTAATTGTCAATATTAGCTGTGGCAACACAGGCTTCTAACGCTTTTGATGCATCAAAATCACCGATTCCTTTTAAATATGCATCTACAATGACAGGAATTGCATGATTCCCAATCATCATATCCGTTTCACTCCCGTAAATATTCCATACCGGCAATCGGCCGTGCTGTTCATAAAAGGCTATGAAGGACTTAATCATATCATTTACTCGACTAGGGTCGATATAGGTAAATAACGGATGCGAAGCTCTATAAGTGTCCCAAAGTGAGAATGTGCTATAATTAGTCCAACCTTCGGCCTGATGTACCTTCCGGTCAGCCCCCATATACGCACCATCAACATCACCGAAAATCGTCGGCGCTAACATGGAATGATATAACGCTGTATAGAACTTAACCTGCTCCTCTTTGTCTTTGGTCTCGATCGCTACCCTACCCAATTCATGATTCCAATTTTGCTCTGCCGCCTTTAAATAATAATCAAAATCATCTTTTGGAGCTTCTGCTTTTAAGTTCTTGGAAGCGCCTTCCATACTAACACCCGAAAGGGCCGTACTTAAAGTCACTTGTTCTCCAGCTGCTGTCTTGAAATCAAAACGTGCTTTGAATGCAGTACCAATTCGTTTTGCACTTTTTGCCGTTGTATCAGCGCTGGATAATATTGCTGAACTATCGATATGAACGGCCATAAAAGGCTTAGAAAACCGAGTTTCAAAATAAACGCGTTGGCCCCTTGCCCAGCCCTCCGAAAAACGATAACCACGAATAGTGACAGAATCAACCACTTCGATGTGTGAATCCGTGGTAGCATCCCAATTCATTGCTTTCTTTAAGTCTAAAAATACCGCAGACTCGGCTTTTGGAAACGTATAACGTTGAATACCGCAGCGTGCCGTTGCTGTCAGCTCCACATTTATATCGTAATCAGTAAGTTTTACCTGATAGTATCCGGCGTGAGCCTTTTCGTTTTTATGCGAAAATTTGGAATGTATACCTAAGGGAGCCGCGGCTTCATGATAAGGTAAGGTAACCGGCATAAAAGATATGTCGTACAAGTCGCCAGCCCCGGTTCCACTTAAATGTGTATGGCTAAAACCAGAAATCGTACTGTCGGGATAAAAGTATCCGGAAATACGGTCCCAGCCAGGCAGCCCATTATCTGGGCTGAGCTGTACCATCCCAAAAGGTGATTGTGCTCCAGGATATGTATTGCCCGTAAAATCCGTTCCGATAAAAGGATTTACATACCCTGCATAAGAAGTCTCATCGGAATTTTTTAGTGAAGCGCAACCAATTAAGGACAAAAGGCCTGCACAGACCGCATAATTAATATATTTCATCGTGTAGATCAGTTTTTCAATTTAGTTTGCCTAATTATCTATTTCCAGTAACGATTAGAATATCCTTACTATTGACCAAAGTCTGATGGTTGATTTTAAATCCATTGAATGGTTTTCCATCGATAACGATCTTTTTGATATAATCACCAGCACCCACTTTTTGACGTCTTATCGTCACTTTGTCCCCGTTTGGATAATATTTCTTATCGAGTTGGATGGTCACTTTGTCGAATACCGGTGTTACAACTGTATAATCAGGTCTACCTGGACAAAAAGGATAGATTCCAATCATGTTCATTAAAGCCCATGTAGACATTGTTCCCGTATCGTCATTTCCCGGTATACCCCCTGGGCTGTTCGTAAAATGCTTTTCTAAAATTTCTTTGACCAGCTTTTGGGTACGCCATTCTTCTCCTTTGATTTCTGAAAACACATGTGGATACAGCATATCTGGTTCGTTGGTAACATCAAAATACCCTTTATCAAACGTTGCCTGCAGTCTATCCACAAATTTTTGCTTTCCGCCCATCAATTTCACCAAACCAGGTATATCAAATGGTATGGCAAAGCTATAGTTCCAAGCGTTACCTTCATGGAAACCATGATTAGGTTCAAAATTGGCGCCCATCAATGGGCTAAATGGACTTAAAAACTCGCCGTTAGGAAGAATAGGTCTGAAAGTCCCATACTCCGAAGAATAATAATGTTTATATCCCTGTGCTCGCTTAGCAAAAAGCTGAGCGTCTTTGGTTTTCCCCAATGAACCGGCCAATTGGGCTATGTTCCAATCTGCAACATAATATTCTATGGCATGAGATACCGAATTATCGAATGAATCGCGCAGTGGAACATACCCAAACTTCACATAGTCCGCATTGTCTGGTCTAATTTTATTCGTGGAATCCGTAGTCGTTGCCGATTTCAGAAACGCTTCATAAGCTGTATTAACGTCAAAATCCCGAATGCCTTTCATCCATGCGTCAACGATCACTGGAACTGCCGGATCGCCATCCATGGTATAGCTTTCTCGGCTATACAACTCCCATTTGGGCATCCAACCACTTTCCTTATAAATATCGATCATGGAACGTATCATGCCCACCTGCTTATCGGGATAAACCAGCGACATTAAAGGCTGAACATTTCGGTACGTATCCCATAGCGAAAACACGGTGTAACGATTGTGATCTGCAACAAGTGTCTTCCGACTTTCCATGGCAGGATACTCTCCGTTTACATCCTGCAAGATATTTGGATGAATCATAGCATGATATAATGCTGTATAGAACACTGTTTTTTGGTCCTCGGTACCGCCTTCTACCTGTATCTTTGACAATGCATTGTTCCAAAGCGAAGCTGCGTGCTTTTGTGTTTTTTCAAAGCTAAAGTCTGCTTGTTCAGCATCTAGATTTTTACGTGCGTTCTCAACGCTCACAAATGATACGGCAAGCTGTACTTCTAAGCTTTCATTTTCTTTGACATCAAAACTAAAATATGCGCCAAGATCATCGCCGGAAAGCTGATCGGTATAGTCCGTAAAAATTTTATATTTTCCGGCATCTTTATTCCAATCGTTTTCCCATTTTTCTCCGGCACGCTGGAATTTCCAATATCCTCTTTTTGACGGTTTTTTATTGACCCGCATAACAAAGAAGATCGGGTAAACAGCCTGATTGTTCGTGTAACAGAAAGAGCCCAGCAACTTAGATCCTTCTATTTCGGTATCACTTACATAACGAACTGTTGCTCCCGTTTCATTTGTTAAACCTTCGCCCAAATTAAGCAGGATATTTGCCTGTCCTTTTGGAAAAGTAAATTTAGAAACACCTACACGGGTTGTTGCTGAAACTTCGGTCTTGATACCGTATTTCTTTAACACATTGCTATAATACCCGGGGTGGGCAACCTCCTGCGTATAGGTACTTCCGTATTGATGATAATCAACCTCTAATTTCCCTGAGGTTGGCATCAACAACAGACTTCCCATGTCTGGACATCCTACCCCACTTAAATTAACATGAGAAAAACCTGTAAAATAACTGTTGCTATGTTCATAGGGAGTAGACCACCATCTTGCATCCTTATCAAATGCATTAAGTGATGATCCCATTACATTAAACGGAGAAACATTCATCAAGCCGTTGGGAACCTGAGCTCCCGGATTAGTTGTTCCATAATTGCTGGTACCGATAAACGGGTTGACATAGTCAGTAGGAAGCTTTTGGGCAGAAACGTTCTCCCAAAGAAATAATCCTAAAAGTAAAAAACGAATAGATTTGATCATATAATCTTGATAGACGACATTGTTAATTGCTTTCATTCAAGCAAACACCATAGGCCGCGCATTTTAGCGTGTACCTACAATACTACAGATAATCGCAAAGATTTACAAATCTTATAAGTGGTTATATCGATGATTTTACGTTTGTTAATAGGATTTAGCAAAACTAAAAATGTTAAGCAAAGAGATTTATGATAACCAATAACAACAAAAGCCTGAAGTGGGGAACTTCAGGCTTTTACTAACTAACCAATTATTAACCTAAATTATGAAACTACAGATATAACGCCGTCCGAAGGCAGTTTCTTATATCAGACCTCTTAGTTTAACCAAACTTTAACACATCCTTACTATACTTCAACTCGCCCTAAGTATGGTGCGGCAATAAAATATATCTTTTATTGGTACAATCCCCATTGCTTATTAGGGCTGGCTCCCATTTCTAAGACGAGCTCTCCTCCCTTTAGAAGTTCAGAAGCATCAAAGTAAAAGGTATTGAGGGGTTTTCCATTTAATGTTGCGCGTTGTACATACATATTTTTCTTATTTGCATTTTTCGCTTTGATAATAAACTGTTTACCTCTTCCATATTTACCATCCAATCTAATCTTAACCTCCTCAAAGAGTGGGCTTCCTATTTCATAAATTGGTTTGACCCTTGTTCCGCCATCTATCTGAAATAAACCAATAGCATTCATGATATACCAAGCACTCATTTGCCCCTGGTCTTCATCGCCGAGATAAGCATTCGAAACCCCTTGGCCATAATAGCGCTCACCTATGGAGCGGCTCCATTTTTGTGTCAACCAGGGCTTATTCAACCAATTAAAAATATAGGCAAAATGCATTGATTGCTGATTTCCCTGAACAACAGGATAATCCCAATATTGATCATTAGGGCCATTATAGCGCCATTTTTCACTTTCTGGAAATCCCCATTCCAATCGTTTTAAAAACACATCCTGGCCGATCATTTTAGCTAGTCCAGGAATATCCTGTGGCACAAAAAAGGTCAATTGCCATGCATTTCCTTCGACATAATGATGGTTAGCTCCCGATTTAAAAGGGTCAAAATCTTTATACCATTCTCCTTTTGAATCCTTCATCCGAGCATATCCGCTACTGACATCTATCGCATTTTTCCACCAGTTTCCGCGATCATTGAAATAGCGATACTCCTGCTCTTTTCCTAGCGATTTTGCAAACTGCCCAACTGTCCAATCGTCAAAACTATATTCCATTGAATTTGAAAACCGGCCCACATCATAGGGAACGTACTTATATTTTAAATAGACATCCAAATCCCTATTACCCGCAAAACCACCTTCAAATTTCAATGGACTCGTTGTCTGCATTTTTTTAACAGCTTCAAATGCCTTTTCAGTATCGTAGTCTCTAATCCCCATCTGGTATGCCCCAACAATTAACGGTATTTCATGTTCAGCAACCATGACGGGTATATACTCCATTCCAGCCGGCCCTTTCGCCAGCCAGCCATTTGCGTCATACATCGCAAGTTGCGATCTAACCCATTTACTGGACCATTCCGGTGTAACCAGATTCCAAAACTGATTTAAATTCCAAAAGGTATTCCAGAAAGCATCACAGCCTAAGGCGAGATCCCCTTTATGGGTTAAAGTTCGTATCACTTCATCCGAAGACCTCCATTGACCATTCACATCACTAAATGTGTTTCGGCTTGCCAAAGTGCGATACATATTGGTATAGAATTTCTCTTTTTCAAAATAGTCTGAAGACTTTATCTCCAATCTACCTAAAAGTTCATCCCAAACTTTATGTTGATTTTCCACGACCCGATCAATGGACCATCCGAATGGCTCCGACAATTCCGTTTTTAAATTCTCCTCTGCATTGGCTAAGCTCACATAGGAAATCCCCGTGCGCAGTTGTACAGCCTTATCTTTGTGCACATCAAATTCCACGTACATTCCCGCAAATTGAGCACTATCGGCGACCAAATCGGTCCGTTCTGTTATCTTATCATTATGCCATGTACCATAGTTTTTTATCGGTTTATCAAACTCCATCACAAAGAATACGACATAATCCTGTTTTGCATCCGTGGACCAAACGTTTTCAGATAATTGATTACTGTATCCTACAACCTTATAGTCAGAAACCTTTTTCAGCGAGAAATCTTTAATTTTATAATCATATTCTCCGTTAACTTTAAGATCAATCATAATACGTCCTGTGTCCGACTTATGATAGGTATATTGTTGAAAGCTGGAACGTGTACCAGCCGTCAATTTTACATCGATATCGTGATCAAGGAGATGAACAGCATAATATCCCAATGGAGCCTTTTCGCTGGTTTTATCTATTGCTGATCGATATCCTGAATTTGTACTGTACTGATCTCCGACCCGAGTTTTCAATTGACCTGCTGTCGGAAATGTTCCCAATCCAGCCATTGTCCATTCGTGAATATGGCTAAAAGTACCAATAGATTCGATAGAAGGCTCATAACCAGCCTGCCAGCCAATATTTTGGTTATCTGGACTTATCTTTACCATGCCAAAAGGCATCCACGGTCCCGGGGCTATCATCCATCTGGAATGTGCTGCACCCATCATCGTGTTCACATAATCTGAAACTCCACCTAGTCTTTTTGGGCCCCGCTTGATTGTTGATGACTGTATTAATTGCCCATTACTATAAATTTCATACTTACTCCATATATCCTTAGCGACATAAGGCATTGGTATTTCAAGTTTCGCTGTACCTTTTTCAAGTGTTTTCTCATAAATTTTCTTTCCATCTAAGACTACTTTCAACTGTTCATCATCTTTCAATTTCAAGAGATCAACCAGCATATTTTGGACGGGTTTCCCTGCACTTAGGATCTCAAAATCAGCTTGCTGTACATTTTTAACAATTACAGAGCGATTAGCTATTAACTTTACTTGCTGTGAACCCAGCAGTTTAAAGGAATCAAATTCAACCCAACCTCCCTTTATGACAGTCATGGTAATCTGATTTCCTCCTTTCTTAATGAGATCAGCTGGTAATGTTATATTTATCGTAGAATTTCCAGATTTTAAAGGATTCTCTAGCGGCTCACCATTTCCTGCTCCCCGCTCCACCTCAAAATTATAGGGCTTGCCATTGATTGCGATCTGTAGCGTAGGTCTATTTTTAGGGTCACTATTTGCTAATTTAACCTGGAGTGTGCACTGACCATTTTTTATACTATTGTTTAACACATAGTATAGATTAAAAAAATGTGTTCTCAGACCAGAGGTTCCTCCAGTCCCCCCCCATTCATTGGCCGGACCGGGCAATACATAGGGTAAATCCCTTGTTAAAGAAGATTGACCGATGATAAATGCATTGTCTTCATAACCAAAATCATGTTCCAGAAATTTCTTATATCCATTCGGGGACAAGGCAAATTCGCTGCTTGAACCGTCTGGATTCCCCAATTGCCAAATTGCGTGCTCCTGACCAACAACAGACTGCACACACATGAACAACAGACCGGTGGCAAAAGAAAGTGAGAAACGTAATTTCATAAGTGTCAGTTTTTATAATTTTTAATTACATCAGTTGCTTTCCTCGTAAACTGCACGAAACAATTCACAAAACACATCACATTGTACATACATTAATAATCTACAAAAAACGTTTAAAAGCAAAACTTTAAGCACAATATTACTACAAAAAAAACAAATATCAAACGAATAAAATCAAAATGTATATACATATAAAAAGAAAAAAATAAACTGAATCTAATTGACACAAGCGTGGGAAAATGAAAGGTTTTGATTCTTAGATGGAAAAGAGCTGCATTTTGCAAAAAAGGGCAAAATATAGTCCAGTGAATAGCTACTCAGAGAAATAGTTTTATAGGAAATTAGCGGGAATTGTTATTATATTTGCTCCAAACTTTGTCAAATATCTTATTTATTTAAAAATTATTATTGGGAAATTGATTTCAATAGGTTATATTTATATAATTTAATTGCAATATTGGGCAAAGGTAAGCAGTAAAACTATTAGATTTATAATCTAATAAATATTCTACACATTTGTGTAGGACATTTATTATCAAGTAAAATAGAGACAAAAAGTGTTGAAATACGTCATTTTTTAGTTCTAGAAAAACATAAAACACGTATAAATACTTAACAAACGGCTATTTTAAATATTTTATTTGAATTTAAGTCATTATTTTTGCCTTACAAATTAGCGTAAAATTTTCGCTAATTTATTATTTAGATACTAGAGTAAATCCTTTTTGTAGTTTACAATATGAAAGTTGAGATTGAAGATTTTTTTAAGCCGGTATATGTTAAAGATAATTTTACTAAGGATGACTATGAAATTGTAGATGCCTATATTAATTTTGCAAAATCTCTCAGCAAATTAACTTACCAAAGCATATATTTAATTGATTATTCAAAAAAGAGCTTTCTGTTCGTGTCTGATAACCCTATATTTTTATGTGGAAATACTCCTTCTGAAGTTCAAAAAAAAGGATATCAGCATTATTTGGATAATGTACCTGAAGGAGACTTACTGCTGTTAAAGAAAATAAATGAAGTCGGATTCGAATTTTTCGAAAATCTTCCGACTGAAGACAAATTAACACATTCAATATCCTATGATTTTCATTTGAAGCAAGCTAAAGGAAAACCTCTTCTTATAAACCATAAACTGAAGCCTATTCTTTTAGACAAATCTTCAAACCCCTGGATTGCACTATGTGTAGTTTCCATTTCTTCACATGCCAATGCGGGGAATATTAAGTTTAAATCTGACGATGCGGGCAAACAATTTGAATATAATTTAGATACTGATCTTTGGGTAGAATCTCCTCATGTCAAACTAAAACCACGCGAGAAAGATATTCTTCTTTTTTCAGCTCAGGGATTCACAATGGAACAAATTGCCGATAAATTATACGTTTCAATTGATACCATTAAGTTTCACAAAAAGCAAATATTCTCAAAATTAAAGGTGAAGAGTATTACTGAAGCAACAGCACTAGCTATTGAGCTATCTCTATTCTAATTAGATACTCTATTTTTGCTGCCATTATTATCATGAAAACCCATATGTTTTGCTTTAATAGCAAAGCTATCCGAATCATCACTATTAGCTAAACAATATTGAGCGACTTTATTTTTTTGAATGAAGTAATCGAGCCATTCAGTTCTAATATAAATAGGCAGGGTTTCTGAATATAAATAGATGATTGGGCTGCCAAGCTCATACGAAGGTATCCCAAGTTTTAATAGTGTACTGACCAGCTTTTTGTCACATTCGGCGATGATTAAGCCGTTATCCAGAAAATAGGGCGAAAAAAATGCATCAAAGAGCATCTTTTTCAAAATACTGATCCGTTGGCCTTCAATCTTCTTCGAAATAATAAATCGTCCGATATGCCAATAGTGATTTACGTTTTGCGATAAAAGCTCTTCTTTTGATACGGAAAATAATTTTTGAATGGGTAATACTGTTTCTCTATCCCAATAAGTAATGCGAATTGATGCATGGATATTATGCATTTTTCGATCACGCAAGACATAATAAATTGAAGTATCAAAAAAACTTAAATCTTCGCCTAACAAATTTTTATAATGATGCGCATATTCCTCATTAAGAGAATCATCCAAATTATAATATTCAGCTGTCGTCCTTAAATAAAAATGAATGAGTTCAAAAAGTTCTTCCTTTTTAAGTTTAGTGAAATAATAATTATCAGATGTCCAATTCATGTAGATGGTATTCAAGAGCAATAAAAATAAGCACTTTCCTCCTAAATTCCTTCCGCATTAAAATTACTACACAAAAGTGTAATAAAACAATCGATTCTTTATCTTATATTATAGTTAGCTAATCATGGATAAATAATAGGAATCGGGAAAGAATTTCACCGGTTTTGCTGTTGCCAAATTGAACACGATGTGACTTACCATGCCAGATAGGAGGTATAAACCTAGGGATAGCTGCGGCGGAGGTGACGTCAACGCTATCTTTCCATATTCTTCCAAAAATTCCTCAAACCATTTCGTTTCTATACCCTTTGCTTTTAAACTATCCACAATGAAATTACCGACATTTAATTCGAATGTCTGATGGGCCTTTTCCAATGACTGCAGATTGAGACCTTCGGGCGGAAGCACCGTTAAAAATCCGGCCCAACCCAAATTATAAGGATGTACTACTGGTATATTTCTTTCGGTCATATATTGGTCAAAAACAAAGGGAATATCAGAAGAAAAATCCAAGGCATTGATAGCAACTTTATGATTAACACCGATATCATATAGATTATCTTTGTTGATAAATTCTGGAAATACCGTTATTTTGGCTTCCGGATTAATTGTCTGTAAGCGATCCTGCAAAGCAATTACTTTCTTTACACCAATATCCTTGTTTGTATAATTTTGTCTATTTAGATTTGACAATTCGACAATGTCACCATCAGCAATTGTCAAATTTTCGAACCCCATACGCAACAAGCATTCTGCAATATAACTTCCTATTCCGCAACCTCCTATCAGCACAGGAAAGTCTTTGATACGTTGTTGATCCTCTTCTTTAATATGTATGTTATTTCGAATATACCTCAAATCCATATATAATCTTTCAATAATTTTGTATCGCATAAAAATAGAATTATAATTTATATTATTATTAAAGAAATTGCTAAGTAAATTTTATAGTTACGTAGCAATGATTCTGCTTAATTTAGCCAACTATCCTTTGTTTTTATTTTCATTCAAAATGAATACCTTTAATAAAATCAATGTGTAAAAATGGATAATACAAGAATATATCGCATGTCATTTGCTGGTGTATACCCGCTTTATATACAAAAGGCCGAAAGAAAAGGACGCACAAAAGAAGAGGTTGACGAAATCATTTTCTGGCTTACCGGCTATAACCCGGTATCCCTACAGCAAACGATTGACGATAAAATTGACTTTGAACATTTCTTTAAACAAGCACCTTGCTTAAACCCGAATGTTTCAAAGATCTCTGGTGTAATCTGTGGCTATCGCATTGAGGATATTGAAGATCCGCTGGTTCAGAAAGTTCGTTATCTCGATAAATTAATTGATGAACTGGCCAAAGGTAGATCCATGGAAAAAATTTTGAGAAAGTAAGCCCTGCTACGATTTGTAAATAGCGCGTACTTACTATTCCAATGCATAGATGGCACCATCAGTGGAACTAAAATAAAGCCGATTTTCATCAATCCATATTGTTGAAAAGATACTTCCCATCTGCAGGTAGTCTGCAAACAGTCTTGTAATATCATCTTTATATTTTTGCTGCAGATCGGGGTGGAGCATATTTTCATCATTGAGAAACAATTGCCTATTCTTTTTACTCGACTCAGTTTGAAAAATAGGTACAACTTCTCCGTTTTTTATATCCAATCTATAAATTACACCATCCAGCGTTCCAAAAAAAGCCTCATTACCAGCAATTGAGGCACTGCTAAACGTGTTTAAAGGTACTTTAGGCTCAACTATTTTCACGCCGTCGATTCTATTTAAAACAAGTATACTATAGGAATCGGACATGGTTACGACAAGCTTTTCGGCAAAAATACTAGGAACACTTGTCCAGCTTCCCGGTTGATGATATACCCAAAATCCACTTCCATTCGTGGCATTTAGCGCATATACATTAAAGTCACGCGCACCAAAATAGACTGTACTGTCAGCAACAACTGCGTTGAATTGAATCTCGCCTTTTGGAAAATAACGTTCGCCAACTGTTTTAAACTTCCAATGAAGGGTACCATCTTTTTTCAAACAATAAAAATAACCATCAAAACTACCAATGAAAACATGGTCGCGTGCCAACGTTGGGGCTGCATGCACAATACCTCCAGTCGGGAATTTCCAAACAAGTTTTCCCGATTTAGCATCTACGGCATAGACATGATGATCCCCAGAGCCAAAATAAACTACACCATCTGCAACCGCAGGAGATGAGAGGAAATAGTCCCATACATCATAACTCTTTTCACCATCGGTTGAAAACTGCCATAATTTTCGACCTGTTTGGGCATCCAGGGCATACAAGTAGCCATCAGTGCTTAAAAAATACACTGTTCCGGCATCAAGAGCAGCAGTTGACCGAATTTCACCGGTAGTTTTATACTTCCAAAGTACATTACCGCTCGTTTTATTCAATGCGTAAAGATTACTGTCGCAAGACCCGACAAAAACGATATCCTTCCAAACGACGGGCGAAGAAAACAGCCTTCCCTTTGTTTTGAATTTCCATTTCAACGCGGGATTTAACCTAATGTTAGATTGTGCTGTATAATTTTGACGATCTAGACTTCTAGCCAGATGCTGCGCCCGTAACTGACAAAAACATCCCACTGTAATAAATAGGATAATAATTGGGCGCCAATCATATTTTAGTCCAAACATCGATATACTTTTATTCAGGTTATATTATTGATAGATAAGGTATTTTTCCCTAGTCTTTCTATAATTACTTAGGCCCGGCTCCCAGCTTTTTCGGATTTCTTCTTCCGAAACACCGGCTTCAATTTGCTTGCGAAATAAATCTACGCCCACGAGCTTTTCGATACTGCCAATCTGTTTCGAAAATGATTGATCAAAAAACTTGTCTTTTTCCGGAGAATTCCGATAAAGCGCTATCATCCAGGATAGGTTTATTTTTTTGCTATCTACAAGCTGCTGCAGATCATATTTACGCAGGTCTATTCCATAACATTCTTCATTCATAAACAGTGGCGATTCACTCATCCCTTTTTTACTGACGGGGACAAATGAGAAGTCATATATACCCTTATAGATTGGGCTACCAATTACAACAAAGGGATAATCGGTGCCTCTGCCATGATTCACTTTCACACCTTCAAAGAGGCAGGTACTGGGATATAATAGTATGCTTTGTTCCGTATTTAAATTGGGCGAAGGATTGACTGGTAACTTATAAAGCATACTATGATCATAATCTGCTACAGGAATAATCTTCAATTTACATTTCTTTTTAGTATCCATCCAACCTTCTCCATTGATCATCTGGGCGAATTCAGCTGTAGTCATCCCATGTGCAATAGGAACTGGGAATTGCCCGATACCCGACTTATGTTTTGTCTCCAAAATAGGACCATCAATTAGGTAGGCATTGGGATTGGGCCGGTCTAAGATCAAGAGCTCCTTATCATTTTCTGCGCAGGCTTCCATAATATCCCGAAGGGTATTAATGTTGGTATAAAATCTCACCCCCATATCCTGCACATCATAAATAAACAGATCGATATCTTTTAGATCCTTCGCTGTTGGCTTTTTCTTATTCCCATATAAAGAGACAATAGGAATTTTAGTTGTCGGATCGATTTCGTCCCCCACTTTAGTTCCATTACTTGCATTGCCTCGAAATCCGTGCTCAGGCCCAAAGATTCTCACAATCTGAACCCCGCGTGCAAGTAGACTATCAACAAGGTGTCTCCCTTTAATAACCGTAGATGGATTGCCCAATATTGCAATGCGTTTATTCATTAAATAAGGAAGATAACGCTCGGTCTGCTCGGCTCCAGTTTGTATACGATCATTACAATAATTCAACGAGATCTGTGCTGTTGCATTTCTGAACAGGAATAGAGTCAATATAAAAATGAGCACTGGTTTCATATTCATTTGGTTTATAATATTAAAATATAGCCCCTGAGCATCAAGCTATTTATCCGATTGCAAAAACTAAACTAAGGATAAAGCTTTATTTTAGCAAATCATTTGTTAAAATTGATAAACAAGTTTTATCCAGCTACCTTTGGAGTATTATTGGGAGCATGATTTACACATGAAACAATAGATGACATTCAGAAGCTGTGGCATACTAAATTTTTATAATAATAATTGATAATGGAAAAGCAGGTAAATGCGGGTGAATTTGTAGATCGTTTTATGACAGGTAGTTTGGAGCATCTTCGCTACCAGCAATCGCCGATCAAGATATTTCAGCTCAGTGAAATCGCTCCTTACATTAAATTCCCTACCCCACCTATTTTCTTGGGCTATAACCTCCTCGTTCATATAACTGAAGGTTATTTTAAACATCAAATTGGAGCTAAGGAATACGTTGTAACAGCTCCGGCAATTCTTATCAGCAATTACGGCAATATCTCAACAATAAAGTCGGTCGATAAATCCGCGAAAGGACATTGCGTTTTGATCAACGACAATGCAATGACTTCCATATTCAGGGAACAGGAGATTTTGAATATCTTTAATATCTCGCCCTTACTGAACTTAACTGCGCGAGACAGCAGCGATCTTCAAGAGCTTTTTAGATTGCTTTATAATGAACTGCTTTCGGAATTACCTTATCGAGAACTATTTGAAAATTTATTAAAATCGGCAATTCTAAAAATCATCAAGCTATCTTCATCCAACCTAGCCCTCAATCGGAGACAGGAAATTGCTATGATGTTCAAACAGCTTGTGCACAAAAACTTCAAAAAGCAAAAAAATATTTCATTCTACGCGGATAAACTCGCGGTATCTACAAACTACCTTAATCGATGCGTATTTTCTGTATTCAAGAAATCGTCGAAGGAACTCATTCTTGAAGTGCTGATTATGCACAGTCAATTTCTATTGTTTGAATCCACTAAAAGCATTGCAGATATCTGTTATGAATTGGATTTTTCTGATCCTTCTTATTTCTCACGGCTTTTCAAAAAAATAGTTGGCGTTTCTCCTACTTCTTATCGAAACAGAGCAACTTAGGTTTTCAATATGCACGATTTGTCCTATCTTTTATACTGAAGTACACAAGAGAATCAAATTGATTGCAGTTATTTTTGTGTAAGTGATTGAAGCAAAAAGAGAATTTCAGTTCGGTAGTACACTTTATTCTCGATGTTTCAAATAAATTGTTCCATCATTTAATTACATATTTAAAGATGCTTAAGGTTTCAGAACACAACAATATAACCCAAGATTTCGATTTGTTTATTGCGGATTTTAAAACTAGGCTATCAAGCTTATTTAATAAAGAGTATGATTACAACTCGCTCAGTTTAACGCGAGGGCTACCGCCTGAGTTTTTAGCAGAGATCATGAAAATGCAACCCTTGTCGGTTGCTATTCCAGAACACCACGGTGGTCGGGGCCTTCATGTAAAAGAATGCTTGGGCGTACTGGCAGCAGCTTCTTATGAATCCCTATCTTTATCGCTAATCTTCGGGATTAATATTGCGCTATTTTTGGAACCTTTTGCCAAATACGGCGACACCTTACTTCAAGAGAAGGTATTCCCTCAATTTTTGGAAAACCAAGCTATGGGGGGACTAATGATTACCGAACAAGCTTACGGCAGCGACGCACTCAATATGCGAACATCTTACGAACAAAAGGACGATAAGTACTATATAAAAGGTGAAAAACACTGGCAAGGTCTTACTGGAGCTGCAGACTTTTGGCTCGTGACAGCACGCAAGAAAAATGAAAACGGAGAACTGGTGCGGGATATAGATTTCTTTGTCACAGAGAACGCCGTCGAAGAACAAAAGATTGTTGTTACAAAGAAATACAATAGCCTTGGTCTCTATGCGATTCCTTATGGTGTGAACGACATCGACATCAATGTTCCCACAGACCACAAACTAAATCCGGAAAGTACAGGAATTAAATTGATGTTAGATACCCTCCATCGCAGTAGATTACAGTTCCCTGGAATGGGCATGGGTTTTATAAAACGGATGTTGGATGAGGCCATGAAGCATTGTTCCGAACGTCGTGTATCGGGTATTAGTTTAAATGAATTAGACGCTGTTAAATTTCAATTGTCGCGCATACAGGCTGCATTTACATTATGTTCTGCAATGTGTTCATACAGTGTCTCGATCAGCTCTATCCATAATGACCTTTCAGCCTATGGTGTAGATGCCAATAGTGTGAAAGCATTTGTGACAGACTTAATGCATGAAGCCGCGCAAATATGTGTGCAATTATCCGGTGCAAATGGCTACAGGTTAGACCATGTTGCCGGTCGTGGCCTCATAGACAGTAGACCTTTTCAAATCTTTGAGGGTTCAAATGAAATGCTTTATTCTCAAGTTGCTGAAGCGATCGGTAAACTTATGCGCAAAACCAAAGAAAGCAACTTATTGTCTTTCTTAAAAAAATATAGCTCAACTGAATTTGCAGCACCATTTTTCTCATCAATCTTGAATTTTGACTTTCCGCTACAGCCGAAACAGCGCGAACTGGTTACACTTGGAAAGATAATCGCCCGCGTCATTTGTTTTCAGTATGTTTTACAAATTAACAACGCCGGGTTCAATGATAAGATGACAGAAATAACACGTCAACACGTGAGCATGGATATTTATATGTTGGTAGGCCAATTATCGAATAATAATAATGCCGAACCACTTATGAACTACGACGAAAACACAGATTGGATGAAATTCACTTCTTAATAAGGAGAGATTACAGGAATCAATCTAGTCAGTAAGTTTCAATAAAAGCAAGATGCCACTTCATAGGAAGTGGCATCTCGCGTTATATTGCTGAAATATCCCATTCCCACACACTATGATAGTGCCCTATCGACTCGGTATAGGCTATAAATTCTCGGTAAAACGGATGTGAACCTATTGTAGCACTATCTCCAATAACAAGCAGTTTCTTCTTAGCCCTCGTCATTGCCACATTCATCCGGCGAACATCAGACAAAAAACCAATCTGCTGTTCGGCGTTACTTCTTGTCAAACTGATATAAATAACATCTTTCTCCTGTCCTTGAAAACTGTCTATTGTCTGTATTTTAATCAAGTCATTAAAAGGTCGTAGCGCGTCTTCCCCATCCAATACCTCCTTCAATAAAGTGGCCTGCTTTCGATAAGGTGCGATCACCCCGATGCTCAGGCTTTCATCTCTGTTCAAGGAAGCTTTCCAAGCCCCAATATGGTCGTTCAGATGAGCTTTAATAAAATGAGCTTCTCCAATATTGAAGATTGCGCCGTCACTTTCCGTTTCTTCAAACCCCGCTCCCGCTGTATCAATAAATAAGACCGGTTCGGTATCCAATGCTAAGCTCCACTTTGCCACTGTACTATCTGCTCTCAACAAGCCATTATACAAGGCTGAGGACGGATATTCCATAATTTGTTCATTCATTCGATACTGTACATCTAGCAAAGAAACTAATTGCGGATTATGGTCTACCAATTTTTCGAATAATGTATGACTCAGACCATGGTTAGATACCCTACTAGATTTTACTGTTGGAGGTAATTGATTGTGATCACCGGCCAAAATAAGCCGATGTGCCTTTAATATCGGTATCCAGCAAGCAGGCTCCAATGCTTGTGCGGCCTCATCAATAATGACTGTTTCATAGCTGCGATTGCGAATAACCTCATGATTCGATCCAACCAAAGTTGCAGTGATTACCTGGGATTTATCCAAAACATCTGCACTGATAAAATCCTGAATCTTATCGACATCTTTTCTGATTCGATGGGCTTCATCAAACAATGCTTTTCTTTGCTCCCGCTCAGCCTTTCCAAAATTACGCTTATATTTTTGAGCCATCTCTGTATACGTCCGCACTTGCTTTTGAAGTGTTTTAATATCCTTATTTGCGGGATGTCGATCAATCTTTGCATCGAGTGTCAATTCTTGAAGATGTTCCGAAACCTTAACGGGGTTTCCTATTCTTGTTACTGCAACTCCAGCAGCGTCTAAACGTTCGGTTAACAGATCAACGGCCGTATTGCTCGGTGCAACAACCAACACTTGCTTGTTGTATTGTTTTAGCAATGCTTTCACAGCCTGAACCAACGTTGTTGTTTTCCCTGTCCCCGGCGGCCCATGCAAAAGAGCCACAGTACTTGCTTCCAATAGCTGTTGGATCGCTTTATTTTGCCCCGTATTTAAGCTGGGATGCTCATAGAATTTTCCAATAGAAGCAATCGGAATCAACTCTTCACCGATTAATCTTCTCACAAAACTACCTTGCTTTGCATCTCCGCTCAATTCCTTTCCTTTCTCCAATGCATTGAACATCTCCCGATAGGAATACTCATCAAATAATAAATCAACACCAAGCTTCCCTCTTCTGCTCCATTCTGGAAGTTCATCGACACGAAATGAAATTCGCATCCCGTCCCTATTGATCGAAGATATGATGCCTTCTATTCGATCTCGGTCGGGATCGTGATTTGAAAACAGGCAAACTGGCATACCGAAGCGAAACTTATGTTCGACCTCATAATGATTTGTTCGATTTAAATTAACGGACAAATAGTCTCCTCTTCCAAGCTCCGTATCTGTTATCTGAATCGGAAACCAGGTGACACCTTGCATTCTTCGTTCATTCAAACTACTTTTCAACAACAAATTTTCATGTTGTAATCGATCAAATTGCTGCTCTTCTTGTAATAAAGTAATAAGCTCGTCGAAATAATTCATCGTGTAATATACATATTGCTCAGGCACAAAATAACTGTTTTTTCACTTATTTGAGTCTTTTGGTTTTTAATTCGCCACATCTTTTATCAAATTTTGCAAAGCAAGTTGATATTCTACAAAAGAAGCAATGGATCTAGCCGTAAATTCATATTTATTTGCTATAATTGGAAAACAGAGCATTTTCCAATCGAAACATCCATAAATCAATAATTAGATGAGCGAAATATTCTTACACGACAGCGAGCAGCAATGGACAGACCTCGGCGAAGGCGTTATGCGAAAAATACTCGTTTTTAATGATGAACTCATGCTCATGAAAGTTCGTTTTAAAAAAGGAGCCATCGGTGCCCTTCATCAACACCCCCACACACAGATTTCTTATGTTAGTGCAGGAAAATTCCGATACCATATTAATGGTGTCGATAGCATCCTAACTGCAGGCGACTCTTGTATCATTGATTCGCAATTGATTCATGGATGTGAATGTCTTGAAGAAGGAGAACTGATCGATTCGTTCACTCCTTATCGCGAAGACTTTGTTCAGTCTACCTAAAAAATGTATTAATAAGGTCTTGAAAAAATAATAATCATTTTGTTCTAACGTTAATGCTATAACATTCAAAAATATGATCTCACTTTTTTCACCCTATATTCGCACAAAACTCGTTGGTTTGTGCATGAGCATTGGTTTACTCGGTCTTTCTCCATCTCTACAAGCGCAAGAAAAACCTCTTTTAATAGAGAAGATAAATCCGCAACTGTATCTTTACACGACCTTTAATACATTTGGAGGCACCAAATATGCTGCTAATGCTGTATATCTAATTACGAAAAAAGGCGTTATCCTCTTTGATACACCATGGGATTCCACACAATATCAACCCTTATTGGACAGTATCAAACAAAAACATAATTTACCCGTCATTGCCGTTTACGCGACACACTGGCACGAAGACCGGGCAGGTGGCTTTGCTTATTACAACCGCATTGGAATTCCAACCTATGCAACAAAAATGACGAACGACCTGCTAAAGGCAAATCACAAAGCCCAGGCCACTCATCTTGTTTCCACCAATAAAACCTACAGCGTCGGCGGACAGTCTTTTGTTTTGAACTTTTTTGGTGCCGGACACTCCATGGACAATGTTGTTGTCTGGTTTCCCGAATATAAGATCCTAGACGGTGGTTGTTTTATAAAAAGCTCCGAAGCCCAAGATCTAGGATTTACGGCAGATGGGGATATAAAATCCTGGAAGCCATCCCTAGCGAGGTTATTGGCAAAATATCCTAAAATTAACATGGTTATTCCTGGCCATGATGCCTGGAAAGATAAAGGTCAGATAAAGCGAACCGAAGCTCTTCTTACAGAAAAACAATAATACATCTGGATGAGCGTAAGTAGGTAGGTCTTAAGATATCTTCGTTAAACGTACTTGTTTTTCAATAGGATTGAAATATCTTGAAACAGACAAACATACAGCTCCTTGATTCTAAAGCATTTACACCATAAAAAAAAGCGACTAAATAACATGCGTAGAAAAATATGTAGAAAAATAAAAAAGAGGCTTTGTTTATCCAAAAAAGTACTATCTTAGCGACACCAAATAAAGCTGGGGCATTAGCTCATTTGGCTAGAGCGCTTCGCTGGCAGTGAAGAGGTGATCAGTTCGAATCTGATATGCTCCACAAAAAAAGGGTACTTACTCTATTCTAAGTACCCTTTTCTTATTTTTAATCGACCAATTTTGACGGCAAATTCTTATTTATAAGAGTTTACAGATTTAGAAATTTTCCAGGTTCCGTTTTCTTTAACAAGTGTGATCAGATCTGTTTTCGCAAAACCATCAAATTGCATAGTAACTTTCGCTATTGCATAATCAGGTAATTCTTCAACGATCTGTGTTGTTGTTCTGCAGTTCATCTTGATTCCTTTTTGTTTTTTCAAAAATTCAATCATCTCATGACGGCTATGTTTCAAATCTTGTTTACCGCAAATTTTTTGGTCAAAATCAGCTGTAAAAAGCTTATCCAAATTAGCTACTTGACCTTCGGTCATTGCACCAACGTATTCATCGATGGCCAAGTCAGCAGTAATTAAATTGCGTTCTTCTGGCTTAACTGAAGCCATTGAGCAAGTAGAGATTGCAATCATTGCCGCTGCTACAAATGTTTTTACTAAAGTTTTCATATCTTTTTCAATTTTATAATGTATTAGTATATTTTCTTATTTTATTGTCGCTTACTATATAAATTTGTTGCGTACTTTTTTTATTTATTTTCTGATTCAAAGTTAAGACAACTCATATATTGATTTCATTACATTTAGATTAACATTACATTAAAATCGGTAAATGATATTTTTTTCTAGGCGAATGAAATTTCCAATCAATTCTCTTTATAGCCAAAACGTGACAGAATGAATAAATTATTGGTTTGAATATTGTTATTCTGTCTATTTCCTGCTAGATTGCATTCTTTCATGACACACTACGATAGCGCATACCTTTTTTATATTAAATGGTCTATTTTGATGGTTCTACTTGTACTTGCCGATACTGCATATGCACAACGTCCCGTCAATGAAATAGAAACCACCAAACATCTCGCTGATACAAGTAAACAACGGGACCTGATTGATATTGGAAAAGAAATATTAAATATCAAGCCACCCCAAACTGTCGATAGTACAGGAAAGAAAATCTATTTTTCCTTTTTACCCTTTTCGACAAATGTTCCTGGAGGAGGGCATGCTTTAATTACAAGTACAACCGCAGGATTTTATTTAGGAGATCGTTCCGATACCTATATGTCCAAAATGACATTTACTCCCTACACAAATTTTGGAAAACGATTTGGTCTGCCAATCCGTTCTTACATTTGGTTAAAAGAGAATGCATGGGTGATTGATGGCGATATCCGTCTACTAAAATACCCGCACGAAACTTGGGGAATTGGCAAAGAGCATCATGGCGACCAGCAGATTAATTTAGATTACACCTACTTTCGTTTATACCAACATGCATTAAAAAGAATTCATGGTGGCCTTTTTATGGGAATTGGCTATGACTTAGATTATAGAATGAATATTAAGTCTACGAGCAATACCAAGCTCGAAGACTACACTTCCTACCCTTATGGAACAGATTTAAAAGACAATACCATGTCTTCAGGAGTCAGCTTCAATTTAATTTACGATACACGCGCCAATTCGATCAATACTTGGTCGGGTAACTATGCCAATTTACAGTTCCGTGTAAATCCGACATTTTTAGGAAGTGATCAGAATTGGAAATCGTTATTTCTCGAAGTTAGACGATACCATAGGCTTACCCAAGACAGAAATCGCCAAAATATGATTGCCATAAGAAGTTTCTTCTGGACCGTATTTAATAGTAAAGCGCCCTATCTTGATCTTCCTAATTTAGGATGGGATCCATACAATAGTTCGGGAAGAGGCTTTCCAGTCAGCCGTTTTCGTGGCAAATCACTTTACTATTTAGAAACGGAATATCGTCGTGATATCACCCAAAATGGCTTATTTGGATTTGTTGCATTTATGAACTTTACGACATTAAACGGGCCAAAGAATTCCATGTTCGAGGACTGGAACGTCGGCACTGGTGCTGGTGCACGAATTAAGTTTAACAAAAACTCGGGCACCAACATTGGAATCGACTATGGTATCAGTAAGAATCACCGTGGCGTTAGACTCACCTTGGGTGAGGTCTTCTAATTTCTAACTCAAATGATAGCTCTGGTTTTTAAACTCCATTGAGGCATAGTACTGATATTTCCTATTGTCCAAGGGATAATCCCAACAGCCCATACGGTGGTAGATTTCACCACCAAATCCTGTTTTGAAACGATAAAGTCCATATAAAGGGTGTGAAGGATCTGCCTGTGGCGATACTCCAAAGAAATCATATTCTGTACAACCTTTTTCTTTCGCAAGCTGCATCGCACGCCATTGCAAAGCGTATGTCGCCATATAATTACGATTTTCGGAAGCAGAAGCTCCATATAGATAAGTCCCCCGATTTGCAGCAATTACCAAAAACATAGCGGCCAAAGGCTTGCTATCCACTTCGGCTACTAAAAGATATACATCTGCCGGAGATAATGTATCACTTGCCCTTGCAGAAAGAACGATCTTAAAATAGCTTATATCATGTAAGAAAAAGTTGTTTCGAAGAGCTGTCTGCCGATAAAGCTCATACCAAATCTCCAAACTTTCAAGTCCCAGCGAACGCACACGTACTCCTTTTCGCTCTGCTAAATTAATATTATATCTTGTCTTAGATTTCATATTTCCAAGCAACATATCCTCACCCTTTCTAAGATCCATAAAAATAGTATTGGAAGGAAGTATGTCTGTATTGGCTTTATGAAAGTTCCAGTTTTCTGTATTAAAATTAAAGCGCATTTCCTGAATACGTTTCTCCGGCACCCCTAGCCAATTGCCATGAAGGTCATAACAATCATCCTCTTTAGCCCAATGTGATTCCCAAGATAGATCATAGCGTATCATTATACAATTTGGTGGCAGATGGGAACGTAAACTCTCCGATAACTGTTCTAAAAAATAGCCCTGGTTTTCATCTGAAGGTTCAATCTCAGGTCCATAAGGTACATAGGCAATGCTATGTTCCTGATCTATGGCTTGAATGATAATTAATAGATCGCCGATAAAATAGGTATCGTCGTCGACCCCAACATACAGATCGGATTGTTTGGATTTAAAATTAAATGCCTTGGATTGTATACCTTGCATTTTTTTTACTGCAGACCAATAAGCAGTTTGTTGAATAATACCTGTTTTATAAAGCCCACTGATTTCTTTGTCACTAATGTCTGCTATCATGATATTTTACTATTTAATAGGGTTGTTTTTATAAGATATGCACAAAATAACCACAATTTTAACACCCAAAAACGGCAAACATAGCCAAAATGTTTGGTTAAGCGCATATGCATTTGTCACTTTGTTGTTAATTTCAAGAAATAGAGAAAAATAGGCATTTAAAGTAGCTTTTTTACATTATTTAACGCTATAATATCCGTATTTGAATTGTTATTTTGACCTAAAATTTAAGATATTTGTAGCTTAACAATTCAAATACGATGGACAATAAAGCGATCTCAAAAATTTTCAAATTATGTAGCCAATTGATGGAGCTTCACAACGAAAATCCTTTTCGAACAAAATCCATTGCAAGTGCCTCTTTTAAGTTGGACAAGCTACCTTTCCGTATTGACGAGGCTAGTCTTGAAGATTTGAGTGCACAGCCTGGAATAGGAAAAAGCACTGCTGAAAAAGCCAAAGAAGTTGCCGCTACAGGAACTTTCAAAGAGCTTGAGGAGCTTATTGAAAACACACCTGCCGGTATTATTGAAATGTTAAATATTAAGGGCCTTGGCCCTAAAAAGATTCAAATTATCTGGAAAGAACTCGAGATTGAAAGTGTCGGCGAATTACTTTACGCCTGTAATGAAAACCGTCTCGTAGAAGCAAAAGGGTTTGGTCTTAAAACGCAGGAAGACATCAAAAAATCCATTGAGTTTTCTATTTCCAACAAAGGATGGTTTTTATATGCGAAAGTGCTTCCGCTGGCAGAAAAATTTTTCAACGAATTGAAATTGCATTTCCCTTCTTCCCTGCTGTCATATACAGGAGATTTCCGAAGAAAATGCGAGGTTTTGAGCACCGTAGATCTTTTAATATCGGAAAGTATAGACAACGTCGAAAAATTCCTTGATGGACTTACTTTAGTGGAAAAAACAGAAAACTCCATAGAACTGACCGATGAATTGGGGTTTACTTTCAAAGTCTTCAATAGCAATATCAATGATTTTTATCGCGACCTGATTCTTAGTACCGGATCCACTGCACATCTCGATCTCCTATTTAATATTCTACCAGATCTCCCTTCACTTTCCAGTGAAGAGGCCATTTACCGTAACTTGGGTTTAGATTATATTGAACCCGAATTACGAGAGGGGTTAGATGAAATAGTGCAGGCTCAAACGCATTCACTGCCAAAGCTGATTCAATACAAAGATCTCAGGGGAACACTCCACAATCACTCCACCTATAGTGACGGCGTACATAGCCTCGAGCAAATGGCATTACATTGTAAAGATGTCCTGGGGCTAGAATATTTGGGTATATGCGATCACTCGCGAACTGCAGTCTATGCCAACGGCCTCTCCATTGAGCGGTTGGAACAACAATGGAATGAGATTGCTACATTAAACGAAAAATTGGCTCCATTCAAAATTTTCAGGGGAATTGAATCCGATATTCTAGGTGACGGTTCATTAGACTATCCCGATGAGGTATTGGCTAAGTTTGACTTCGTTGTCGCCTCCGTCCACTCCAATCTGAAAATGGACGAAGACAAAGCCACAACACGACTAATCAAAGCGATCGAAAATCCGTATACAACAATCTTAGGCCATCCAACAGGAAGACTATTATTAAGCAGAGCCGGATATCCGTTAGATTTTAAACGGGTAATCGATGCTTGTGCGGCAAATGGCGTTGTCATTGAGATAAATGCAAATCCTTTACGATTAGATCTGGATTGGAGATGGCACCGTTATGCAGTAGAGAAAGGAGTTTTACTTTCCATCAATCCCGATGCCCATCGTACAGAGGGATTGCACGATATGCAATATGGTGTATTGGTGGCTCAAAAGGGTGGTCTGCAAGCAAGCAACTGTTTGAATGCATACGCGCTAGATGCCATAACGACCTATTTTAATAAGAAAAAACAAGGCTAGGGTATGTCGAGTAAAACAAATGCTGTTCGGCTGTTGGACACGGCAAAAATAACGTATGAACTCAGAGCATATGAGGTAGACGAACAGGACGTCAGTGCTGAGCATGTCGCCCAAACCCTAGGTCTGTCACCCGAGAGACTTTATAAGACCTTGGTCTTAAAAGGCAACAAAGATCCTTATATTGTTGCCGTAGTTCCTGGAAATGCACAGCTCGACCTTAAAAAAATAGCGAAGGCCTCTGGGAATAAAAACTGTGAAATGCTCCCGATGAAAGACCTTTTAACGGTGACCGGCTATATTCGTGGTGGCTGTTCACCTATTGGCATGAAAAAACAGTTCCCAACCTTTATTGAAGAGGCCGCACAATTGGAGACAGCGATTTCGGTAAGCGCGGGAAAAAGGGGGCTTCAGATTATTTTAGCCCCAACAGACCTAGCGACGATTACAGCTGCCCATTGGTCCGATCTGATCGATATGTGAATTACCTTTTACGCCCATATAATAAAATGCGCTTGAAAGAATAGATCGCTGGAAATTTAGTGAAATGTTTTTTGATACGTGTTTTAAATTCAGTTACAAATACAGACTTCTTATCTTCCTCCAATTGTTCAATGTAAGGAATCAAAGCTGACCCAGCGATAAAATTGTAAAGCATGTCTGCATCAGCAGCAATGAGTGGATATACACGAAGAGAAAGGTTTAATTGATCCAGGCCATTATCAAATAACAATTGCGCATAAGTATCAATATCCAATACCGAAGAAGGCCTATTCCAGCCCCTTAAATAGGATCGATAGGGTTCTTCCGTCGCCAATTCAAATAAAATTTTATTTAGTATATTTTCGGGCTGATAAGGCATTTGTATCGCCAATTGCCCGCCAACATTAAGCTTAGAAATAAGCTGAGGAAAAAGAACCTGATGATCTTCCAACCATTGTAAAGCAGCATTACTGAATATAAGATCCCAGGTTTTTGGCTCTGCAAGGAAGTTCTCAACGGAACTTTGCCTAAATTTCAGACGTTCCGTTTCCAACTTATGACTTTTAGAAAGCATTTCCGCAGAAGAATCTACCCCAAGAAAGGTCGCTTGAGAAAATTGTTCGCTTAAGATAGCTGTCTGTTCACCTGTACCGCAACCTAAATCGACTGCATGTTCCATTTTATCGGCAGTAATTAGTTCAGATAAATCATAAAACGGTTTAAAACGAATATCTTTAAATTGATTGTATATATCTGGATTCCAAGGCATATATTTATTAATTAACACCCATATCGGGCAATACTACATTTTCTATTTAAACAAGGTAAGAATTTCTGCGGGTTCAACTTTACCAAAATACGTCGTCAAATCAATTGATTTCAATAAGGTATCAATCTCTCCTACCTCATGCTTTTCACCAATCAATAAATTTTCAAGTTCATGAATTGATCGGGATGCAAAAAAATCACCGAAAATTTTAGCCCTTTCAATGTATCCTTTATGTACATCCAAATGCAACTCGATGAATCCCGCGGGGATCTTAATTGCTTTTTTAAAATTATAATTTGGCGAAAAACCGAAGTTCCAATCCCATGTTTCATACTTCTCTTCGACCAATTTTTCTATATTTTCAATATCCAAAGCGGTAAACTCAATCATTTTGGCCGCCGGATTCTCAAGTTTTATTTCTTCAATCAGCAATTCCTTAAAATCTTCAGTCGTAAAACCAGCAGGTAAATATTCAATTAAATTTGTGACACGTGCGCGATTCGATTTTACCGCCTTATCTACAAACTTCAATGGATTGACCTTTAAAGCATCACTTAATACCTGCATCTGCGAATCAATCAATATCGTACCATGTTGAATCATCTTCCCATTTTTTGCAAGCTTGGCATTTCCACTAAACTTCTTCCCATCTACTAGGAGGTCATTTCTTCCTTCTAATTTTGCAGGGATATCCAATTTGTTCAAAATATGTACAATCGGCTGGGTAAAGGTCGAAAAATCCATAAAATCATGATTTCCCAATAAGGTATGAAAAGAAAAATTTAAGTTTCCAGCATCATGATAAACAGCACCACCACCAGACATTCGTCGCACAACCTTAATCTGATGCTCGTTGACATAATCAAGATTGATTTCGGCCAAGGTATTCTGAAATTTACCCACGATAATTGAAGGGTCATTTACATAGAGTAAAAAAATATCCTCTTCCGGAAATTTACCCAATAAATACTCCTCTGAAGCGATGTTAAAATAGGCGTTGCGGGATGGAGAATCGATAATCAGCATATTTTTCTTTTTTCAAAAATAACAAGAATTTAATCCATGTAATTCATTTCAAATTCATAATTACCGCAAATCATTAGCTTAGCACTCCCGCAGTGATTTCAACAACATCAATTTTCATCGATACAACTGTCATCAACCTCGTTCTCTGAAAGCAACCTTCTCCGCTAATTTTTCAATAATAAGCGCCGAAAAATCCTCTTTTACAATTTCTTCCGTCTGGCATAATGCACCCGGACTAAATACGTTGATTTCCATAATACGATCTCCTACCACATCCAAACCGACAAAATACATTCCGTCTTGAACTAATTTATTCCGGATCTTATCGACCATAAGCAATAACTCCGGTGAAATAATGGCTGCTTGGGTCTTTGCACCTTGATGCACATTGCTCCGAATCTCGTCCCCTTGTTGCACGCGATGAACAGCAGCATATTTACCATTAATCAAAATAGGCTCTCCATTTAGTAAAAAGAATCTGATATCACCGCGGGCAGCTTCCGGAAGATATTCCTGGCCAATAACATAACCATCTCGGGCAATAGCTTCTACAGTTTGCTTGAGGTTTTGCTGATTATCCTTATTGATTAAAAATACGTTTTTACCGCCGGACCCCTTCAAGGGTTTCAAAATAATAAGTTTATTCTGTTGTTCAAAAAATTCAATGACATCGGCATAGTTTCGGGTTACAATTGTTTTAGGTCGAATAGATTCATCAAATCCCTCGAGATACAACTTATTACTAGCCCGACTAAGGCTATCGGGATCATTGATAACCAATACACCTTTTTCTTTTAGGAGAGCGGCAAATTGTAGGGCTGAAGCGGCAGCCCAAGGTCGGCTAACCATATCCAGAACTGGATCAAATCGTAGCCAAACCACATCCATATCTTCCAAAATCATCTTAGTTTTTTCTGTTGCGCGCAATACTTCCATGAGGCTATTGGTGGAGGTAAGCATCTGATCAGGGAGTACTTTTCGCACATGGGCGGCAATATGGGCCGACTCATAGTAGAAATCGGCCAAGCCAATATAATAAATTTCATGTCCCATTTGATGGGCTTTCAATGCCAAAACAGTCGTCGTGAAACGAGCAGTTTCTTTATGGGTTTGGTTGATCACGAATGCTATCTTCATATAAAATATCTGATTACTGAATCATTTGAAATATTCCATTATTCTTTTTGAGGTTTAACAAGGCATCCTTATATGGATCCATTAGATACCTTGGTGTCAGGGTCGGAGCCTTCAATACACCCTTTAACATGAGTTCTTCAACGATTGGTATATAATCTTCGCGGATTTTGCCCATCGTCAACAGAGATAGATCTCGTCCACTCTTGATATAATTGGTCAATTCGATTAAACCACTCAAGTATAATGCATCTTTGGTAAGCCCACCACTTCGATAGACCCGCATCGTCATTTGAAAAGCTGTTTCGGTCAAAAATTGGTATTTGTCTACCAAGACTGAAAATGTATCAATAAATGAACTGCCTTGCTGCATATGATGGACAGCGATAACTCTTCCAGCCAGAATACGTAGTCTATTATTTGTCAGGCCCCCTACCAAATACTCAGCAAGTACAGCGAGGCCTTCCTGAAGTTTTTCATAACCGGGAACGCCTAATCTAAAGAGGCTGAACGGCTGTTGCTTCCCATTATAGTAAGTAACAATATGTGTACCGACCTCATGTTGAATCAGTGCCTTTACCCTATTCCTTGGCAAACTATACTGCTTACTTATATTGAGTACGCCTTGATTTACCATCACGCCATAAATATCATCCCGTAGCCTCACTGTGGTGCCAAAGCTTGGATCTTGGTTTTTCAGATAATCCAATTCTTCCTGGGCGAGCTTAGCGAACTCTTCGGCATAGACAATATCCTCTTCTTTCGTTCTTACTTCTCGATCCGTTGTCGTAATTGTCAAAATTGCCTGTGCCTTTTCCAACAATTTTTCATTGACAGTACCGAAAACCTGCATACTGCCCAACAAAAATCCTTCTTTTCCCCGCTCACTCAACATGGTCATCATCTGATCAAGCTCCTTGCGTTTATCACGAAACAAATAAGCAATGGAAGGATCAAATAAATCTTCGATATGCAAGTTATAGAGGTTTCTCTTGATAATATCTGGATCAATAGGCATGGGCCTATATCGAAAAACAGGAGTTTTTCGGTAATTTCCCTTTTTAAATTGCTGCCAGGCATCGTAAGAATTTGTTGGTGTAACCAATAATAAAAAATCAAATCGTTGGCTTTCCCGCGCTAATTTCTGATCAATCTCCCAAGCTAAAGGAAGCATCTTTTTAGGCTGACTTATTTTAAATGCCGTAGGTTTAGATAAGGTATGTATACGAATGAATTCGAAGAATGTTTTCGACAGACTCCTGGATATGGCTTCACGGAAATGACGCAGATCGATCGGTAAAATTTGCTGATCTACCCCTAAAAGGTATTTCGGTTTTATCTCCAGCCCCATGTAAAATATATTGGTGTTCAGATCATCCAACTGTACACTCGAAGGGGATAAACTTTGCGTTGCATTTGTTTTGGAATCTGTCAATATCTCCACTTTGGAAATTGATTCTTCTGTTGTCAGTTGCTTACCTAGATACTGAGCGATAGCCTGTACATTTTTCCGCGCAATATGTATTTGGATATCCTCCTCCTGTGCTGAATCCGCTGCCCAAGCTTCAATAATCAAACAAGCACCAAACTCTTCGACAAGTTGATTGAGGATTGGAGCGATCCATTCAGAAACATTCATCTGCGGATCTCTTACCCTAAAATAAGCCGGTTCTGATTTAACCAACTCTGCCAGCATAGGATCTTGACTAAAAAACTGCCTGTATAAAAACAGATAAGGAACAACTTGATTAAATACCAGTTTGTTTTTTGGCGGAATCTGTACGTGGAAAACCTCCTTATTTTTGATCATTTTTAAAATGCCAGCAAGTTGTTTCGCATTATCTTTCATAGGCAAAATAATTTTCCAGTGTTCCAATGCTGTGCAAGAGAAGTTGCTTATACTCCTGAAGCTTTTGCGGAAATACTTCCCCAGTCCATTCGTCCATAAAGTCTTTCCGAAATTCGATAGAAAAAATACAGCCTTTATCACCAAACTTATCATTCAAATACGCAGAAAGGAATCCGCCCTTAAACTTGACATTCTCACGGACGTCGTAAACTTCTCCATCTTTTCCAGTCTGTAGTGCTTCCAAAACCTGATCAGTCAGCGTTCGCCATTTTTTGTGATTATGTTGTGTCCCAATATTGATCTGAGGGTCTGTTGCATTGTTCAAACTGGTTTCAGCCCCACCGCGACGCATATTATAACTATGAATATCATACACGATAAAATAGCCATAACGATCAATCGTGCGCTGAATCGCTTGGCTTATTTCATCATATATGCCATCATAGAATGCATACAGCTGATCTTTTAGTTCATTGGGTAGATCTGTTCGCCATACCCGCATCCCCCAAGATTGCTCTGGTGTAAGATAAATAGCATCTTCTCGTTTTCGATTAAGATCCAGTTGAAACCTGGAGGTTCCAGATACAAATCGATTACAAGGTAATTCGGCCAAAATAGCCGTATAAGGATCCTCTTCGCGTAATCGTTCCTCGTCTGTAATATTTATGTAGGGCATCAAATGCGCATCGACCTGATGTCCATCATGAATGGCAAAAGCCCAAAATGGGCTATCGTAATTTTCAAATTGATAGCGATATGTTAAAGACATGTACCTCTTTTTTAAACAGTTTACGTCAAATAGACAGCATTGATTGCTATCTTTTTGTTTAGATAAACGCTTATGAGCAACAAAAGGTTTGAAAATTAACTGCATTGTCTTGAGAATTAGGGGCTCCCCTTCTTATCCGAAAAGAGGCTGTTAAAAATCGTTAAACAGCTAACGGGTTCAATACATTGGCATCCTTCTTGAATATTATTTTGTAGTTTCATAAATTTAGGTTAATAATTTAGTTAGTTTATAAAAAACCTGTTAGTCCCCGCTAACAGGTTTTTTATTTCCCCTAAAAAGAAAACAAAATAAATAGTAGTACATTTTATTGAAAATCAATAGCAAATAGTCAAAAAATGTTAAAAAGTAAAAAAAACTACAATCGGTTGAAACATTTTTTGAACTTACTACGTTATATAGGTACTTTTCATAAATTTAGGTTAATAATTGGTTAGGAAAACTCCTGTTGCTCCCCGCTTCGGGAGTTTTTGTTTATCAGCACTTTAAGGCAAATAAAAAACAAAAAATTTCATCAAGCGGACCAGTATTTGAAAACTGCAGGATGAAATTTGTTTTTAGTCTACGCTATTTTGATCTTTCAACAAAACTTCAAAAAAATCAAATTTCAGGCAGAAATTTTAATAACAAAAAAATGACAATATGTTCATGCTAAGAAAATAAGTTTTGGCATAGGTATTGCACTGTTTTAAGCATTCATAAATTTAGGTTAATAATTGGTTAGTTAAAACACTTGAAGTTCCCCGCTTCAAGTGTTTTTTTTATAGCGTTATAGCAAAAGCAAATTAGAGTTCAGCCTCTTATAGTTCGTTAATGGTTTCCACCAACTGCTTTAATGCAATTTCGTATGCTCTGGATGATATATGCGTCTTTTTGGAAGAAACCGACCTAATTTTCTTTAATGCTTCAAAAATTACGCTGGAAACATCCGAAAAAATTGCATCATCACTAATTTCGATATTACGTTGCATTAAATAAGCAAATACTCTCGCCATACCACAATTGGCAATAAAGTCAGGTATAACCGCAACATGCTGATCTGCGAATTCCATAACAGGCCCATAAAATATTTCTTGATCTGCAAATGGTACATTGGCACCTGAAGCGATCACCTCAAGCCCATGATTTATCATGTGTTGGATCTGATCCTTTGACACTAAGCGGGAGGCCGCAGCAGGCACAAAAATATCCGTTTCCAGGCTCCATATTTCTTTCTGTATCTGATCAAAAGAAATCAAATCCGGAGAACAAAGCTCATTGCCTTTGCGCTCTAAAAACAAACGGGTAATATCTTCCTCTCCAAATCCTTCCGGATTGATCAGTCCGCCGACTCGATCAATTATACCAACTATTTTTACACCAAGTTTAGACAGATAAAATGCCGCAGCGGCAGCAACATTACCCCAACCTTGAATTACCGCTCGCTTCCCAAAGCAATTTTCGCCAAAAAGTTCATAATAATGACGAATTGACTCTGACACGCCATATCCCGTGATCATATCTGCCACTTTGTACTTGCGCTTCAGATCTGGGCTGTAGGAGCTATCTTCCAATACTTTGGAAACCCCATAACGCAATTGTCCAATTTGATGAATACGATTGCTTTCATTCACCTTAAAGTGACCATTCAAAATGCCTTCTTGTGGATGCCATAGTCCATATTCTTCCGTCAACGGGATTACATCATGAATTTCATCAATATTCAAATCTCCACCTGTCCCATAATAGTTTTTCAATAGCGGTGTGACAACCTTAAACCAACGTTCTAAAACTTCATTTTTCCTTGGGTCATGTGGGTCGAAATCAATTCCAGATTTTGCCCCCCCTATTGCAGGGCCAGATACCGTAAATTTGACCTCCATTGTTTTTGCCAAAGATTCTACCTCATGCCTATCCAATCCAGCCCGCATTCGGGTCCCCCCACCAGCAGCACCTCCACGTAAGGAATTGATAACAATCCATCCCCTGGCATCAGTTTCACTATCTTTCCATTCGAAAACAATTTCCGGACTTTTATGCTCAAAAGCCCGCAATAATTCCTTCATCCCTTCCATACTTCTATAAGTTCCCTCGGCGTTCTTGTTCACGTTCTATTGCTTCAAAAAGAGCCTTAAAATTTCCTGCTCCAAAACTTTGTGCCCCCTTACGTTGGATGATTTCATAAAATAAAGTCGGTCTATCCTCTACCGGTTTTGTAAAAATTTGCAGCAAATAACCTTCTTCATCACGATCAACTAGAATACCCAGTTCTTGGATGATCCGTATCTCTTCATCAATTTTTCCAACTCGTTCGGGCAACATATCGTAATATGCTTCGGGAGGAGCACCCAAAAATTCTACCCCCCTTGCTTTAAGTTCTCGCACGGTGGCCACAATATCTTTGGTTGCTAGAGCCGCATGCTGTACACCTTCACCCTCATAAAATTCAAGGTATTCTTCTATCTGCGATTTTTTCTTTCCTTCGGCAGGCTCATTTATCGGAAACTTAACAAAACCATTTCCATTGCTCATCACTTTACTCATCAAAGCTGAATATTCTGTATTAATTTGCTTGTCATCAAAAGATAAAATATTGACAAACCCCATCACATCCTGATACCATTTTACGGTTTCATTCATCTTATTCCAGCCAACATTACCCACACAATGATCAACATAAAGCAGTCCAGTTTCCGTTGGATTGTAATCGCTTTCCCATTTTTCATATCCTGGCATAAACGGGCCAGAATAATTGCGGCGTTCAACAAACATGTGGACCGTTTCGCCATAGGTATAAATGCCTGCGGTCCAAACTTCTCCATTTTCATCCTTCAGAAGTTGTGGTTCCTGATAGACTTTCGCCCCTCTATTTGTTGTTTCTTCAAATGATTTTCGTGCATCATCTACCCAAAGCGCCAATATTTTGACACCATCACCATGTTTTTTAACATGTTCTGTTATAGGGTGGTCAGATTTCAACGCCGTGGTAAGCACTAAACGTATTTTATTTTGTTTTAACACGTAAGATACCCGGTCTCGAACGCCTGTCTCAGGTCCGGCATACGCATCCGACTGGAAACCAAAAGCTGTTTTGTAATAATGTGCGGCCTGTTTGGCATTGCCAACATAAAATTCAATATAATCTGTGCCATTAATAGGTAGAAAATCTTGCGCTTGGGCAATCTTTTCTGCAAATGTATTTGCCATAATTTATATAAAGGTTATTCTTTCATTTTTCCTAACTCATCCAAGATTTATAATAATCTGGATCTTCTATATCGAGTGCTTCTTGGGTCAACATCAATGGTCGAAAAGGATCGATCATCACGGCCAACTCCTCGGTTTTCACTTGCCCAATGCTTTTTTCTACCGTCCCAGGATGAGGTCCATGCGGTATACCACCTGGATGTAACGTTATCTGTCCCCTTTCCACGGATTTTCGACTCATAAAATCACCATCCACATAATATAGGACTTCATCTGAATCTACATTACTATGGTTATATGGAGCAGGAATCGAATGAGGATGGTAATCATACATACGAGGGCAAAAACTGCATAATACAAAATTATCTGTTTCAAAGGTCTGGTGAACGGGTGGCGGTTGATGCAATTTACCTGTTATCGGCATGAAATCATGAATCGAAAATGCCCATGGAAAATGATAGCCATCCCAACCAACAAAATCAAATGGATGGCTCCCATAAACATATGGATAAATCATCTCTTGCTTCTTGATCTTCACTTCAAAGTCACCCAGTTCATCGAAAGTTTCCAAATTTTGAGGTACCCGAATGTCCCGCTCAAAAAAGGGCGCATGTTCCATCAATTGACCAAATTCATTGCGATAACGTTTGGGCGTACGTACGGGAGAGAATGATTCAACAATAAACAATCGATTATCTTCCTGTTCAAATTCCATTTGATAAATCGTTCCTCGAGGGATTACCAAATAATCTCCATACTTGAAGGGGATACTCCCATATCCAGTCTTAAGTTTTCCCATGCCCTGATGGATGAAGACAATCTCATCTGCCTGGCTATTTTTATAAAAATAGTCATCCATCGACCGACGGGGAGCTGCTAAGGATATATGTAAGTCCTGATTAACCAACACAGGTGTCCTGCTTTCGAGGTAGTCATCTTTTGCCTGTACCTGAAATCCCTTTAGACTGGTATGTTTAAGATGTTTGTCGCGGGCAATCCGGGGAGACACATCATAAGGCTCTCTTATTTGTTTAACGAGTGTGGGTGGATGACAATGGTACACCAAGGAATAAAGACTGGAAAAACCATGTGTGGATACTAATTCCTCGGCATAAAGCGTGTTATCGGGCTTTCTAAAAACAGTATGTCGCTGCATTGGAATTTGCCCTTGTTTAACATAAAATGGCATAATTCTACGATTTAAACGGTTATAAAATTAAATGAATATCCAAATTGCCAATAGAACTATCGGCAAGTAGTAAAAGAGAAGATTAGTATTGTGCAAAAACGATATCAGCTATGATTGCTTTATTAAAAGCAACATAGGGCATGGAGGACGCAAAGCGATGTACACCACGATTGATCATTTTTTATAGTTTATAATGCTTTAATAAAGGTAAGAATATTTTTCTATTTTCAAGAGAAGAAATATTTTTTTCAAATCTTATACAATATATTTGTGTCGAATGCTAACAACATTGAATAACCAAATAGAACACTTCATATATGAGAATTGTCACTAGCACTAAAAATGGTCAACAAGAATTGGGCATTGTTATAGACGACCGCTTTTATAGTTGCTCAGTCATCGATCAAAACCTTCCCACAACGATGTCGGACTTCCTCAAAGGTGGCGAAGATACCATGAATCAGCTACAAATCTTTGAAACAGCCTTGCGTCAAGGAGCTATGAACAGGCCCTATCGTCTACTAGACGATATCCAACTTATCGCCCCCGTGCCACAGCCAACATCTTTTCGTGATGCTTACGCTTTTCGACAGCATGTCGCAACCTCAAGAAGAAACCGCGGATTAGATATGATCCCCGAATTTGATGAATTTCCCGTTTTCTATTTCTCCAACCATCAGTCCATACAGGGACCTGGTCCTGTTCAATGTATGCCCTTACATTTAAATCAACTGGATTTTGAACTAGAAATTGCAATAGTCATCAACAAACCAGGAATCAATATTCCTGCCGCTCAGGCGGATGAGTATATTGCTGGCTATATGATTATGAATGATTTTAGTGCCAGAAAACTTCAAATGGAGGAAATGAAATTGAGTTTGGGCCCTGCCAAGGGCAAAGATTTTGCAACAGCAATTGGTCCTTACTTGGTGACAAAGGATGAATTGGAACCTTATAAGGTTCAACCTGCGGCAGGACATATTGGCGACTGTTATGAGCTTAATATGACTTGTAAAGTAAACGGCACGCAAGTCTCAGCGGGTAATTTTGCGAGTATGCACTGGACTTTTGCAGAAATTATTGAACGGGTTTCCTATGGTGTACAAATTTCCCCTGGTGATATAATCGGTTCTGGGACAGTCGGAACAGGCTGCTTTCTTGAGCTCAATGGCACGGCACGCATAGCGGATCCTAATCATAAAGACCAATGGCTCGACCTTGGCGATGAGATTGAACTAGAAATCACGGCGCTCGGAAAACTTTCCAATTCTATTGTATTATACCATTCATAAATCTACGGATATGACCTCTTCCTTTGAAACCATCACCTTTGAATCTGTTAAAGACAAAGCTATTATAGATAATTTAATTAAGTATGCTGTTGCACCGCGGCCAATTTGCTTTGCAAGCACGATCGATAGCAATGGGAACATAAATTTAAGCCCCTTCAGCTATTTTAACCTGATGTCCCATCAGCCGCCAATCTGTGTTTTCTCTCCATTGCGACGCATGCGTGATGGTAGTACCAAACATACATTGGATAATATACAGGAGGTTAATGAAGTTGTCATCAATATTGTTAACTACGATATGGTCCAGCAACAATCACTTGCCAGTACCGAATATGGCAAGGAAATAAATGAATTTGATAAGTCGGGTTTTACGCCCATCCCCTCTATTCGAGTTGCACCACCTCGTGTAGCCGAATCCCCAATCCAGCTGGAATGTCGGGTCAGAGAGGTTGTCGCATTAAGCGATGAGCCAGGAGCTGGAAATCTCGTTATTGCCGAGATCCTCTATATGCATGTCCATAAACACTTGTTGGGCAAGAACAATACCATTCAACAAAAAGATTTGGATCTGGTAGCCCGGCTCGGTGGTGATTGGTATTGTCGCGTAACCGACGAAAACTTATTTATTGTACCGAAGCCCCTCCGTAGCCTGGGAATTGGCATAGACCAACTTCCAGAAAAAATTAGATTTTCGAATGTATTAACCGGAAATCACCTGGGGTTGCTGGCTAATGTAGAAACACGACCAACATTAAAAGACCCACAGCAAGAAGATAAGTACTTCAACTATCTGAAGCTAAACTTTGAAGACAGCCCATCAAAGTTCACACAAAAAATTCACGAATATGCTGCCCAACTATTAGATGCAGGCAAACTTAATGAAGCCTGGCAAATACTTTTGCAGGCATAGCTTAAATAGACAGTAAAAAAGAGAGCTCTACATAGATTTAATAGCTCTCTTTTTTTATATCGCCTTTTTTACAGCCAATTTCACATATAATACTTTTTAGTGATTATTTAAATCTTCCTCCTTAGCAACACGTAATCCATCGTCAATCAGTTTTTTCAAATTTGGATATAGGATAATAAATTCCAAGAGCCTCTGTTCGGCCTGCGTAGTTAATTCCCCTCCATCATTAGCCCGAGCAATTTCAAATAATTCAACCAAACCTAACCAATGATCTGCATTTTCCGATCCCAATTGACTGAAAATCTCCAGCCATACTTTCTGATCAAAACCGTTGTCCCGCAAATTCCGTATCGCAGCATGACAATTCACTAGTTTTACATCTTCCGTTTCGGTAGGTATTGTAGATAGATCCTGATCCAAATGCTCTTCCAGCGCATCATAGGCATCTTTATCTGCAGCGCCTGCAAATACAGATACTATTTCCGCTCCGACAGCCATATCGTATGTTCCCCATTCAGGTTTAAAATACACCTCTTCCCTATCGCTACGGTATACCTCACAGCCTATAAATGAAATCAAAACAATCTTGCCAAATTGACGTACAATCTTTTGAACAATTCCCGATACAATAATCCCTGAAGCAAAGTTTAACGAACACTGCTGCCCTTCCACTATACCATATTGAATCAATGTTGCTTCATCAAAATCGGCTAAGTTACGATCTGCACCGCGCAAGTGTCCTACTGGAGAGCCAAACCCTTCGCTATGATAAACTATACCGTGGCCTTCAAGCTGTTTACCTGCTACCGCCAAAGCTGTAGGTCCTTGTGTTTGAATATAAGAGAGATTTTTATCCGCGTTGGCCAACTTAAAAACGCCCGACACCTGCAAACCAGAACTATATTCCACAGTGCAAACAGCTTTACAGTCTATTGCCTTGTCAAGGCTCTGTTTGCCCCCTACGCGAAAAGCCATGGTATCAGCAAATTTATCCAATACTAGCTTTAGGTGTTCAAAATCCGGTGTAACAAATAGCTGTGGTTGTGGTTTGGTAATATCATAAGGATATTCGATTGCATTTAAACCATACGCCAACTTAGGCACATCTTCCTGCATGCAGCTTGCGCTTTCTCCAATGGAAGACAGTAAACCAGCTCCATAAATTTGGGGGTTATGAAGATCTCCAATAAGTCCGTATTCCACAGTCCACCAATGCAACCTGCTCAACAATGCCATCTCCGAAGGCTCGCCCATATTATCTTGAATGATCTGCAAATTTTTCTCTGCTTCCGCCAACTCAACCGCCGTTGTTGTAGCGTGTTCTTTTAAAATAGATAGGTGGCGAATAGCTTCGTAGAGTTCAAAATCTTTGCCCGAAGAAAGTGCTTTCGTACCAACCTCCCCAAAGTATTGCAAGTATGTAGCGTAATCTGGCTCACCGATTATAGGTGCATGTCCTGAAGATTCGTGAATAATATCTGGTGCCGGTGTATATTCGATATGTTCCAATTGACGTATGTCTGCAGCAATAACTAGTACGCGGTGCGCCTGAAATTCCATAAAAGCAGCCGGCGGAATAAATCCATCCACAGTCACAGCCCCCCAGCCAATTAATTTTAGACTATCGTTCATGTCCTGTAGGTTCGGGATGGTCGCAATGGATAATCCTGCTTTCTTCAATCCCGGAATATAGGGGTAATAGGCTACATCTTTCAAAAAAGAATAATTCTGACGCATGACATAACGCCACAATGCTTGATCCAGCGCGGTGTAACGTTCATATCGTTGGGCTACTACATAGCGTTTCAAATGTTTGGGCAACCGCTCCAAAACAATGTTATTATATGTTTCCATCTATAATTGGTATGAAAATAAAGTATGAGACTCCTATATGAAGGTAGAAATTATTTATGGTTTAAGAAAGAACCACGATGTTATTTCACTATTTTTAGCAAAATATTAAAAAAGTATACCCTCACAAACCTTACTAGATAACTCTAAAATAAGCTCTTTTACCTAATTTAATTTTAAAACACGTATTCAAATCAAGCATCAGATCCGGATTCAGCTGTTTTATTGAATCGATCTGCACTGCACCGCCTATAATCAATCTTCGCATCGCTGACTTTGTTGCCCCCTTTAGGAAATGACATAGATCGACCAGTTTAATCTGTTCACCAAACTGTGCGCGCAATACTTGACCCGACACCTCCTCAAAAGCCTTTTCTTCTAATTTCTTGCTCTGAAATTGCTTAACAAAAAAATCAACCGCACGCATCGCAAACTCGTCGCCATGGTATTGGGCAACTAGATTATGTGCAATAAGTTTCTTAATTTCCATTGGATTTTCGCCCATTTCAATACGGGTCTTCATGCCAAGTTTGGTTTCCTGATTGAAATCAGTTGTCAAGTCAATATATTCTGGAATTAAATGATCAGGAATAGACATGGTTTTACCAAACATTTCATTCGGTTCATCCAAAAGACCGATCGTATTGTTTAATGATTTGCTCATTTTTTCTTTTCCGTCCAGCCCGCGCAACAAGGGCATACACAGTACTATTTGTGGATCCTGTCCAAAAGATTCCTGTAGCTGCCGGCCCATCGCGCAATTAAACAGTTGGTCCGTTCCACCCATTTCGATATCACTATTGACATGTACAGAGTCAAAGCCCTGCAATATCGGGTAAAGCAATTCATGCATGGCTATTGATTGGTTTTCGTTAAAACGCTTATTAAAATCATGCCGCTGCATCAATTGAGCGACAGTGACTTTCGATACCAGCTGGATAACTTCTGTAAAATTTAGTTGATCCAACCAGTCTCCATTAAAAACAACTTTCGCTTTTGAAACATCAATAATTTTAGACAGTTGCGCAATGTAGGTTGCCGCATTGTGCGCTATCGCATCCTGGCATAAAGGTTTACGGGCTTTATTTTTTCCTGTAGGATCGCCGATCCGAGCTGTAAAACTACCAACGAGGATCACGACTTCGTGCCCCAGCTGCTGAAACTGCCGTAGTTTCTTTAACACTACAGCGTGCCCTAAATGAAGATCCGGCGCTGTTGGATCAAAACCAAGTTTTATAATCAATGGTCGGTTCTTTTCTTCAGCCTCCTTCAACTTCGACGCAAGTCCCTCCTTCGGTAAAATAATCTCGATATTTTCTTCTAACTCTTTTAACATGGTGTTATATAAAATAAAAAAAGCCCGAACGTTATGTTCGGGCTTAGCTATAAATAATAATTTGAATTTCTTAATTTAATAGGCATAGGGGTCCCGAACGATTATCGGGCGATAATAATTAAAGAAAAATGGGAGACGTAATATGTTGTTCATTTTCTTCATTGCTTGACAAAGGTAGCGCTATATTTTTAAAATGCAAAATATTAGCATCCATACTTGATTCGATATGCATTTTTAAATTATCCGCCGGTATTTTTGTTTATCAATTTTCCGGCTCCATTATAAACATACTTTTCTATATTCCCTTTATCCTTTTTCTCCACGACCTTTTGCACTAACAATGAATTCTTAAAATACTCGTGGTAAAAGCAGTTATTAAGGTTATATTTCCGCTCAACGAGATTATTATTCTGATACAGATCAGTGTAATCAATTTTAGCTTTCCGATAAGTATGTTTTAGTAATTGACCATTGGTATCAAATGACTTTGATTCCTGTATCTGCCCACCACAATTCAATTTGGCGCTGTACATTAAGGTATTGTCTAATCGATAGTCAGCTCGGGTATGGTCAAAATCATTTTCAACCGTATAGTAATTATCAAAGAAGACTTTTGTCACTTTTTTACCACTATTTGCAGCTCGGTAGAATACCGTTTTTTCTTGACTGATTTTCCCATTCTTAAAATTACGCTGCACACTTGAACTATCCGTTATGGTGTATTGAAAGTCTGGTAATGCAGCAGATTTCACAGTCATTTGCTGCAATACACCATGTCTTACGATAACATCACCGGTACGCCCATCTTTTTCAATTTTAAAATCACCATCGACGATGCCATCCTGATTAATCGTTATAAATGCATTGGAAAGTCCCGTAAATTGATTCTTTTGCAGAATATATTTACCCTGTTTCAACTTCGTTTCTTTACCATTTTCAAGTACCCGGATTGTATCCTTTGGATATTCCGACAAATGCAATTGATAACGATCTTTGTCCAAACGAACATACTCTTGTGCAACTCCCAACTGAACAGCTAAACACAAGCATAATAATAGGATAAAACGTGATTTCGACATAATGTAATAAAATTGTTGCAATCATAGTAATACAATTATTACACCAAAAATTAAAATACGGTTGATTTTCCAAATAATTCCCCAATACGATAGATGCTGTAGTACCTCCATATTACAGAACAGACAAGCTTAATCGTGAAATGAAAAAAGGGGAGTTATTTATCAATAACTCCCCTTTTTTCAAAGCCAATTGGTACTGGTACCCATCATGCGAATAACATTCGAGAACTAAACAGACTCTAAATATTGTGCATAACAATACCCTTCTTCATTATCTTTGGTTCTGACCAACCACCATTGATCATTAGCCTTACTAATCAATGTGATGATTTCTCCTTTAGCAGCTTTTCCCACGATAGGCTGGTCTGTACCAGGGCCTTTTCTAATGTTCAAATTGCTATTTTCTGTTATCACTTTCACCTGGCTTCCGGGCACTTCCGTAGCCACATCTACATTTAAAACCACATCTCCGGTTTGGAAATTAGGATCTATATTACCGTAGATTTCCCAGAGCTTATTTTTCACATCTGCTGTTGGTGCTGTACCACGAATTTGCAATACTCCATCCATTTCGGCATAGTTCAGGTCATTTACACCTGAAGATTGTGCCGTATCTAAAAGAACCTTATATTTTTCCTGCAATGACATAATTTCACTATTTTATTTTTTGACAACAATACCGCTTAGATCCACTTTCTTGGGATTTAAGTTATCCAAACCTTGTTTTAAGGTAATTATCTTAGGTTGCTCCAAAGTACCTGTAACAGCGATCACACCATCCTTTACACTTGCCTGTACCGTAGGAAAATCCTTCATAAACGTATTCACTGCTGCTCCAAGCACCGCATCATTATTGGATACCTCAATAGGAGCTGGAGTCGACGACACTGGGGCGCTAACGATAATATTGTTTTGAATAGACTTGATGTCCTTATCGCCTGCTGTTTTAGCAATAGACTCCACTTGTTGCTTTTCTTCTTCGGAAGCAACCGTACCACTTAAGATAACTTCCCCTTTTTTAACGTCGACGTCCACGGTTTTACGACCGGTAAGTGCATTTTCGATCTTTTCTTCCAACTTCTCGTCAGATAAACCTGATTTGCAAGCCGTAAAGGAAAGCACAACTGTAGTTGCCAATAGACAAAATGTTAATTTGCTAAATTTCATAAGACCAATTTTAATTTATAATTCAACAATAATCCTAACAAACTCCATACGCAATTGTTTGTCCAATTATTTTTAAACTTAAATTCCCTTGCCGGATTATAATTATATAATTAAATTTAGGAGCAGAGGTATTCATGATTATTTCATTCAGATCATTTTCTCCTCTGTTGTTATAAAAAACACTTTAAGAAACAGATACGCACTTTGATGATTCAATCAAACAGCTATTAATTATGGGATTTTTGAACAATATTTTTGGTAAAAAAGAAAATAAAAAGGACAGTATAGCGGATTTTTGGGATTGGTTTACAAAAAACGAACACGCATTTTTTCAAATCGTCAAGAATGGAGAACAAATTGATCAGAATTTTTTCAGCAAACTTTCGCCGAAGATCGATGCTCTTCGCAAGGAACTGTATTTCTTAACGGGAATGTACGATGATGACACCGCAGAACTTGTAGTTACCCCAGATGGTGTCATCAAAAACGTTGCGTTCGTAGAACATCTGATCGCGTCTGCTCCAGCATTAGCGCGTTGGAAATTTACTGCATTAAAACCCGCTATTGCGGATATGGAAAAATTCAAAATCACGATGTATGGATTCACTTTTGACATCAAGGATATGTTTTTTTACCCCATTCAACATAGATACCATCCGGATGAAGTCGATATTGTTATTGTTCACCCCGATTTTACGGAAGAGAACAAAGCCAATATTTCCCATGGGATAGAAATATTTCTCGACAATTACATTGGTGAATTGAACTCGATCATAGCCATAGACAACTTGAATGTAACCTCAAAAGAACTCGCAACAGAAGAGCTGATTCCTCTACTTAAATTAAAAGACTATTTGATCTGGCGAGAAAAGGAATTTGTGGAAAAATATACCGACGTTAGACACCGGACCGCAGATGACACATACACTGCTTTTGAAGGCATCCTGGAGAACGACTTACCTATCTTTGCTATCGTAAATACAACGTTGTTAGACTGGGATGGAAAATCTTCTCACCCTTGGATAGTTACATTAAAGATTAGCTATGACGGAACAGCAACCAATGGCATGCCCGATCAGGAGAACTACGACTTAATGGATAAATTTGAAGAAGAATTAATGGACAGTCTTCCAAATGATATTGGATTTCTTAATATCGGCAGAGAAACTGCCGATAACCTCAGGGAAATTTACTTGGCTTGTACAGAATTTCGAAAAGCCTCACGAACGATTGATCGATTAATCGAAGAATACAGGGACAATCTTCAAATTGATTATAGCATCTACAAAGATAAATACTGGAAAACCTTCGAACGATTTTATAAACAAATAGAATAGGTCTCTCGAACAGCAGACATAAGATTCAATAAAAGTACCTTATAAAATATGCTTTATTTACATGAATAAAATCATTCTTTTGGTTATTATCCTTGGAATTGGCCTTATCACATACAAAACCATTCAAAAAAACACGCTTTTAGCCGTTGTTGATAAGGAAGAAAATACTCCTTCAGACGCCTTTCGCTATACGATGGCAATAAAGAACGTAAAAAAACGCATCATAAACAACAAAAAGTATAATAGTGACATATCCTTTCTCTTGGATATGAAAAGACCCTCGGGAAGAAATCGTTTTTTTGTCGTAGATCTAAAAACAGATCGGATTCAAGATCAAGGGCTAGTGGCGCATGGATCCGGATCCGAAACCGGAAAAAAGAATCTTTTGCAATTTAGCAATACAGATAACTCTCATGCGACATCGCTAGGTAGTTATGCTATCGGCAGCTCGTATAACGGTAAATTTGGAAAAGCATATAAATTATATGGCTTAGATAGCTCCAATAGCAATGCATATGCTAGAAACATCGTTCTACACAAATATGACCGCATGCCTTACGATGAACAAGTAGATCCAGTATGTCTCAGTGAAGGCTGTCCTATGGTAAACGTCGAATTCTACAAAAGACTACAGAACCTGATTGACTCTTCAAAGAAACAAATCGTCTTACATATTTATTATTGATCACCTTCATTATTGATCACCGGCTATCTTCTTTGATCACCAGCTATTTTCTTTGATCAAGTTCAATAAAACCTGATACGGACTTTGAGATACAATAAGAGCTTTCAACCAAGCAATAAATCCCATAACAAATAAATCCTTATTTTCTTTGTCTTCCGCCATAGCCTGAACAGCTGCCCGAAAGGACTTCCCTTGAATAACTGCTGGATTTAAAAGATATTTCTCTATCAATTTGGCAAAATCAATCACTCTGTTTTCCTTGACATTCAGCAAGTATTTTTTATACCTACCGACAAAGCTTTTTAATTTCAAGGTTGCCAAATCGATGTGATCGAATTGAATATGGATCAGAATTTCGAGCAGACTCTTCCGAATCGTCCACAACATGCCCATTTTCTTCTCGTACCAAGCATCTGTTCGAATCAACTGTCGAAGCTCAATCAATGCTGTTTTATCTTCAAATTGCGTTAAAAACATTATCAAACACAACTGTAGATCTGCAAGATCAACCTCATTTGATTTTGGTGCGGCTTGTTTAATCCCCGCCCTCAACACGGAAAGACCTTTTATTCCATCGCCGAGGTAATGGAAATTCAATGCCATCAACAAATGGCACCGTAACTGAAACTGGGCTCGAAAAACCGCGTTTCCATGAGATAAAACTTCATTCAAGCGTTCTAAATACACGATGCTCTCGTTAAAGAATCCATTCCTCAAATTAAAATTGGCCAGATAATACAAAATATGAAGATAGTAAAATAGCTGATGCGCCGATTGTTCATCATACTTCATCAAAAAATTGTCTGCTGTTTTTAAAAAAGAACGAACCAGTGTATAGTTTTGATGTATTGCGGCATACTCATTTGCAATATACAAAAGTTGATAGAGTGATTTAAATGATAAGAGATCATCCAAAGAAATACTGTATTTACTCAGCACACTCAAAATCAACTTATTGATATCAATTATTTTTGCTTTCAAATGAATATCCTGCAATGCTGAACGCAACAGCGCATAAGCAATCTGAAATTTTGCTTCTTGCTGCAACTTTTGCTGATTTTCGGTAAAACGATCGATAAGCAATTCTAAATTGACATTCAAATCTAAATGTGCATATTGTAGTCTGATTTGCAAGATTTCGTTCAGCAAACTAAACTGCTCCAGAACAAGAGCCTTGTCCTCAGCCCGTTGAAGGCATTTGAATCCAATCTTAATGAACTGACTTTCCAATAGAAAACGACCCACAACAAATAATCTCAACGCTTCGTGGGCTTCACTGTTTTCTCGTTCAAAAACCTTATTTGAAAGGAAAAACAAAAGACTATCATGAAGCCTTTTCCTCAATGCGTGATAAGCATCCCGGTTTTTACTGGGATCATATAACTTTTTTAGCTTATTTATATCATCAGTTTCTATAATCTCAAGTAACTTGATATTTTTCACATCATTTCGCTTATTCTTTTGTTTCAAAAAGGTTTTAAAATCCCTAATATCATCCTTATTCAATAATAATAGTAGATCCGATATCGCGTCCGCCATAGCTTAAATTTAGAATTAAACAAATATATTAAACAATATTATATCGTCAGTATTCTTATAAATTCAAGTTTTAAAATAATTAGTTCCTATCGATATTTGAATCATAAAAACAACAACAAATTAAAACTAAAACAAGAAAATTATGGAACCGCTAAAAAACATGATTGAAGAAAAAAAGGCTGAAAGAAATTTAGACAAAAGAAATCCATTTAAACCAACAGGAGCATTTATCGGGGCCTCATGGACCGCATTATTGGTTGGTACCGTTGGCTATTGTGTAGGCTTATGGAATGCAACAATGGCATTAAATGAAAAAGGGTATTATTTTACAATTTTACTATTTGCGCTATTTGCGGTTATCTCCGTTCAAAAAAGTGTAAGAGATAAAGCAGAAGGACTAGCTGTTACCGAATTGTACTATGGTTTAAGCTGGTTTGCAACAATTGCCGCCGTCGTGCTATTAACTGTAGGACTATGGAACGCGGATCTGCTGTTAAGTGAAAAAGGATTCTATGCAATGTCCTTCTCGTTGAGTATTTTTTCAGCTATCGCAGTACAAAAAAATACACGTGATGCAAAACTTATCGATGACAATGAAATAAAACTTTAGCGGGTGCCGATCCTACAGCCTCTGCATAGCAAGCTGCAGGATCTTTCAATCTCTCGTAAAGCAAAAAAGGAAGAGCTTTTCATTGAGCTCTTCCTTTTTTTAAGTGGATTGTTTAAGCGGTGCAATAGGAAGGTAAACGAAAAATACACTTCCAGTTCCAAAAACACTTTGCACATCAATCTCTCCCCCCATGCTTTCTATAAATTCCTTGCTTATGCTTAAACCCAAGCCCGTTCCTTCCTTTGTACCCCCCGGAACACGGAAATACCGATCAAAAATCTTCGCTAAATATTGTACCGGGATTCCTTGTCCCTGATCTTCAACACGCAAAAGCACCCTGGCCCCCATTCTTTTGACAGCAAGACAAATCGCCCCCCCTTCATCGGAATAACGAATTGCATTGGACAGTAGATTCGTCAATACCCATGCGGTCTTCTCGTTATCAATAAAAACCATCGGCAGTTCCTCTTCCAGGTCAACCTGTAGTCGAATTTTCTTTTGGTCAAGCATTGAACGATTGGCTAAAAGGGCATAATCTATAATCGGTCCGATTGTCGCCGGATTCAGCTTCATCTGAATGGTACCGCTCTCCACTTGTGCAATATCCAAAAGTTCCCCCGTAATTTTCAGAAGCCGCTCTGTATCATCAGCAATTCCTTCAAGCAAGTCTTTTTGTTCTTCATTTAACTCCCCAATCCGCTTATTCTCGAGCAATTGGATCCCCATACGTATTGATGCGATTGGTGTCTTCAGTTCATGAGATACCGTTCCAATAAAATTTGTTTTTGCGACATCACGTTCCTTAAAACTTGTCACATTCCTCAACAAAATAAATTGTCCAATAAACTGCGAACTCTCCTCTCCCGTTGGTACAACATTGATGTCAATGACCTCCAGTTCAAAGTAGTTATCTTTTCCATAGGCAAAGATCTGAACCAAACCCAGATGCTCGGATTGCTGGTTTAAAGCGTTGATCCTATCGAGAAGCTTACGAATCAAATCATTGGAAGATGCTATTTCCGCTAATTTTTGCCCTTCAAATTCTGCGTGTTTTAACCCCGAGAGCAAACAAGCGGGTTCATTTGCAAAAAGCACTCTTTTTTCCTCATCTATCCCTATAACGGCATCATGCATATTATCAATAAGCGCTTCAATTCTCTTTTTATGCTGCAAGATCTTACCCAATTTACTTTCCGTATATTCCTCGAGTTTTTGAGCCATTGTATTGAACGATTGCGCCACTTCTCCAAATTCATCCTTTCGCTTAAAATGAAGTCTCCTTTTATAGTTCCCAGCAGCAATCTGTTTAATACTATCGGTTAATTGTACAATTGGGCCAGCAATGGCCAGGGGGAGATTGACAAGCAATACAAACGCAATCATAAAACAGATCGCACCTACAATGGAGATCGCCAAAATAGCTTTTTCGGCTGTTGCATTGGCGATGTTATTTTTATTTTCAATTGCCTGCATATTAAGATACATTAGCTGGAATATATCTTTGTGTAAGTCAGCAGCAATTGTAGAATCTTTCAGCTGTTTCGTTAAACTCAAAAAGTGATGATCTACACGTTCGGTCACCGCTCGTTCTCCAGGCTCAGTTACATTGCGCTTTTGGAGGCTTAAATTATGTTCAAATAGCGCAATGCTCTTCCCATTCGTATGAAGATCTTCCAAGGCCAACAGCATATTTCTGGAATAATGCAACGTATTATAATTGTCGACTAAAATATTATTGGTATCTTTTTTTAATCGATAAACATAATACCCACTCACTATTGCAAGCAGTAAGATCATAAAAAATAAAAATCCTACCCCAAATGTCAGCTTTGCTTTAAGTTTCATTGGATTTTATATTCTTCAATTTTTCGATACAAGGTAGCTATGCCAATTTCTAACAATCGAGCAGCTTCAGCTTTATTTCCATTCGTATGTTTCAATACACGTTGTATATGTTGCCTCTCCATATTGGACATTGAAAAGTTTGATAAGACGCTTGCCCCTTCTCTATAGTCACGTTCACCGAAAGGAAGGCCCTCAACACCTAATATGCCGCCCTCGCTCAAAATCACACTGCGCTCAATCACATTTTTCAGTTCACGGATATTTCCCCGCCATAGGTTACTTTCCAATGCCTGCACAAACTCAGGGGTCATCCGCAAGGGTTTCAAGTTGGATTTTAAAGCAAAGATATCAGCGTAGTATTGTGCCAAAGTTGCTATATCTTCAATGCGCTCACGCAGTGGTGGCAATTCAATCGTGAAAACGGACAACCTATAAAATAGATCACTCCTGAAATGGTCAGATGCAATTTCGGTTTCGAGATTTCTGTTGGTCGCGGCTATGATGCGTACGTCCACTTTCGTTGGTTTGGAGTCACCTACTTTTAAAAACTCGCCCGTTTCCAAAACACGGAGAATTTTGGCCTGAAGTTCCACAGCCATCTCCCCGACTTCATCCAGAAAAATAGTCCCCAAATGTGCTTCTTCAAATAAACCCCGCTGATCTTTAGTAGCACCGGTAAAGGCACCGGATTTATGACCAAACAGCTCGTTTTCCAGCAGATCTTTTGTAAATGCGGCACAGTTAATGGCCACAAAACTACGCGCTCTCCTGGAACTCGCCTGATGGATTGCCTGTGCAAAAACCTCCTTACCGGTACCAGTCTCGCCTGTGAGCAAGACCGTTGTATTTGTAACAGCAACTTTTTGTGCCATGCCAATGGCAGCCTTTATTGCACTAGATTTTCCAATAATCTTATCGAAAGAAAGTCTATCTCCTAATCGCTTTTCTAACTGTTGTACCCTTCTTGCCAATGCAACCTTTTCACTGGCTTTATAAAGTAGGGGTATAATGCGATTATTGTCATCTCCTTTGGTAATATATTCAAAAGCACCATTTTTTATCGCCCGAACACCGTCCGGTATATTCCCGTATGCTGTCAATAGAATAATCTCTACAATTGGATACCGCTCTTTAATTAATTTGGCCGTTTCTACCCCATTACCGTCAGGTAGTTTGACATCACAAAGTACAACGTCCACGTCACTGACTTCAAGCTTTTTCAACCCCGATTTAATATCAGCAGCTTCAATCACATCAAAACCTTCCAGGCTAATAATTTTGGCCATCAATTTCCGAAGTTTCTCTTCGTCATCTATAAGGAGAACTCTATTCACAATATTCGTTTTTTCAAAAGTACAATTTGTCCGAAGCAAATAGTAGAAAAATAAACAATTTGACTATTCCTCAAAAACTTTCCCGTCATCAAAATAAAAAGGCTATATTTGCTTCTCTCAACATCCTTAAAACTGCATGTAAGATTAAAATTCTTTAGAACGAAATAAATACCATCCATTGACAATACCTGTCCAAATGGTCTTTTCTAACATTTAAAGAATTTCAACATGCTTTCATTACAACAACTTTCTTATATACATCCGAATAAAGATTTATTGTTTGGGAACATAAATCTACACATCAATGCGCAAGAGAAAATAGCGCTCATCGGCCACAATGGTGTCGGTAAATCAACTTTATTGCGACTGATTGCCAAAGAACTATTGCCTTCCAGTGGCAGCGTACAAGTCAGTACCAGCACCTATTATGTCCCTCAAGTTGTGGGACAATTTGAGGATAATACAGTCGCCGAAGCACTTGGCATTGCCAAAAAATTAAATGCACTCCACGCCATATTAGCTGGCGATGCGTCTGAAGAAAATTTCAATAGACTTCAAGATGATTGGACCTTGGAGGAACGCTGCCAAGAAGCTTTCGAGCAATGGGATCTGCACGATATCCAGTTGACACAGAAGATGTCGTCCCTTAGTGGTGGACAAAAAACAAAAGTCTTATTGGCCGGAATTCACATTCACCGATCCGAACTTATTCTTCTTGATGAACCCAGCAACCATTTGGATATGGATAGCAAAACGCTACTATACGATTGGATTCAATCAAGCAAAAACACAGTGATTATTGTCAGCCACGATAGAACCCTGCTTAATTTACTGGATGACATGGCCGAAATGACCCCAATGGGCATTAAGCGGTATGGGGGGAATTATGCCTTTTACGAAACTCAAAAAGAGACCGAGCGCCATGCGTTACAACAAGATATCCACCACAAGGAAAGGGCGATCAAAATTGCAAAGGAGAAAGAAAGAGAAACAATCGAACGCCAAAATAGATTAAACAACCGCGGTCAAAAAAAACAGGAAAAGGCAGGTGTGGCGCGCATCATGATGAATACACTGCGCAACAATGCTGAAAAGAGTACCGCCAAGATAAAAAATGTGCATCAGGACAAAATTGGAGATATCAAATCCGATCTACAGGAACTCCGAGGTTCACAATCTGCACTGGATGAGATTAAAATAGATTTAGGAAACAGTACCTTTCCAACCGGAAAGAGTATGGTCAAAGTCGAAAATGTCAATTTCAAGTATGACTCACAAGGACTCTGGCCAGCTAATATCAACTTTCAATTATTCAGCGGAGATCGTATCGCACTACAAGGACAGAATGGATCTGGTAAAACGACATTGGTCAGACTTCTACTCGGCCAATTGACACCTGTACAAGGAAAAATTGAACGCCAATCATTTCGTTCGATCTATTTAGATCAAACATACTCCATTTTGTCTTCGCATCTAAGTATTTACGAGCAGGCCCAGCAATTCAATAGCGACGCGCTACCTGAACATGAGATCAAAATTAGGCTCAATCGGTTCTTATTTGGAAAAGACGATTGGGATAAACCCTGCCAACTATTGAGTGGTGGTGAAAAAATGCGTCTGATATTATGTTGCCTCACCATTCAGCAACAGTCTCCAGATTTAATTATTCTTGATGAACCAACAAACAATTTAGATCTTCAAAATATCCGGATTCTAACCCGAGCGATTCAGCTTTATAAAGGTACGCTACTCGTCATTTCACATGATGAGGTCTTTCTACAGGAAATCCATATCAACAAAGTCATCAAACTAAAAGACCTGTAAATCACAACTGCGTTTATTTCGTTGCAACGGAATAAACGCAGTTGTGAATGACTGCACTACCTAAAATTTCAATAAAACACGGTATCTTTTGTAACAATCCCATATTCTTTATTTAAAATCTGCTAAATCGATAAATTAAATTAAAAAAAACGAATTTTTATCGATATATTCACGATGATTTTAAACATGAAACAATAACCATTAAATTAATTGAACCTTCTCATTTACATATTAAGCCTTAGGGCAGATGTATCGCACAGGCCTCTCAATTAATTACTTCATTTAATTATGTCAGATTATCAAATTAAAGAAAATCCCGAATTATTTGACGCCATCGTAGTTGGTTCAGGCGCAGGTGGTGGTATGGCAGGTTATATACTTGCACATGCGGGGCTTAAAGTATTGATGCTGGAAGCAGGTCCTTTTTATGACCCAGCAAAAGATTCGTTACAACTACGCTGGCCTTGGGAATCCCCAAGAAGAGGTGCCGGCACCACAAGACCATTCGGGGATTTTGACGCCGCCTTCGGTGGCTGGCAAATCGAAGGTGAACCCTACAGCAAGGTAGCGGGAACTGAATTTGAATGGTTTAGAGCACGTATGCTGGGCGGCAGAACCAACCACTGGGGTCGAATTTCATTACGTATGGGACCTGACGATTTCAAGCCAAAGGATGGAGTAACAGACGAATGGCCTATCACTTATGAAGAAGTTAAGCCATTTTATGACCGTGTAGATCGAATGATCGGAATATATGGCACGGCAGAAGGTATTCATAACGAACCCGATGGTATTTTTATGAAACCACCTAAGCCACGCTTAAACGAATTATATATTGCAAAAGGTGCCAAAAAAGCTGGAGTTCCAGTGATTCCCGGAAGAGGAGCCGTGCTAACCGAAGTATCAAAAGATATTAAAGATCGAGGTACCTGTTTCTACTGTGGCCAATGTGGTCGTGCATGTAAAGTTTATGGAGACTTTTCTTCTTCATCTTGTCTGGTTATTCCAGCGATGAAAACGGGTAACCTAAAGGTGATAGACAATGCAATGGTAAGAGAAGTCATTACAAATGATGAAGGAATTGCAGTTGGTGTTTCTTATGTAAACACCAAGGATTTGCAAGAATATACCGTTAAGGGAAAAACCGTTATTTTGGGTGCTAGCGCCTGTGAAAGCGCGCGGATCATGTTAAATTCCAAATCAAAATCGCATCCTGGGGGTGTTGGTAATAGCAGCGGTTTAGTCGGAAAATATCTCCACGATTCTACAGGGGCCAGTTTATCGGGCTTTTTACCACAACTACTTGACAGGAAGCGTTATAATGAGGATGGCGTTGGAAGTGTCCATATTTATTCACCATGGTGGGAAGATAATGCCAAGTTGAATTTCCCAAGAGGTTACCACATCGAATATGGTGGTGGTTTACATATGCCCTCTTATGGATTTTTGAATTGGGTACCGAAAGTAAATGACCTTGCGAAAAATTCGGATGGGAAGTCAAAAGCCAAAGGCGGTTATGGTACCGCATTAAAAGAAGATTTCCGTAGCTATTATGGTGCAAATGTAGGTATGGCAGGCCGGGGAACGGCATTGGCAAGAAAAGACAATTACTGTGAAATTGACCCCGATAAAGTCGACAAATTCGGAATTCCTGTGCTACGTTTCAACTACAAATGGGCTAATGAAGAAATAGCACAAGCCAAACATATGCAAGAGACATTTCAGTCTATTATGCACGAAATGGGCGCTGTAATTACTTCTAAAATACCAGGAGCAGATACATTGTATGGACTGGAAGCTCCCGGAAAAATTATTCATGAAGGTGGTACCACAAGAATGGGAAATGACCCTAAAACCTCCGTTTTGAACAAATGGGGACAAGCGCACGATTGTAAAAATCTCTACGTCGTAGATGCGGGACCATTTGTACAACAAGGTGACAAAAATCTGACCTGGACAATACTCGCTTTATCAATGCGGACAGCAGAATATATACTTCAAGAAAAGAAAAAATTAAACGGTTAAAAGCATGAATAGAAGAGAATCTTTAAGAGCATTAGGATTAATTGCAGCTGGATCTGGTCTTTTAACCGCAGCTTGCAATTCAAAAGATGCTAAAAATGCAGTAGCAGACAATAGCAAAAAATTACCTGGAGTCCAAGATTTTGAATACGAACGTACGGAACAATTATACGCCGAAAAGTTTTTTGACGAACATGAAATGGCTACAATCACTGTTTTGGCTGATATTATTATTCCTAAGGATAACATTTCAGGAAGCGCTTCGGAAGCGGGAGTACCCGATTTTATCGAATTTATCGTAAAAGATTTGCCTGATAATAAAATCCCTATGCGCGGCGGACTTCGTTGGCTGGACCTCCAATCCAAAAAGCGTTACGGAACAGTATTTATCAAATGCAGTGCAAAAGATCAACTTGCATTGGTGGATGATATTGCCTACCCTGATTTGGCAAAACCGGAAATGAAACAAGGTGCTGCCTTCTTTTCATTGATGCGCAACCTGACTTCTTCAGGATTTTACACGAGTGAAATAGGTGTAAAAGATATTGGCTATGCCGGAAATAAACCCGGAGTCTGGAATGGTGTACCAGATGATGTGTTGAAAGAGCATGGTTTTGATCCAAGTAAATTCTTTGGATAATAAAAAAATCCTTTCCGAAAACGGAAAGGATTTTTTTATTTACCTCATTAAAATCTATTGTGCCGATGGTACTTCGGTAGCTTCCGGAGCTTTATCAATCAACTCCATAAATTGATCCAATTTAGGGGTGATAATAATCTGCGTTCTTCTATTCCGTTGCTTACCTAGCGCGGTCGTATTATCTGCAATTGGATTATATTCTCCCCTACCGCCTGCAGTTAAGCGTTTAGGATCCACACCATATTTATTTTGTAAAGCCTGTACCACAGAAGAGGCTCTCAGGGTACTTAAATCCCAGTTATTCCGAATATTAGGTTTAGAAATTGGATCGGTATCGGTATTACCTTCAATCAATACTTCATAATCTCTGTAATCCTGGATAATTTTCGCAATTTTACTTAATGTCTGATCAGCTCTATCGTTAATTTCATAGCTACCGGATTTGTAAAGCATATTATCAGCAAGTGAGATATAAACTACCCCTTTTAATACCTGTACATCAACTTCCTGCAATTCCTCACGGCTAAGCGATCTCGTCAAATTATTGGTCAATACCAGATTCAAGGAATCGGATTTGTTTTTCGTCTCAACAAGATGCTTAATATATTTATTTGAAGCGTTAATTTCATCAACCAACTTGGAAATATTAATATTTCCCTGTGAATTCTGATTAATACTGTTATCTAGCGATTTCTGCAAAGCAGCATAAGCCGATCGGAGATCCGTATTATTTTGTCGTTCGGAGGCCAACTGATCTTCTAAACTCTTGATCCGTGTCCGACCCTCAGCCAATTGAAGCTGTCCATCCTGATATTGTTTGGTCAATTGACTGTGCTCCGTTTGTAATTTACTATAGTCGGACTGTAAACCAGCATATTGCTTTTTGCTGACACCACATCCGATAACAAACAAACTGGCCGTTAATACAGTCATTGGAAAAACTAAATTCTTCATGATATACTCTTTTTGTAGATGTTGAATTAATTCATACAGCAAGATACGCAATATTCTAGCCAAAATACCCCACAGTCTTGTCAAATTAACAACCTTTAACGTCCTATTGGGCTAGCTCCTTCAGCTCTGTAGCGCTAAATACTTGCCCACCTTTAAGATAGGGATTTGCGCCTTTGAGATAATTATAAATAATTGATTTAGCCTCTTCATTGGGTAATTTATAAAGATTTTTAACAAGGAAATTTTTATCCTCAAGGATATTATTGTTATATCCCAAAAAAGAAGGCGCATGCACCTGTACGCTCCAACGTATAAACCGTGCTTCAATATGATTTGGATTTTCCTTAATCACTTCTTCCAAATGCTTTTTGCCCTCTTTGAACTGCCCAACTTTCTTAAAAGGATTGCCTATATGTTTCGCTAAAAGTATTTGATAAGCGGCCAGATATACTTTCTCGGTCGGTGATTTGGCACCTTCCGTCAGCACCTCTAAATTATGTTCACACAGATCCTCATCCTTCACGGCCTCCGCATATTCTTTTCGAATTTTATCAATATTCACCTGTTGGCCAAGCCCAACTTTTGTTAAAGTAAATAGAGCAATTGTCAATACTATTCGTGTTATCATAATTATAAATCAGGCTATTTCAACAATTTCATTTTCCGACTTAAATTACTAAAAAAATCGAATTCAACTATTAATTTTCAATTATCATACCACAAAGCCAAAAATTCATGTCATCGTATCGCCACAGCTAGCTTTAAATAAGAGAAAAGTCTTCATTCAAGCATATTTTTAAAGCAATTTTGCGGCATGAAACTAATTTTAGCAACAAGCCCAGTATGGTTAAAAGTGATTTTGTCGATTCTATTTGGCGTTATATTAGGTTGCTTCTTAGGAGAGATTGTTTTCACCTTATTACAAGCCTAAGTTATTCATCATGATTGACATCTCGTCCTTTACCTGAGGATCTGGTGAATTTTATACCGACAGATAATCCGCTTATTACAGCTCCTTTGAGTAGGCCAATAAGTTTCATTATCCTTGCCAAAAATCAAATTATTTTTGCTATATTGGTTATACCAATATAAATTTAAAGCGAGCTATGGAGACAAAAGCAGAGTATCAGATTTGGGACACTATTGTGAATAGCGCAAAAACTAAATTCGATTATAAGCATATTCGTGCTATGTTCAAAAAGGAAGATGACGAAATAACCGATAAGTTTCTATTCCATATCATTGCAGGATTTGCCTGTGGTGAAAATCATCAGACCATTTCAACCAATCTTTTCAATGAATTACAGAGCATCAATTTTGAATGTAATGAAGAACAGATCGATAGGTTTATTGCTGATAAGCACGTAAAATTCAGTCCGGAAATCTACGCCACCTATCTTGCATTCTCTATGCTGGAAGATGGTGAAGATATCGATAACATCACCGAAATTATTAATAATCTTTTGCAACTAGACAAATAATTATTCTGAAGTATCGTTTAATTTTGGCTAAAAACTTATATTCGTGAATTATTACACCTATAGTTATGCGCCAGTTTTTAACGCTATTTTTAATATTTTCTATTTATACAAATAGTATAGCCCAAACTTTTGACTTTGGTAAGGTTTCTATTTCGGATTTCTCGAAAACAGACCTGGATAGTAATGCCAATGCTATTGTGCTCAATGAGTTTGGACGGAGTTCTGTTTTTGTTGATGATTATGATAATCGTATAAAACTTCAACATGAATACCATGTACTTATCCGGATCAATAACAAAGAGGGGTTTAAAAAAGCTAATTTTGAAATTCCCTCGTATAAACGCGGAAGTTACATACGTGACTATTTTGACGAACTAAAGGCTGTTACATATAACTTAGAAAATGGCAGGATCGAGAAAACGGAGCTTGAAAACAAGAAAGTTTTCAGGGAAAATTACTCGCCCTATCTGGACCTTAATAAATTCACCCTTCCGAATATTAAAGAAGGATCTATTATTGAAGTGTCCTATCGGACGCTAGAGCAGGATTTATTTAATTTCAAGACATGGGAATTTCAAGATGATATTCCCAAAATACAAAGCCAATATATCGCTATTATTCCTGCTTCTTTCGCCTACAATGTAGTTTTACGTGGTCCTTACAAACTTGCCGATCAAAAAGCCGAAGCATTGAAAGAATATATTTTCCTGGATGGACTGCGAATGGATTGTTCAAAATTGACCTATACAATGAAGAACATTCCGGCATTTGTTGAAGAGGACTACATGACTTCGCCAACCAATTTCAAATCTGCTATCTATTATGAGCTTGAATCAATCTTTTATCCGAGTACAGGTAGCAAGAAGACATTTAGCAAAACCTGGAAAGACGTAGATACGGACCTAATGAATGAAAAGGCTTTTGGTGGCCAATTAAAAAAAACAGACTTATTCAAAGCCAGTTTAGCAACAATTGTTTCTCCTACTGACACCAAATTAGAAAAAGCAAAGAAGATATATAACTATATCAACAAACAAATAAAATGGAATAACTATTTAGGCAAATATGCAGAATCTGGCATTGAAAAAGCATTGGAAAAACGAACTGGCAATATTGGCGACATCAATTTAGCGCTAGTAACCGCGCTATTAACTGCAGATCTGGAGGCCTACCCTATTATTCTTTCAACGCGACGAAACGGAACTCCCAATGCCTTATTTCCCGTATTATCTGACTTCGACTATGTCATCGCCTGCGTAAATATAGATGGTGTAAAATATAAACTAGATGCCTCCAATTCATACTTACCTTTTGGAGAACTACCTTTACAATGTTTAAATGAACGAGGAAGAATTATCTACTCCAAAAAGAGCTCGGATTGGTTTCCGCTTACGGTAGAAGAATCTTCCGATGTGAGCTACGTATTGGAGGGAGCCTTAGATGAACAATCTAAAATTAAGGGAAAACTGACCATAAGTAGCAGGGGTAACAAAGCCTTCTTAAAGCGCCAACATATCGCCAAATTCAATTCTTTGGAGGAATACTGGGAAAAACTGGACGAAGAAATGCCCAACGTAACTTTAACAAAATCAAGTATCCAAAACCTTGAAGAAATTGATCAGCTATTGATAGAGGAATTTGATGTCATCGTAGATGTCTCCAAACAGATGGGACAAGACATATTATTGCTAGCGCCCAATGTTATTGACAGGATTTCCTACAATCCATTTAAAGCACAGGAAAGAACTTATCCAGTCGATATGGGTTTTAAATCCAAAACATTGTACTCCGTTAAATTGACCATTCCTGATCATTATGAAATTGCTGAGAAGCCTCAGAATGCATCATTAGCACTCCCGGAGTCAACTGCAAAATATAGATATGTAACGCAGGTCAATGGCAATCAACTTGAAATACTACAAAGCCTTGCGTTTAACAAAACTATATTTTCAGTCGATGAATATTTTTCACTCAAAGAATTGTATTCACGTATTATTCAACAACAAAAGCTAGACATAAAATTAATCGGTAAAAAATGAAAATCGTATTCATCAACTTACTATACTTCCTGCTTCCGATCCTCGCAATTGGACAAGATAACTACGACGTCGCCAATATTCCAAGTGCATTAAAGAGCAGAGCAGTAGCAACTGTACGCAATGATAAAACTGTGGTAGAAATGAAATCGCCCGAACAGGTCATCACAACCATAACCTGTGCTATCACAGTTTACAATAAAAATGGGGACCGCTATGCTTCACTTCCGGTCTATTATAATAAATCTAGCGAAATTAAGAGCCTTAAGGGAGCCATCTATAATGAAATGGGGATATTGCAAAAGAAAATTGCAACGAAAGATTTCAAAGATATTAGCGCTGTGGACAACAGTACGATGTTTGCCGATTCTCGGGTAAAATTATATGTACCTGACTATCATAGCTATCCCTATACCGTCGAATACCAATACGAAGTTAGAAGTAAACAAAACTTGATCATTCCATCTTGGACTCCTGAGGTCTCAAGTAATGTATCCGTAGAGAAAAGCAGCTTTCAATTTATTGCACCAATTGGCACTGAATGCCGAATTGAAACAACGAACTATAAAGGAAGTATCAAAGAAGAGAAAAATGACAAGACTGAAAGTAAGACATGGAATACTGGACAGATCGCTGCAAAAAAGGATGAATCTTATAGCCCCAATCCTAACCTGAAAAGAATAAATGTACTCATCGTTCCCAAAAATTTTATTTATTATGGTAAGACTGGAAATTTCGGGGATTGGAAAGAATTTGGCCAATGGGTATCCAATAGCCTATTGAACAAAAAAGAAGATTTGACGGAAGCGTCTAAACAAAAATTTATAGCATTAACAAAAGACGCAAGCTCAGATAAAGACAAAGCAAAGATTCTATACAATTATTTACAAAAAAACACACGTTACATCAGTATTCAAATCGGCATTGGAGGCTTAGAACCATTTCCGGCTTCTGAGGTTGACCGCTTGGGCTACGGTGACTGTAAAGCACTGGCGAATTACATGCGAAGCATGTTGTCGGCGGTCAATATCCCTTCCTATTACTGTATTGTCGAAGCAGGCAGACGCAAAGAAAGTTTTCACAAAACCTTTGCAAATGCCCAGGACGGAAATCACGTCATTTTATGTATTCCATTCAAAAATGATACGACCTGGCTGGAATGTACGAGCCAAAACCTTCCATTTGGTTTTCTTAGCGACTTTACCGACGATAGAGATGTCGTTGCTTGCACCGAAAATGGCGGAGTTATCATGCATACGCCGAAATATATTAACTCAACCAATCTTCAACTGCGCTATGCCGACCTAAAACTTTCGGAAGACGGAAGCATCCAGGGCACCTTAAATACCAAGTTCTATGGAGCCCAATATGAGAACCATATGGACGTGCTTTTAGCCAGCAATAATGATAAGAATAAACTTCTCACGGAATATTATAATATAGACAATATCAATTTCAATCAGGTAAACTATATTGAACATAAGGAGGAAAATCCATTTATTGAGGAGAACCTGAATATTTTTATCAAAAACTACGCTGTGAAAAATGGTAATAAACTTTTGATCCAGCCTAATTTATTCAATACACATTCCAATATTGCAGAAAGTAGAAATAGAACGGAAGATATTTTCATTGAAAGGGGTTACGCTGATATCGATAGCATTAGCATCGCCCTCCCAGAAAATATGCTCAAAAATATAACTCCTGAAAAGAAAATTATTAATAAACCATTTGGAAAGTATGAATTTAGGTCAGAAATAAAGGACAATAAACTATTCACCTACAGAAAATTGGAACTTTTTGAAGGCAGCTATCCTGCCAATGATTATGAAGACTTTTTCCAATTTCATAATGACGTAAGTAATTGCGACAAAGGGCGCTTTAATCTCAGCTTTCTCTAGTCGGAAGAAAATATTTACCAGAATATGAATGAGTAAAATCGATCAAACAAGGCAATTATTGTATATTAGCTCAATGACAGAATACGCAGCGATATTTGACATGGACGGTGTCATAAGCCACACCAACCCTTTCCATGCGGAAGCTTTTAGAGCTTTTTTTAAAAACCACAATGTACAACAGGCTACAGAAGAGGAATTTGAGCAGCATATGTATGGTAAGCATAATAGTTACATTATGCAGCATTTCTTTCAGCGTCCGATATCCCCTGAGGAACTGCGAACGCTTGAATTTGAAAAAGAGCAGCTTTTTAGAGTTATCTATAAAGAACACGTTGCCCCTATTAAGGGCTTAATTGAATTTCTCACGGAATTAAAAAATAACGGTTTTAAGCTTGCTGTGGCGACATCTGCTCCCCGAGAGAATATGGACTTAATTTTGGATGAATTGAACATACGTCATTTATTCTCTTCCACGCTAAGCAGCGAAGATGTAAAACTACATAAGCCACATCCTGAGGTTTACCTAAAATCTGCAGAGAATCTGCAAATTCCTGTTGACCGCTGTATTGTTTTTGAAGATTCTTTTTCTGGTATTACCGCGGCGAAAAATGCTGAAATGAAAGTTGTCGCCGTACTTTCAACCCATAAAAAAGAAGAATTACCTGCAAGTAATGATTATATAAATAATTATACAGAAATATCAGTTGCCAATATAAAAGCAATTTTAAAAACACAAGAATTATAACCCGGTTGAGGGGTTGACGACACTTAGTCCGATAACTTCGGATGTCTCCTCTCTACCGATAAAAAAAAAGAGATTCCATAAGGAATCTCTTTTTTTTTATCGCTTTGTCCGAGTGAACTGCAATTTTCGCTCACAGCTGCTAGACTGAAATTTCACTAAACGGTTAATCTCTTTTTAGACCAAACTTCTCTATTTTACTATACAGGTGACTACGTTGAATATCTAAATCATCGGCCGTCTTGGAGACATTCCAGTTATTTTTTTCCAATTTATATTTTATAAATTCTTTTTCCGCATGATCTTTATAATCTTGAAACGAATCAAAGGAGTCCATATCTAATCCGTAATTCGTTGCACTTTTTTCATGAGCTATACCATTCACTGGCTCGCGGGAAGGGTTCGCAAAGGCAACAACATCTTTATCGGTAATCGACCTGTCGCTCAAAATAATTAAACGTTCAATCATATTGCGCAATTCCCGAATATTACCTGTCCAAGGAAGATGACTCAATTCCCGCATTGCAGCAGTAGTAATTTCCTTTACAGGTATCCCGTATTCCATACAGATCTCTTCACAGAAGTTTGTGGACAATAGAGGAATGTCATCGACACGATCAGTTAACGCTGGCACATGGATCAATATGACAGATAGACGGTGATACAAGTCCATTCTGAAATTACCATCTTCTATCTCTTTCAATAAATCCTTATTGGTCGCAGCTACTACCCTGACATTGACGTCAATTTCTTTGTCGCCCCCCACTCGCGTGATTTTATGTTCCTGTAATGCCCTTAGCACTTTAGCTTGCGCGGATAGACTCATATCTCCGATCTCATCCAAGAACAATGTTCCACCACTAGCTTGTTCAAACTTCCCGATACGTTGTTTAATAGCCGACGTGAAGGATCCTTTTTCATGCCCGAATAATTCTGATTCGATTAATTCAGAAGGTATTGCGGCACAGTTCACTTCGATCAATGGGCCTTGTCCACGATTTGACTTTTCATGTAACCAGCGTGCAACCAATTCCTTTCCCGAGCCATTCGCCCCGGTAATCAATACACGGGCTTCTGTTGGTGCAACCCGGTCAATTGTTTCCTTAATACGTTTGATGGCCCCCGATTCACCTAGTATATCTTTTGTTTTCGAGCTGCTAACTTTTCGTTTCAGGACCTTGGTTTCTGTGACTAGGGAACTTTTATCCAGTGCATTACGAACCGTGATCAATAGTCTATTCAGGTCCAGCGGTTTTTCTAAAAAGTCAAATGCTCCTTTTTTCGCTGCTTCAACAGCTGTTTCAATCGTACCATGTCCAGAGATCATAATAAAAGGGATATCCGGGCTGCTTTGGTGTGCTTCCGCCAAAACTTCCATCCCATCCATCGTATTCATCTTGATGTCACAAAGAACAAGATCTATTTTTTCCTTTTTTAAAATATCTAATCCATCCCGGCCATTGTCGACATCTAAAATCGTATAATCTTCATATTCCAAGATATCACGCAACGAACTTCTGATGGCGCGCTCATCATCAATGATTAAAATTGTACTCATAAATCGAGAGTTATGCTATTTTTTCAATTACGGGAATCAATATAAGATTTTTTTGGCAATTAGCGAAAAAGAAGCAAACCTTGTAAGCCGGGTTCTGTAGACCACCGAAGTGGAATTTCTATCATTTATCTAGATTTGCCATCGCTGACAAACTCAATCAACCTACCCATTACGAATTCCAATAAATTGAAAGAAGACGAGCAGCCTTCGAATTTCGCAACCTATTTGGTCTTTCAACACACGAGGTTTACCGTAATATATGTCACCATACAAGACCGTAAGCTCTTACCTTACGTTTTCACCCTTACTCCGAAAAGCGGTATATTTTCTGTGGCACTTTCTGTCTACTATTTTCATAGCAGCCTTCCCGTTAGGAAGCGTGTTGCTCTATGTTGCCCGGACTTTCCTCTCCTCTCAAAAAAGAGCAGCGATAGAACCAGTTTGCTTCTGCGCAAAAGTAGCTATTTTACTCGGATAAACCCGAATTTCTTTTCAATTTCGAAAAGACTATTCATTTTGCTTCACAGGCACAAAAATCTGCGCAATCACCTTGCGTAGATAAAGAAAGTTTTTGTATTTTCAATCTATCAAAAAAAAGCATGGCACTCAATAAACTAGCTCTTATACGTTATAAAACGATTGACCATTGTCTTCGTTTAAGACATCGGAAATGGACCTTGGAAGATCTTATGGAAAAGGTTTCCGATGCACTCTATGAATTTGAAGGAATCAAAAATGGGATAAGTAAACGCACCATACAAGGTGATATTCAACTCATGCGTAGCAATAAGCTCGGCTACAATGCGCCTATTGTCGTCTTGCACCGCAAATTCTACACCTATGAAGATCCCAACTATAGCATTAGCAATTCACCGATTTCTGTCGGTGACATGCAAAAAATGAAGGAGGCTGTAGAGGTACTTAAGCATGTGAGCGGTTTCTCCAGCTTTGATGAAATGAGCGATATCGTCGCACGACTTGAAGATAGCATCCATACAAAAAAGGACAATTCGCCGTCTATTATACAAATGGAAAGCAACAATCTGCTAAAAGGCCTTTCTTTTATCAGCCCACTGCATCAAGCCATTCGCGACAAAACACCACTCCTGATCAGCTACCAATCGTTCAAAGCAACACAACAACAGGATCTTGTTTTCTCACCCTATCTCCTAAAAGAATATCGTAATCGATGGTTTCTAATTGGTCACCATAAAAAAAGTGAAGGATTGATGACACTAGCGCTTGATCGGATCAATGCCATCGAGGAAATGGGCAAAAATTCATACAAGGAATATACAGGCGTCGATTTCGAACGTTACTTTTCGGATACCATAGGCGTAACGAAGACACAAAAGGACCGCGGACACCGGGTGATATTGCAAATCAATGCAAAAAATGCACCTTATGTAGCAACAAAACCCTTACATGCGTCACAGCAGATTTTAGACAAAAAGGAGGATGGTTCAATCTTAATTCGTATTGATGTTGTACTTAACTTTGAACTGGAAAGAGAAATTTTAGGTTTTGGCGAATCCATTAAAGTACTCTCCCCAAGAAATTTACAAACGAGAATAAAACAGCGCTTGGCTGCTGCCACACAACTCTATGCTGAGAAATCTGTCGATAAAACGTCAAATTCACAAAATGAATAATATTTCTATCGAATAATATTTCTATCAATGATCTTGCTTAACCCATTTTTTCCGGAATAGATTGCCCCTCTCACTACCTCCCCAAAATGCCTAAATATCTTGGGCGATAGCATAACCACTTGCCCAAGCCCATTGGAAATTATAACCGCCAAGCCATCCCGTAATATCAACAGTCTCCCCTCCAAAATAAAGGCCTTCAACTTTTTTAGACATTAAGGTCTTTGGGTTTAGCTCTTCCGTTGAAACTCCTCCACGCATGACCTCCGCTTTATCATACCCCTTATCTCCCGCAGGTTTTACCTTGAAGCGATGGATAGTATCGACAATCAATTTCGCATCAGCTTTACTAAGTGAGGCGATTTTGGTATCCAATGCTAGAAATTTTCCAAGAGCATCGACCAATTTTCTGCTGAAATAATCGTTTAGCAATTGTGAAACAAGTCGTTTCCCTCCGTATTGCCGCTCCTGTTTAATCAGATTATCTAAATTAAAATTAGGCAGTAGATCAATCGTAATCTCCTGTCCGGGTCTCCAATAACTTGATATCTGAAGAATTGCGGGTCCACTTAACCCCCAGTGCGTAAAGAGAATATTCTCTTCAAAAGACATTCCGGCAACAGACACTTTGGAGAACACCGAATTTCCAGCCAAAGAACTATACCAATCAGCGTCTTTTCCAGTTATTGTCAAAGGGACTAATGCAGGCGCTGTACCGACTACATTCAAACCAAATTGTTTGGCTAGGCGTAATCCAAAGTCCGAAGCCCCGAGTTTTTGGACCGGAAGCCCGCCAGAAGAAATAACAACTTTATGTGCATGATATCGGGACTCACCTTTTGCATTTTCGACCGTTACCACAAAGCCATTATCGTTTTTTTCTACAGATTTCACCAAGGTATTCAATGCAATATCCTGCCCTGTCTCATATAAAATTTTTGAAAATACAGCAACGATATCTTTTGCTTTATTGGTCTCTGGAAACAACTGGCCCAGTGTTTTTTCATGCCCTACAATACCATACTGTTCAAAAAATGTAATGGTATCGTCCACTGTCCATTGTTTGAATATACCATGTAAAAAATCCGGATTTTCAGAAATGAAATTAGCGGGACTATTACCGATATTTGTATAATTACAGCGTCCACCACCGGAAATCAAGATCTTCGCGCCGACCTTATCGTTTCGTTCAAGCACCAAGGTCTTCTTTCCAATCAGCCCTGCTTGGGCTGCACACATCAAACCACAGGCTCCGCCCCCAATAATGATAGCATCGTATAGTATACTCACAGCAACAATCTAATAAGCAATCAATGTATTTTCAACAGAAACAACTCTTCGTTCCAATTGACTCTGATATCCCAATTCAATAATTTTAATGACATCCCGTGCCTGCTCTGCCGATGCGATCAAGGTAGTTTTCCCCAATATACTATCCGCAACGTTCTGATAAAAATCAGGATAGGAACCTATTTCAGAAGGAATCATTTCTTCAATGTCATTCCCCTGTTCAACAATATTGAGCTTGCCGTATAGACTCGGATCTTCTTGTCCCCAGGTTGGATCCTCATCAGGAAATTTACCATCACGCAGTAAGGCTTCCTGTGGGTCGACACCATATTTTACAAAATTTCCGTTCATTCCAAAGACACGATAACGTGGCGTGGGTTCTTTTGCAAGCATAGAACCTTTCAGGGATACCCGTAAGTTATCATAGTACAATAGGCAGTCGAAATTGTCAATGGTCTTCGCATGATCCCGTTGAACAGCCAAATCTGCAAAGACAGCATGCGGCTTTCCAAATAACTGCAAAGCCTGGTCGATGAGATGTGGTCCCAGGTCATAAAATATACCAGAACCCGGTAAATTTTCTTCTCGCCATGCATTAGGTCGCAAGTAATTACGAAAACGATCAAACCTAGATTCCAAATTTACAATCCGTCCCAGCCGCCCACTTTTGATTACTTTCTCCAGGGTCCGATAGTCTGAGTTGAACCTTAAATTATGGTAGGGTGCCAAGATCAGATTTTTCTCCTTAGCCAGAGCGATAAGCTCATCGGCCTGCTCGACGCTATTCGTAAAGGGTTTTTCTACAACAACGTGTTTTCCCGATTCCAAAGCACGTTTTGCAAAAGGGTAATGCATTTCATTGGACGTTGCAACCACGACTAAATCAATGGTTGCATCATTAAAAATATCATCTGCAGACAAAGCAAGTTCTGCCTGTGGATAGCGTTCCTTTAGCAAACTTTGCTGATCTGCTTTCCGAGCGGTCACTTTAACAAGATCCAGTTCAGGTATCGAACGCATCACGGGAGCGTGAAAAACCTGACCCGAAATTCCAAAACCAATAAGTCCTACGCGAATTTTCTTCATAGCATTACATTCTTTCAGGTACTCGAATACCCAATAAGTTCATCCCTTTGGCAATAACCTTTGCCGCAGAAGCCGAAAGGTGCAATCTAAAGTTTTTCACATCATGATCTTCCGCTTTCAAGATGGTTTCTTCATGATAGAATTTATTATAAAACTTGGCTACCTCATAGATATAATTTGCCAATTGTGCAGGACTGAACTCTTGCGCAGAAGCTTCAATAATCTCCGGAAATGCACCCAGTTGTTGAATTAAGTCACGTTCGTAAGAAGAAATAGTCGCCGGCACAGACACAGCACTATCAAAATCGAATTCAGCCTTACTTAAAACAGATTTGATACGGGCATGTGTGTATTGGATAAACGGTCCGGTATGACCTTGAAAATCGACAGATTCATTTGGATCAAACAAGAGGCGTTTTTTAGGATCCACCTTCAATAGAAAATATTTAAGTGCGCCCATTCCAATTGTATCGTAAAGAACGGCTTTTGATTCCTCGTCCAATCCTTCAGTCTTGCCAAGCTCCTCAGTACGTTCCTGAGCGGTCTTAAGCATCTCAGCCATTAAATCATCCGCATCAACAACTGTTCCCTCCCGTGATTTCATTTTACCTGAAGGAAGATCGACCATCCCATACGATAAATGGAACAATCCGTCAGCCCAAGCTTTACCAAGTTTTTTTAAGATTAAGAACAATACCTTGAAATGGTAATCCTGTTCGTTACCGACAACATAAATAGAATCATTCATTTTGAATTCATCATATTTCAACTGTGCTGTCCCCAAATCTTGTGTAATATAGACAGAAGTACCGTCGCCACGAAGCACAAGCTTCTGATCCAGTCCCTCTGCAGTTAGATCAATCCATACGGAGTTATCCTCTTTTTTAAAGAAAACCCCTTTATCTAAACCTTCCTGGATAATATCTTTACCCAACAAGTACGTATTGGATTCATAATAGTATTTATCGAAATCAACACCTAATTGTTTATAGGTCTTTTCAAACCCAGCGTACACCCAGCTGTTCATGGTTTTCCAAAGTGAGATCACCTCTTCATTACCAGCTTCCCATTGTTGCAACATCGCCTGTGCTTCCTTCATCAAAGGTGCATTTTTCTTTGCCTCATCTTCGGTCTGCCCTTCAGCCTTCAATGCCTCGATTTCCTGTTTATATGCTTTGTCAAAGACAACGTAATATTTTCCGACAAGGTGGTCTCCTTTAAGTCCAGTAGACTCGGGTGTCTCACCGTTACCAAATTTTTGCCAAGCCAACATCGACTTACAAATATGGATACCGCGATCGTTCACCAAATTTGCTTTGATCACATCATAACCATAAGCTTTTAGGATTTCCGCAACAGAATATCCTAATAAATTATTACGGATATGCCCCAAATGCAGCGGTTTATTGGTATTTGGAGAAGAATATTCAACCATCAGTTTTTTTCCATTCGCAGGAAATACACCAAAGTCCTTCGCCGTTATGGTCTGATTCAACAACGTGATCCAGTAAGCATCGGAAAGAACAATATTCAAAAAGCCTTTTATCACATTGAAATCCGATATTTCAGCAATATGCTGTTGCAAATATGCACCGATTTCCTTTCCGGTTTGTTCCGGAGAAGATTTCGAAAAGCGCGTTACGGGAAAAGTTACGATTGTAATTTGTCCTTCAAACTCCTTTCGGGTAGCTTGTAAAGCAATTTGATTTTCTAAAATATCTGCATTGTAAAGCTCTTTTACTGCCTGTACAGTGACTTCAACAAGTCGCTTTTGAATAGAATTTGCCATTTAATGATTTTGTAATTTTTACAACTTCCTGATAGTGAATCGGAAATAAATAACATTCCTTATTTAGGTATTCACCATTAAAGTATATCTTTGCAAAAATAATAAAAAATGCAGAGCTATCAGGAATTTCTTGACTTAAGTGTTGGTTTTCCGCAAGACGGATTCGAAATCATCGACGACGAATTGTATTTCCACGATTTGAATTTAATGGAAATGATAGAAACGTACGGTACACCGTTACGTTTTACCTATTTGCCTATCGTCAGCAAAAAAATTCAGCAAGCGAAAATCCTCTTTCAGACCGCAATTCTGAAACATAATTATCGTGGATCTTACAAATATTGTTATTGTACCAAATCATCCCATTTCAAGCACATCGTAGAGGAAGCCTTGAAAAATGATATCCACTTAGAAACTTCATCTGCATTTGACATGCCGATGATTGATTCATTGGAAAGACAGGGAACAGTAACAAAAGACATTACAGTCATCTGTAATGGATTCAAAACCTATCAGTACAAACAGTATATTATTGACATGATCCATGATGGATACACCAACATTATACCTGTATTGGATAACAAAGAGGAGTTTAACCTTTACGATGATGAAATCGAACTGGATGAGCCCTGTGCTTTAGGTATCCGCGTTGCTTCTGAAGAACAACCAGATTCTCAGTTCTATACATCTCGCCTGGGAATTCGCCAAGAAGACGTTGTTGAATTCTATAACAACAAGATCGCAGACAATCCAAACTTTAAAGTAAAGTTACTTCACTTTTTCATTAATTCAGGCATCTCGGACACCCCGTATTACTGGAACGAATTAGAGAAATACGTTACTTTATATTGTAAATTCAAGAAGGTAAATCCGGATTTAGATACCCTAGATATCGGTGGTGGGATGCCATTTAAGGATTCACTGGTACACGACTTTGATTACGAGTATATGGTCAATGAGATTGTCAATCGTATCAAACAAATCTGTGCGCACCATGAAGTAATGGAACCAGATATTATTACTGAATTTGGCAAATATACTGTTGCTGAAGCATCAGGTATTCTCTATAAAGTTTTGGGACGCAAGCAACAAAACGATCGCGAACGTTGGTTTATGATTGACGGTTCATTCATTACAAATTTACCGGATGTATGGGCATTGAACCAAAAATATATTCTATTGCCGATCAATAACTGGGATTCAGAATATGAACGCGTCAATTTAGGTGGAATCACATGCGATGGACAGGATTACTACAATCAGGAGGCGCACATGAACTCGGTATTTATGCCGAAGACCCGTAAGGTACAATACTTGGGCTTCTTTCATACAGGAGCATATCAAGATGTATTAAGCGGATATGGAGGAATCCACCACTGCTTACTTCCTTCACCTAAACATGTGCTTGTTCGCCGCAATAGAGATGAAACATTCAACTACGAGGTGTTTGGTGAGGAGCAAAACTCCAAACAAGTCATGAAATTATTAGGCTATCAATAAGATATTCTACAGCAGCAAGACCCTTTTTAACTGCGGGATTAAAATATCCTTGTAGAAAAAGATTGGTTTTAAGCCCATATAAAAGGTCTCGATCTTAGGAACGAGACCTTTTTATTTTCAGCCTATCCCATGACTGACAATCCGGGTTAAATCAAATTCGAAAACGAAAATCACAGACACAACCCGACATCCATCACTGGAAACAACAAAGGTAAGCCTTGAATTAAATTTAAAAATAACACGGACTTTATCCGTACCTAATAGGGACTTCATAGGGACCTCATTCGGATGAATACGTACAAAGTGCCTGTTAATTCCGATTAAGCCTATGCGGAAATTCGGATAATTTAGTATGCTGATCACCAATCTTTCCCGACTTGCTGTACAAAGAAATGCTAAGTTTTACGGGAGTAACCCCTTATCCGATCTTCCAATTTATTACATCAAAACAAAAGCCCCTTAAAAGGGGCTTTTGTTTTATTTACGCACTACTGTTAATTTAGTGCAGAATAGCAATATGATAGTCGTTAATTTTTATTTTGCGACCCAAGCTTTAAAGAAATTAAGCACTTTTTCTTCATCATAGCCCTTCCCTTTTTCCAGGCTGCCACTCTCCTGTACATGCAATGTTTTTCCATTTCTATCCAAAACAATAAAAAATGGATAACCTAGTTTATTCCCTTCAGGAGCATACTTTTGAAACACAGCCTCATTTTTATTCTCTTTTGAATAATTGAGGTGATAATAGAGGAAATGACTCTTTAACAACTTGTCGACACTTGCCGTTTTATGGATATAATCATTAAACCTTAAACACCAGACACACCAATTCCCACCAGCCTGGATGATGATATTTTTCTTTTCTTTCTTTGCCTGAACCAATAGTTGATCAATATCACTCTGTGCATTAGCGTCTGGATTGTAAGGCTTTGAAACATCCTGAGCTGTAGCAATCTGCTGTGAGAACGCTTTGGACTGTACGAGTACCGTCCCAAAAAACACGATAGCTCCACACAGTAATAATCTTATATTTCTCATCATAAATAAATTAAATAGTGATCTAAAATTACAAAATCATTTTCCCAAACCAAAACATAAGCAGCACATAATGGTTAAACATTATATAGCTATTGACCATGAAAAAAAACACCCAAGATCACAATGGACCACATTTCAGCGGATTCATAAAAACGCGATTAAGTCATACACACATGAGCTTAGGCGATCAGAATACAGTCATTATTAAAGACAATTCCATTGGGGAGAAGTAAAAAAAGTAACCTGTTTATACGCCATATCCTGTCACTGGTAAAAACCAGAAAGACTTCCTTTTGCAGAAATAAAAACAAAACAAAACAAAAACAAACACCTTACCTTAACATAAATATTATTTAATTTCCTTTAAAATTCAACAAATATAGCATAACTTAGTATAAAAGAAGTTGAAATACCCATATAGAAGATTCACCACAACAGGCCAAAACGAAACAAAATGAAACACCAAGAATTCAAAAGGTCAAAACTGATAGAAAAAATAAGAGAGACGAGCGCATGGGATGTTATCGTCATAGGTGGCGGTGCCAGCGGATTAGGTGTTGCATTAGATGCCTTAAGCCGAGGATTCAAAACAATTTTGCTGGAGCAGGTTGATTTTGCAAAAGGCACTTCAAGCAAAGCAACGAAGCTTGTTCACGGCGGTGTACGCTACTTGGCTCAGGGCGACATCTCCCTGGTTAAAGAAGCACTTCACGAAAGAGGTCTACTTCAAAAAAACGCCCCACACCTTGTCAAAAATCAATCCTTTATCATCCCCAACTACAGCTGGTTCGACGGCCCATTCTATACCATTGGAATGAAAATATATGACCTGCTGGCAGGTAAATTAAGTTTGGGAAAATCCATTCATATCAACAAAGAAGAAACGCTTAATCGCATAAGCACTGTGCGACCTAAAGGGTTATATGGTGGCGTGGTTTATCAAGACGGACAATTTGACGACTCAAGACTTGCGCTCAACGTTGCGCAAACCTGTATTCAAATGGGCGGCGTCGCGCTAAATTACGTAAGAGTCAATAATCTCACCAAAGACAGCGATGGACGAATAAATGGTGTCATCGCTAATGATACCGAAACGGGTGAAGTTTTCACCATACAAGGGAAGGCTGTTATCAATGCTACAGGAATATTTGTCGATGACATCCTAAAAATGGACAGACCGGAAGCAAAACAAATGGTACGCCCCAGCCAAGGGGTTCACCTGGTATTTGACAAGTCGTTTCTCCCAGGCGACGATGCCATTATGATTCCAAAAACGGATGATGGACGGGTCCTTTTCCTGGTACCATGGCACAATCGAGTCATTGTAGGAACAACAGATACACCGATAGACGAACATAGCCTTGAACCGGTAGCTTTGGAGCAGGAGATCGATTTTATTCTAAAAACTGCGGGACGCTACCTGACAAAACAACCAACAAGAGCAGATGCATTGGCCGTATTCGCCGGTCTCCGTCCACTGGCAGCCCCTACAGGTAACTCCAACAAAACCAAAGAGATTTCACGAAGCCACAAGGTTATCGTCAGCGACTCCAAATTACTTACTTTAACTGGCGGAAAGTGGACAACATTCCGTCGAATGGGCCAAGATACCATCGACAAAGCGATAAAAATTGGTTGTTTACCACAAAAAGAAAGTCGGTCTGCCACTCAAAAGATTTATAGCGCCATTCCGACATCAGACAGAAGCAATCATATGTATATTTATGGCGCCGACCAAGAAGCGATCAACGCATTGGCTCAGGAAAATCCCGAATGGAACGAAAAATTAATAGCACATCTTGAATTCAAAAAGGCTGAAGTTGTTTGGGCAGCACGCAATGAACTTTCCAGGACTGTGGAAGATGTCCTATCCCGTCGGGTACGGATGCTATTTCTTGATGCAAAAGCTGCAATTGAAGCTGCTCCTGAAGTCGCAAAAATACTCGCACAGGAGCTGGAAAAAGATCAAGACTGGCAAAATGATCAAATAGCGCATTTTCAAAAAGTTGCAAAAAATTATATCTTAAAGTAATACAAAAAATAACCAGCAATACTCAATTACTCAATTATGGAACAACAATACATCTTGGCAATGGATCAAGGCACCACCAGCTCCAGAGCTATAATTTTTGATAAGGACAGAAATATAGTCTCCATTGCCCAGAAGGAATTTACACAAATATTCCCACAGCCAGGATGGGTCGAACATGATCCACATGAAATCTGGTCAACGCAGGCAGGTGTCACAGCAGAAGCAACTACAAAGGCAGGATTAAACGGCAAAAATATTGCCGCCATTGGTATTACCAATCAACGCGAAACTGTGGTTGTTTGGGACAAAGAAACAGGAAAACCCATCTACAATGCCATTGTATGGCAAGATAAACGCACAGCAGATTATTGCGACGAGTTACGTAACTCCGGAAAACATGAGCTGATCCAGGAAAAAACAGGCCTGATATTAGATCCTTATTTTTCTGCAACCAAAATAAAATGGATTCTGGATAACGTCGCGGGTGCCCGGGAAAAAGCACAAAACGGGGAATTAATCTGTGGAACCATAGATACTTGGCTCGTCTGGAACCTCACTCGTGGCGACGCTCACATCACGGATGTAACAAACGCTTCCCGCACCCTACTCTTTAACATCCATAGTATGGAATGGGACAAAGAGCTATTAGAATTATTTGACATCCCCGCTGCCATGCTGCCCGAAGTAAAAGAAAGCAGTGCAGTATATGGGGAATCCCGGACAACCATTTTTGCACATAAAGTCAAGATAGCAGGAATTGCCGGCGACCAGCAGGCAGCACTTTTCGGACAGCAATGTATTGAAAAGGGAATGGTCAAAAACACGTACGGCACCGGATGTTTTATGTTAATGAACATCGGTGATAAACCAATCCGTTCAAAGAACAATCTTTTAACAACTGTTGCCTGGAAAATTAACGGGAAAACAGAATATGCCTTGGAGGGAAGCATCTTTATCGGTGGCGCATTGGTCCAATGGCTACGCGACAATCTCAACATCATCTACAAATCGGCGGACGTAGAGCAATTAGCTCTTACAGAAAAAGATAATGGCGGTGTCACATTCATCCCTACCTTTGCTGGACTGGGAGCGCCATACTGGAATGCTCGTGCACAAGGGACGCTATTTGGACTGACGCGTGCAACAACCAATGGGCATATAGCACGTGCCTCACTAGAGGCAATCTCCCTCCAGACACGTGATGTACTGCAAGCAATGGAAGCTGATAGTGGCATACCGATCAAAGAACTACGTGTAGACGGCGGTGCAACGGCAAATAATCTACTCATGCAGATTCAAGCCAATGTACTTAACAGCAAGGTTGTACGCCCTAAAATTACAGAAACTACAGCGTTGGGGGCAGCATACCTCGCAGGACTGGCCGTGGGATTCTGGAAAAATGAGGATGAGATATCAAAGTTTTGGGCACAGGATCGTATATTTGAACCTGAAGCAGAGCAAGAAGAGCAAACAAAAAAGATCATTAAGCTCTGGACCAAGGGGGTCAAAGCATTACAGTACTGGACCGAAAACTAACCAACAAGCATGAACCATTATTTAGCAGAATTTATCGGCACAACCCTTCTCCTTCTTTTAGGCAACGGGGTTGTGGCCAACGTTATCTTAAAAGGAACAAAGGGAGAAAATGGAGGATGGATTGTAATCACCACCGCATGGGCACTTGCAGTCTATGTCGGTGTTGTATTTGCTGGCCCCTATACCGGAGCCCATCTCAATCCTGCGGTAACCATTGCCGTCGCTCTTAATCATGGTCTTCCTTGGATGGAAGTGCCCGGCTATATTCTCGCACAAATTGCCGGTGGTTTCTGTGGCGCCATGTTAACCTACATCATGCACAAAGACCATTTCGATGCAACGGCAGACCCAACCACCAAACTTGGTGTATTCGCTACGATACCCAACATTCGAAATACGTCAACAAATCTGGCAAGTGAAATTATTGGAACCTTTGTTTTGATTTTTGTTATTTTCTTCATAACAGGTCAAGATGTTACCATCGACGGAAAAACAGCTCCTATTGGCATGGGCTCTCTTGGTGCTATCCCCGTTGCATTTCTAGTGTGGGCCATCGGCCTCTCGCTAGGTGGAACTACGGGATATGCCATCAATCCTGCCCGGGATTTTGGACCGCGCTTATTTCATGCCCTGTGGCCGATCAAAGGAAAAGGAAGCTCAGACTGGTCTTATGCCTGGATTCCAATCCTAGGACCTATCTTGGGTGCTATTTTAGCCTTTGCACTTTATACCTGTATAAAACCGGCCTAATCAAGGTCGCTGTACTCACAAAATAAAGGGGGATTCAATTTTTGAATCCCCCTTTTAGTTTATTATCCGCGTTTGGGCTTTCTGTGACCGTATTCACGATCCCGCTCAAACGTATTCATATGACGTTCCTTCTTCACCGGATACACATCATCGATTACAATTAAAATACCTTTTTCCTCCACTGTACCAAATTCATTATTACGCGCCGTACCAAAAGATTTCATGGTAGGCGACAGGTTCATATAGGTATTGATCAACGGCGGGATATTCTCTCCCAATGCCCTTACATGACTGTTTAACACCTTATACCCTTCCTTATAATCCAATCCGTCAAAAATACCAATAAAACGATCGTAATCGTTCTTTATTTCTAACTCCGGAAGAGGAAGCACTAAGTTATCATGGTCCGGGAAATAATAATCCATAAAATAAAGCAGCATATCCCGGGCATCTTTATTGTAATGCGGATACATGGTCACCTTACCAAAGAGGTATCTAATTTCCGGATTAAGCATTACCAAGGCTCCTAAGCCATCCCATAGATTATCCAGTGAAAAAATTCCTTTTCGATTGTCTATTGCGGGTTGATACTTCGGTTGAACAAAAGAGCGCCCCAATTCTATGGTATAGGGTAAATATTCTTTTGAGAACAAATCGGAAAACTGAAAATAATGTGCTGTTGATAAATTGGGCACACCGTTTACCTCTCCAGCGTCAGCACATTTGATGACACGGTAGCCGGCAACCACTTCTTCATCTTCGGGATTCCATGCGATCAGCTGATCGTAACAATCTTCGCATGTATCATTTTCATCGATATCAATTGAAAGTCCTGTACCTCCGCCTGCTCCACGAAAAGTCAACTCCCGCAAACGCCCAATTTCCCGCATGACATTTGGCGAATTATGATAGTTGATTAAATATATCTCGTTATTTCCATTGTTGGTATATCTTAAAAAGACCTCTTTATTCAATTCGGTCTTCAATAATTCTCTATCAACTGGAGGTATAATTTCTTGCATAAATTCTATTTTTCTTGAGCCAATCCATAAACCCTTCTTTTCACTTCCTCAGCCCAAGTTTTTTCGTTTTTTGATTGATCAAACGCTGTATAAGGGATTCTTTTTCCTACTATAATATTGACGGTATGTCCGCGTTGGGCAAACATTTCATCAGGTAAATATAACATTTCAATGTTTACCTTAAGACCTAATTTCTGTCTAAGCCTTGCAAAATTATAAAAAAACTTAGAGTTTTTACCGTCTATCAAGACCGGAATGATATCTTTTTTATATTTTTTTGCTTTGCTAATAAAACTTTTCTTCCATTCTAGGTCTTCTATACGGCCATCGTTTTGTTTTCTGGAAACCAAACCTGCAGGAAATACCAGTAGCGCGTCATCGGCACCATAAGCCTCTTCAATAGCGGAAATAGCTTGCTTCCCCTGCCCGCCAAGCTTGTTTACTCCGACAAACAAAGGTCTCAAATTGCCTATATTGAGAAGGATATCGTTAACCAAAAATTTCACATCACGTCTGTACTTGCCAATAGCATGCATGAATGCGATACCATCCAATCCACCTAAAGGATGATTAGACGCAAAAATCACAGGATCAGATACCGGAATATTTTCTGCGCCATACAAATTGACTTTGACATCCAGATCATTGATCAAGGCATCGACAAAATCCAGTCCCTGAAGATCCGCAAAGCGCGTCATAATATCGTTTATCTCATCTTCATGAATTGTCCTTTTTAAATAATTTAGTAAAAAAGACGGAATCCATTTAGCAAGCCCCGCATTCTTTTTGTGAATAACTTCACGTATATCAATAAATTTCTTATTCTCGCTTGTGATCATCAATCCTATTTTTCCGATTAGAAATACTATATCTTTACCATGGGCCCTATTCAGGCCTTTCTCAATTCGCTGACAAAAATAATAACAGAATGGTAATAAAAGTACAATTTTAAACTTTAAAATTGTACTTATTTGCAATTATGTAATGTGTTCCTTATAGATCGTGTCTGAAGCGCTACAGTAGCTCAAAGAATTAGGTAGAAATCTCACCCCGTAAAATTTCTTTTCACATAGTTTTTTTATTAAGTTTGGATATGCTAATAGGTCAATTTCTTTCAAACGCAGATTTCAGCATCCAAAATGCTGATTCAATACAACAGGCGCTCGAAAAGCTTCAGGATATGCTTTGTAAAGAATTAGTCGTTTTAAATGGAGATGAGTATATTGGCCTGGTTAATGAAACCATCTTATTGGATGCGGAAGATGAAGATGCTCCTCTTTCTTCCATAAAAATAAATACAGCCCCCATACAGCTGAAGTTCAATCAACACCCCTACGATGCATTGGTGATGATAACGGTGTATAATAGTACAATCATTCCTGTTTTAGATCAAGACAACAAATATATTGGTGTGTCAACGCAATTAGATATATTAAAGGCAATAAGTTCAATTCAATCGCAAAATGAATCTGGGGCTATTATTGTTTTGGCAATTGGCCTACATGATTTTTCACTTTCACAGATTGCGCACCTTGTTGAAAGTGACAATTGCAGAATCCTCAATTGTGCGACCAAAATAAATTTGGAAAGTGACAACATTGAAGTTACCATTAAAGTTGACAAGTCAAACATCAATGCATTACTGAATTCATTCCTAAGACACAACTATTTAATTCTTGAAACCCATAATACCATAGCTGCATTTGACGACACTGCCGACCGTTATCAGCAGCTTATGAATTATATTAACATTTGATTAGGATTAGTTTTTTCTCATCTTTGCCCCATAAATTGAAAACAATATGAGAATCGCAATATATGGAAGAGAGTTTCAACCCTCTGTTATACCACATGTGAAACACTTATTTGAATATCTTGTCGATAAAAATATTGAGATCTGGGTCTATGATCCATTTCATGAATTTCTGATATCACAATTTGAATGCGCCTTTAACTTCTCAACATACAATACCTATCAAGAAATCAAAGACCATATTGACATTATGTTAAGTCTGGGCGGAGATGGAACCATGTTATCTGCTGTTTCCCTGATTAAAGACTCTGGAATTCCAATTGCAGGGATAAACTTTGGACGCCTCGGTTTTTTAGCTTCCATCAATAAAAATGATTTTGAGGATGCCATCGACGATATACTGAACCAGCGTTTTACGATACAGAAGCGCGTATTGCTCTCTGTTGAATCTGAACAGGTTAATTTGTTTCAAGGCAATCACTATGCGCTCAATGATATTACCGTATTTCGGTATGACAGCTCGGCCATGATTACCGTCAATGCACGCATCAATGGCGAACTACTGAATTCATACTGGGCTGATGGACTAATTATCGCTACACCTACCGGATCCACAGCCTATTCATTGAGTTGCGGCGGACCTATTATTATGCCGGAAAGTGGCAATTTTGTCATTACCCCCATCTCTCCGCACAACCTCAATGTGAGACCCATTGTCATCTCGAATCAGTTTACCCTTGAATTGGAAATAGAGAGTCGAAGCAATCAATACATCCTTAGCTGTGATTCCAAAAACGAGTCCATTGATACATCTGTAAAATTAACTATTAAACAGGCTCCATTTACTATTAATCTCATTAGACTCCCCCATGAAAGCTTTTTCAGCACGCTGCGTGAAAAATTACTTTGGGGCATCGATGTCAGAAACTATTAGGCTATCAGTAGCTTCGCACAGCCTCGCTTTGCATGAAGGAAAGGAGATAATCTGCTAGATGAAGATGTTTCAAACAATCTTTCTACATATTGTACTTCTGAATTTCCAATTAAAAATCGATATTTGGAAGAAATAAAGGAAGACGGAATAAGAATATCCATAATAGAAATCCAGGTGCAATAATTAATCAATGAAAAGTACGTTAAACAAACAATAATCATTGATAGCAATACAGGAAACCAAAAATAGGTTTTAAAACGCCAAAATAGCATTTATGGCTAAGGTGTTAATTTTATTGAAAACAGCAAAAATGAGTTTTTTAGATCAGATAGATACTATTAAATTGCCACAGCATATAGCCATCATCATGGATGGCAATGGTCGTTGGGCAAAACAGAAGGGGAAACTTCGTGTATTTGGGCATCAAAATGGTGTAAAAGCAGTACGAGAAGCATTAGAAGGATGTGTAAAAGCCAATATTAAATTTCTGACACTTTATGCTTTTTCTGCAGAAAACTGGAATAGACCTAAACTTGAAGTGATGGCACTGATGGAACTATTGGTTAGTTCCCTTAAAAAAGAAATCAAAACTTTTCAGGAGAATGGCGTCCGCTTGAATGTCATTGGTGATATCACCAAATTACCCTCAAATGCACAAAGAAAGCTGCAGGAGACCATTGAAGCAACGAAAGAAAATACACACTGTACATTGACATTAGCTTTGAGCTACAGCTCCCGACAAGAAATTGTGGACGCCGCTCGAAATCTAGCCCAACAAGTAAAAGACGGAAAACTCAATGCAGACGAAATTAACGATGAGTTATTCGCTGCAAATCTTTATACACAAAACCTACCCGATCCTGACCTCCTGATACGTACCAGCGGAGAATTGAGAATAAGCAACTTCCTACTTTGGCAAATTGCCTATTCAGAATTATGCTTCCTAGATAAGATGTGGCCTGAGTTTACGAAAGAAGATTTATTTAAATCCATCGTCGATTATCAGCAACGCGAAAGAAGGTTTGGAAAAACAAGTGAACAGTTATAAAGATTTTATTAAATTTGACCACTGATTTGAAAAAAAGCAAGCTGGTTAAATTTTCTTAATTAACAAAAATTAACAAACGATTGGTGTACTTTAGCGCCAATAATTATAGATAAATGAAGCGTATACTACCCGTAATACTATTTTTTGGCCTCTCATCAATGCAGCTTGTCTACGGACAAGACAAAGGTGCGTTTAATTTAAATGACCCAGAAAAAATCAGCTATCTCAATCCTAAAAACTATGTAATTAGTGCTATTGATATAACTGGAACACAATTTTTAGATAAAAATGTATTAATTACGATCTCTAAATTGTCAGTAGGTCAATATTTGGAAGTTCCAAGTGAGGCGACTGCAAAAGTAGTGAAGGATATGATGGCTCAAGGCCTCTTTGATGATGTCGAATTATGGGCAGATAAAATTGAAGGTGAAAATATATTTTTGACCATCCGTGTAGTAGAACGTCCTCGTTTAACTCGTATTGATATCAATGGTCTAAGTAAAAGCCAGACCGAAGAAGTTCGCAAACGTTTAAATAGCAACACCGGTAAGATTGTCAACGAAAACTTGATGAACACCACACGTGCTACAATCCAACGGTTCTTAAAAGAAAAAGCTTTTTTATATCCGGAGATCACCCTAAAAACGGTGAAAGACTCAGCACAGGCTAATAATGAAATACTTATTGCCGATGTGGATAAGAAACATAAGGTAAGAGTCAAAAAAATGACTTTTACAGGGAATGAACATTTTTCTCAGCAAGAGTTGAGAAAAATGGCCAAGCCAATCAAGCAAAAAATGTGGTACCGTATTTTCGGTCCTGGAAAATTCAAGGAAGAAAAATACAAAGAAGGTAAAGAAAACCTAATCAAGAAAATGGCCGCCAAAGGCTATCGTGATGCGACGCTCTTGAAAGATACGGTTATTCGCGAGGGTGAAAAAAATGTGTTGGTTAACTTTGACATCTATGAAGGTCCTAAATATTATGTAGGTAATATTGTTTGGACAGGTAATGCCAAATATTCTGACACCTTGCTGAATAAAATTTTAGGTGTCAAACGTGGTGATGTCTTTTCTGAAGAAAAGTTAAATGCCAAATTGTTAGGTGGTGGCCGAAATGCGGATGACATCTCTTCAATCTATATGAACGATGGTTATCTTACGTTCTCAGTAGACCCTGAACAAACGCGTATTTACAACGATACAATCGATTTGAATTTACGTGTATATGAAGGTGCTCAATATACCATCAATAACGTTATTGTTAAAGGTAATGATGTAACCAACGACCGTGTTGTATTACGTTCTATTTATACAAAACCTGGTCAAAAATTCTCAAAAGAACAAATTATGCGCAGTGTGCGTGAAATTGCGCAGTTGGGAAATTTTGATGAACAAAAAACAAACCCAGTACCGACAAATTTAAATTATGCGGATGGTACAGTGGACATTGTTTATAATGTTACTGAAAAACCTTCGGATCAGGTCGAGCTTTCGGGTGGTTATGGTGCCGGTCAGATCATCGGAACGTTGGGTTTAACATTTAACAACTTCTCTACCAGCAATTTCTTTGACAAAAGTTCCTGGAAACCGCTACCACGTGGAGATGGACAGAAGTTGAGTGTCCGTGGTCAAACTTCGGGTAAACGTTATCAATCGTATAGTTTCTCTTTCTCCGAGCCTTGGTTGGGTGGTAAAAAACCAATTTATTTTGGTTTGAGCGCCTATACCTCGAGTTCATCATATGGTGGATTTAACTACTATACCGGCGAGCAAATTGTTAAGGATTCCGAGTTGAACCGTATTTGGATGACTGGTATTACCGCAACATTAGGTAAACGCTTACAATGGCCAGACAACTGGTTCCAGGCAAATACATCCTTGTCATTCCAACGTTATAAGCTTCAGAACTATGGAAATTACTTCCTATTTGATAATGGTACAGCCTATAACATCAACTTGACGCAAGAGTTTAGCCGTAATTCGATCGATGCTCCTATCTATCCTACTTCAGGTTCAAACATCAAATTCTCGGTGCAATTGACGCCTCCATATTCATTGTTCAACAACATTGATTATAAAAATGGTTCGGCTCAGGAACGTTACCGTTGGACAGAATACCACAAATGGAAATTTGACTCGCAATGGTACGCAAAAATCGTTGGTAAACTTGTTTTCAAAGCACAAGCTCAATTTGGTTTCTTGGGTAAATACTCCAACAAAACTGAAATATCGACTTTCGAGCGTTTCAAAGTAGGTGGGGATGGTATGCAAGGGTTTGATTACCTACAAGGATCTGAAATTGTCGCATTACGTGGTTATGCAAATGGTGTAATCATTCCTGAAGGAACACAAAATGTGAATGTGGCACGAAATTCAGGTAGTCCAATCTATACGAAATATCAAATGGAATTACGTCACCCGGTGATGTTAAATGATCAGGCAACAGTGTACGTATTGGCTTTCGCTGAAGCGGCAAATACCTGGAACAAGTTCACAGAATACAATCCATTTAAAGTACGTCGTTCTGCAGGTGTTGGTGCCCGTATCTTCTTACCTATCTTCGGTATGCTAGGAATAGATTACGGCCATGCATTCGACCCTATCCCGGGCTTACCAAGCAGTACATGGAAACAAAACTTTACATTTAGTATCATGCAAAATATGGGTGGATTCTAATCTTTGTTGATCCAATCATATCGAAATAAAATAAAAAGCTATCGCAAGAAATTGTAGATAGCTTTTTTGTTTTAAGATTGTTTTCCAGTAAATCATGTATTTTCTTTCATTTCCACCTGATCTGATTCAATGCGAAATCACCCGAAATATCTTATAAATTTTCTTATATTGAGTGCAGTTATGATCATCGAAAAAAAGAGGCCATAGGCAGCACTCAGGGAACTAGCATTGGAGCATTCGTCAACAAGTTAAATAGTGTTAAACCCGAGAAATATCTATTAGATTGCTTCTTTTTTCTTATTTTTGAGCCGTAAATTTACGTAGAGCGGTTTTCTTGAATTAAACTTTTGGGATTATCCGAAGTCATAAGGTAAATTAGTGTTAAATAATAAAAAGTATAGTCTATAAAAACTTACAGGAAATATGAAAAAAATATTGTTAGTTATAGCTTTTGTAGTCGTGAGTGCTACAGCGACATTTGCCCAACAACTTGCATATGCTGATTCAGAATATATCCTAAAACATATTCCTGAATATACGACTGCACAGAAACAGTTAGATGACCTATCTAAGCAATGGCAGGAAGAAGTGGATCAGAAATATGCTGAGATTGAAAAACTATATCAGGCTTATCAAAAGGACCAGGTTTTATTAAATGAAGATATGCGTCGTCGCCGTGAGGATGAAATCGTGACAAGAGAAAAAGAAGTAAAAGACTATCAGAAACAAAAGTTTGGATTTGAAGGTGACCTTTTTAAAAGACGTACTCAATTGATGAAGCCTATTCAAGACCGTGTAGCAAAAGCTATCCAAGATGTTGCTTCTGCGCAGGGAATTGATTTTATTATGGACAAGGGCAATGAGTCTACTTTTCTCTATGCCAATCCAAAATTGAATAAAAGTAATGATGTCATTACAAAATTAGGATATAAACCTAATCCGAGTCTTGCAAACTAAGCGGGAGTTTATTATCATTGTGGACACAAATAATAATAGTAGTAATTAATTAGAAAACTAAAAGATTGCCATAAAGATGGCTCATTAGATTAAAATGAAAAGCATGAAAAATTTATTAAAGGGTGCGGTTGCTTTAGTGGCAGTATTTTTCTCAACTCAATTCGCAAATGCGCAACAAAAGATTGGTCATATCAATTTTGCTGAAATTATTCAGTCTACATCTGAATTTAAAGCAGCTGAAGGGCAATTGAAGACATTGAGTGATGGTAAAACCAAAGAAATTCAAGATATGGTTACCATTTATCAAACAAAACAAAAAGAAGCAAACGATAAATTGCGTAACAGAAGTGAAGCAAATAAAGAAACTGTTGATCCAGAAATCAACAAAATAGGTCAAGAATTACAAGATATTCAGGCTCGTATTCAAACAGCACAACAAGCTGCTCAAGAAGACTTGAACAAAAAAGAAGAAGAATTAATTGCACCTATACATAGAAAAGTTGGCGATGCTGTCAATGTTGTATCTAAAGAAAAAGGTATGGCTTATGTATTTGATATTTCAAGCACAAATATTCCTTATTTCCAAGGTGGAGAAGATTTAACTGCTGCTGTAAAAACAAAATTAGGTATTTCAGCTACAGCTGCTCCTGCTGCTGCTCCAGCAAGAAAATAAGCTAGCATACAAGGCAATAAAAAAGGGATTATCTATATAGATAATCCCTTTTTTATTGCCTATCTATTTTCCCAAAGGTAAGTGAATCGCAATCAGCGTACACCGCCGACAGCACCAAATACGCTCCAGTTCTACAGCCAAAAGAATAAGGTAAACTCAAAAGCTTATCGAATCAGTCAAATTATAGTGTAAATAAAAATCTGCTGCTTGATTTTCTTGCATTTACCAGCTAAATTGTAGATATTGGTTCGGAAAACAAACATATCTACCCTAATGAAAACTTCATGGTCCCAAATTTGTTCATTAACTGACGAATGTAAGGTACTCAGGAAAGCTTCGTCGTTAAAATGATTTTATTCGCATGAAAAAGAAAGTAATTGAGGATAACCCTAAAAAAGAAAGAAAGGTAACTTCCGGTCCTATACGCGACAAGGAACGCACCAAGGCGCGAATGATCGCTGCTGTCGGAAAGGTAATTCAGAAAAAAGGATACCATGCATTGAATGGCCCTAATATTGCTTTGGAATGTGGACTGAACAAAGCATTAATATGGAATTATTTTGGCGGTCTCGATCAACTGGTGGAAGCTTATCTGACACAAAAAGATTTTTGGCAAATCGGAGATAAGGGCGTATTGGAACAAATGATCACAAATCCCGGTTCCATCAGCGTTTCCTTGATAGAAGAATTGCTTAATTCTCAATTTAACACCTTTTTGAAGGATAAGACGAAGCAAAAAGTGATTCATTGGGGACTGGGCGAAAAGACAAAAGCGCTTAAAAATATAGCCGACAGAAGAGAATTGCTCGGCGAAGAACTATTTAAGCATGTCGATTCAAAATTCGAAAACTCCGAAAACGACCTTAGAGCGACATTGGCGATTTTAGTCAGTTCAATTTATTATTTGAGCCTTCAGGCAAAATCTACCGGAAGTACCTTTTGTGGTATTGATGTAAATACCGAAGCAGGAAAAGAACGAATTCAAAAAACAATGCGTAAAATATTAGAACAGACATTTTCTGATGTTGAGCTATAGTCTACTCAGATATAACTAGAGAAAACGTCCAAGAAGAATAATTTCTTCTTGGACGTTTTTCATTACAACCTATACTTACCATTAGAAATTTCCAATAAATTATCACCTTAGGTCTCTATTTTTGATTTATTTTTACTATGTTAGCATAACAAAATAATATAGTATATTTGTTTATAACCAAGATCCAGGCATATGATAGGTCAACTAATATTTGCGGTTTGTTTCGCTGTGGCATTGTTCCTTTTTAGCAAAAATGCACAACAGATTTATCGTAATATCAAGCTGGGTAGACCGGCAGATCGTTCGGATAGATCCCCAGAGCGTTGGAAAATGATGCTCCTCGTCGCCTTTGGACAAAAGAAAATGTTCAAGCGAATTTTCCCCGCAGTCCTACATTTATTTGTATACCTCGGATTTGTCATCATCAATATTGAGATGTTGGAGATTGTCATAGACGGTCTTTTTGGTACACATCGTATCTTTTCATTTTTAGGGAGTTTTTATAATTTCCTAATTGGGGCATTTGAATGGCTCGCGCTGGGTGTACTGGTATCCTGTGTCATCTTTTTAATTCGGAGAAATATCGCTAAAGTAGCTCGCTTAAATAGTGTAGAATTGAAACATTGGCCCAAGACGGATGCAAATATTATTTTAATCACAGAGATTCTTTTAATGTCGGCTTTCCTGCTGATGAACGCTTCTGATCTTAAATTGCAGCTCTATGGCTTCGCACATTTTAAATCGGTAGGTTCCTTTCCAGTAAGCCACCATCTTCTTCCATACCTTCCAACTTCGACGGAGGCCTTATTTTTAATAGAGCGGTCTTGTTGGTGGTTTCATATCCTAGGTGTACTTGCCTTCTTGAACTACCTCCCCTATTCCAAGCATCTTCATATTATTTTGGCTTTTCCGAACACCTATTTTTCTAATCTGAACGCAAAAGGCAAACTATCCAATATGCCAGCTGTGACCAATGAGGTTAAGGCAATGCTTGATCCGAGTTTCACCCCACCTCCAGCAGATGCAAATGCACGTTTTGGAGCCAAAGATGTTCAGGATTTAACCTGGAAGAGCCTATTGGATGCATACACCTGTACTGAATGTGGACGTTGTACATCTTCTTGCCCCGCAAATATAACGGGAAAGCTGCTGTCTCCACGAAAAATTATGATGGATACACGGGATCGCCTCACTGAAGTCGGTACGAATATCAAAACAAATGGAAGCTTTCAGGATGACGGAAAATCTTTAATTGACACGTATATCAGTCGAGAAGAGTTATGGGCCTGTACAAGCTGTAATGCATGTGTAGAACAATGCCCAGTCAATATTAATCCACTGGATATTATTATTGAACTTCGTCGCTTTGCTGTTATGGAAGAATCACAAGCTCCTGCGAGTATTAACAATATGTTTGGAAATATTGAGAACAATGGTGCCCCATGGAAATATGCGCAATTGGACCGCGCCAATTGGACTCAACAACAATAGTTTTATGATGGAAAATGAATTAAAAGTTCCCACAGTTGCTGAACTGTTGGCCAAAGGAGAAACTCCTGATATACTATTTTGGGTAGGTTGTGCAGGGAGTTTTGACGAACGTGCACAGAAAATTACGCGCGATATCTGCAGAATATTACAACATGTTGGTTTAAAATATGCCATCTTAGGTACAGAAGAGAGTTGTACGGGTGATCCTGCCAAAAGAAGTGGAAACGAATTTCTATTTCAAATGCAGGCCATGATGAACATCGAAGTACTCAATGGCTATGAAATCAAGAAAATAGTAACGGCTTGCCCACACTGTTTCAATACATTGAAAAATGAGTATCCATCCCTAGGTGGCAACTATGAGGTCATTCATCATACACAATTGATCCAAAACCTGATCGATGAAGGAAAATTAAAACCAGCGGATAACAACATATTCAAAGGAAAGAAGATAACGTATCATGATCCCTGTTATCTTGGTCGTGCAAATGAGGTCTATGAGGCACCGAGAAAAGTATTGGAAAGCTTGGATGCCCAGCTGATCGAACTGAAACGTTGTAAGAGCAATGGACTTTGCTGCGGTGCTGGGGGCGGACAAATGTTCAAAGAACCCGAGCCTGGAGCAAAAGACATTAACATCGAACGTATCGAAGAAGTCATCGATGCAAAGCCACACGTTGTCGCTGCAGCATGTCCTTTCTGTATGACGATGTTAAAAGATGGCGTAAAAATAAAAGAAAAAGAATCAGAGATTGAGGTGTTGGACATTGCCGAAATAACTGCCCGAGCAAATCAATTGTAAATTACTTTAATTACGAAATAAAAGAGGCCCGATCGTATGATCGGGCCTTTTGTGTAGGGAGAAGAATATCTCCTGTTCACGCTTAAATTAGGGGAATCCCAAAGCCGGTTAAAATATAGGGGATTCCCCCGAATCGAAGATCAGCGCCGTATTTATGCTGATCAAACAACTCTAACATCTAGCCATAACAAAGGTATCACCTCTAGTTCAATTCATTGTTGTTCATTTCTTCTAAAATGTTGTTCAAAAATTAACCATTGAAAAAAAATGATATTTATTTCCAGCCATTCAACTAAGTAACAAACCTAAAAGCACCTTTCTCGTCGCCTTAGATAGCACCTGCTTTATCTCATAAGTGGTCATTCGATCGCTCATTACAATAGATTTATAATTCTGTCTGCCTTTTCCTTGCCATTAAGCCTATAAGTTGTAAGAGCAATGAACTTTGCTGTGGTGCTGGGGGCGGACAAATGTTCAAAGAACCAGAGTCCGGAGCAAAAGACATTAACATCGAACGTATCGAGGAGCATCGATGCAAAGCCACACGTTGTCGTTGCAGCATGTCCTTTCTGTATGACGATGTTAAAAGATGGCGTGAAAACAAAAGAAAAAGAATCTGAGATTGAAGTGTGGACATTGCGGAAATCACTGCCCGAGCAAATCGATTGTAAATTACATTAATTACGAAATAAAAAGAGGCCCGATCGGATGATCGGGCCTTTTGTGTAGGGAGAAGAATATCTCCTATCCACGCTTAAATTAGGGGAATCCCAAAGCCGGTTAAAATATAGGGGATTCCCCCGAATCGAAGATCAGCGCTGTATTTATGCTGATCAAACAACTCTAACATCTAGCCATAACAAAGGTATCACCTCTAGTTCAATTCATTGTTGTTCATTTCTTCTAAAATGTTGTTCAAAAATTAACCATTGAAAAAAATGATACTTAGGCCCTTTTCCCGTGGCGGCTATATCAACGCCATTACGCTGCGCGCTGATATAGCCGCCACGGGAATAGATATCCGGAGATATACCATTATGCAGTTCCTCCCGAAATGTACCACTGCTGTTTCGGGTAGCACTTTCATTGAGGTTGAGTACCACTTGATCCCTAAAAATCTCGCTGTTCACCACTTGAATATGCTGTGGTATATTTAACAATGAGGCTTCTAGCCGCAATGCTTCCGACAGTTGTTTCGGATTATATCTTTTGTAATACTTCGAACTAATTTCGACTTCGTCAATTCTGAACGATTTCATGATATCCTGAGATACTGTTTGAGCAATAAGCCCAAACGGAGAAATGATAAAAATACAGGCTAAAAAACCCCGAGATTGTAACATATGGAGGAATAAGAAATTCTGTTACAAATCTCTAAATCGAAATTAAAAAGCGATAAGAATGCTATTAGTCAGAAATAAGAGCGGGATTAAGATGACATAAGAATTTATTGAAGTCCTAAATTTCATCCTTCTCAATCCATTTTGGAACCAGTGGTGCTTCATACTGTTGCATCTTCTCGATCAGCTCTTCAATCGTATCAGCGACCAATAACATTGCTCGATTTTCCTGCTTAAGAAGCCCCTCTTCGACCATGTGATCAATAAATTGAATTAGATGATTATAAAATCCATTGATATTTAATAAACCAACTGGCTTTTTATGTAAACCCAATTGAGCCCATGTAATCATTTCAAAAAGTTCTTCCAATGTGCCAAAACCGCCCGGCAGTGCAATAACCCCTTCAGCATAATCATTCATAATTCGTTTACGATCATGCATGGTATCAACAGTAATCAGTTTTGTTACGCCCGTGTGCTCTCTTTCTTTCGAATTCAAAAAATCGGGAATCACACCTATTACTTCACCTCCGTGCGCAAGAGCTCCATTCGCAACAGCCCCCATTAGGCCGACCCTTCCACCACCATAAACCAAACGGATACCATATTCAGCCAAAACCTTTCCCACATAGGAGGCTTGCTCTTCATACACGGCCGAATTCCCTAAACTGGAAGCACAAAAAATAACAATACTATTAACTTTCTTCATATACAAGTATAGTTAAAAATAAACGGATCAGCTTTTTTATTGCGATCTTACCAGCAGGCCAACATTTCCCCTCCATACACACGAAATAAAAAACACACTAATTATCAGATCAATACAACTTAAAACTATCCATCCTTTTTCTCTCGCAGAGATAAATGTAAAAAAAACACTTAAAATAAATAACACATTTAATATCTTTGATTTACCGGTCTTTTTTATACATAACGGCTAACCAGACAAGCTCATCAGATCTTGTTAATAACAAATGATAATTTCAGTCCATATGATCTTCAAAAACAAATTTTTGCACAGTGCTCTCTTAAGCTTATTTAGTCTGGCGCTATCTGCTCAAACAACTCCGCAATTAAATTATTTCGATTTAAGAGATGTAAGGTTGTTACCTGGAGTTTTTAAACATGCTGAAGACCTGGACATCATTTATTTATTGGAAATGGACCCGGACCGATTGTTGGCTCCATTTTTACGCGAAGCCAATTTACCGCTTAAAAAAGACTCTTATACCAATTGGGAAAATACAGGATTAGATGGCCATATCGGAGGTCATTATCTATCTGCGCTTGCTCATATGTATGCCGCTACAGGAGATCTTCGCATCAAGGAACGCCTGGATTACATGCTGGCCAACTTGAAACGTTGCCAGGAAGCAAATGCAAACGGATACATTGGCGGGGTACCTGGGGGTAAAATTAGTTGGACAGAGATTCAACAAGGCCGGATCAACGCCGGTAGCTTTAACTTGAATGGAAAATGGGTACCGCTATATAATATACACAAAACCTATGCTGGCCTGCGAGATGCCTACTTGTTGACAGGCAATGAATCTGCGAAAGACATGCTTATTCAGATGACTGATTGGGCGCTTAAGTTGGTTGGTCAACTTTCCGAAGCTCAAATACAGGAGATGTTACGAAGTGAACACGGTGGACTGAACGAAACCTTTGCTGATGTCGCTGCAATTACCCAAAATCAAACTTATCTGGAGCTGGCTCGTAAATTCAGTCATCAATCCATACTTGAGCCCTTATTAGCGCATAAAGATCATTTAACAGGATTGCACGCAAATACGCAAATTCCAAAAGTTCTCGGTTTTAAACGCATCGCTGACCTTTCCCACAACGAAAAATGGGCTGAGGCTGTTCGGTACTTTTGGGATAATGTTGTCGAACATCGCTCGATTGCTATTGGTGGAAATAGTGTGAGTGAGCATTTTAACCCAACGGACGATTTTTCAAAGATGTTATATAGCATTGAGGGACCTGAAACCTGCAATACGTACAATATGTTACGGCTCACAAAAATGCTCTACCAAACTGATCCGCAAGGAAAATACCTCGATTTTTATGAACGTGCTCTTTACAACCACATCTTATCGACACAACATCCCGAACATGGTGGATTAGTTTATTTCACACAAATCCGTCCGGGGCATTATCGCGTTTATTCACAAACACAGACAAGTATGTGGTGCTGCGTTGGATCGGGGATGGAAAACCACGCCAAATATGGTGAAATGATCTATGCACAACGCAACAATGACTTATTCGTCAATTTGTTTATTCCTTCACGCTTGGACTGGAAAGCGAAAAACACCGAAGTCATTCAAGAAACGAGCTTTCCGACAGAAGCCAACACAAGCATTCGAATCAACCCAAAAAAACCGACTTCATTCAGCTTGTTTATTCGTAAACCCAACTGGCTGACCACAGCTCCGCATGTATTGATCAATGGAAAGTCCTACCACAATTTCAGTTCAACGAATGAGCATATCCAAATCAAACGTACATGGCAAAAGGGTGATATCGTCAGTCTTGAATTGCCTATGGGGATACATACTGAGCAGTTGCCTGATAAAAGCAATTATTATAGTATTTTATATGGACCTCTTGTTTTGGGTGCCCGTACTGGACAGGAAGATCTTTTGGGACTTCAGGCCGATGACAGCCGAATGGGGCACATTGCATCGGGAAAACAAATCCCTTTACGTGATCTCCCAATTCTTAAAGCTGAACCGAACAATATTCCGACACTTGTAAAACCAATAGCATCAAAGCCCTTACACTTTACGCTCTCAGACCTTTATTTGGGAAAAAAAGGTATTCAAATGGAACTAGAACCCTTTTTCGGTATTCATGATTCCCGTTATATGATCTATTGGCCTCAAGCAACAGAAAAGGAGCTAGAGGCGTTACAGGAGAAAATGAACAGTGATGAAATAGAAAGCTTAGCGCTAGCTGCCAAAACAGTCGATAAGGTCGTCGCTGGAGAGCAACAGCCGGAATCAGATCACTTTTTTCACGAGCAAAATAGCAATGCTGGGGCATTCGGCGATACACGCTGGCGCGATACAAAAGACTGGTTTAGTTATGTGATGAAAATAACGCCCGAGACCCAACTGATAGCAATCAAATTGCTGGCAGACAACTCATCAAGGGTAACAGAGGTTATGGTCGATGGTAAAACCATCAGCACACTGGAAGACAAGGACGAGAAGCCAACCATTAAAACAATACGTATAAAGCTTCCCAATGATGGTACAGGTAAAACCAAAATAGAACTAAAAATTAAGGCCGGGGCAGGATCTACAAGTCACAAGATCCTAGAAATCCGGACTCTTCGTCCTGACTAATGGATCTGTGCGGTAGCTTCCATTAGTCAAGATTGATTCACTTAGCCTGGAGTAATTCAGTTTATCAAGAATGATTCAGTTCGTCAGAAGAGCGCTGTTATTTATTTTCCGATTAAAACAATCGCGCCATCAGGTTGCAATGTCAATTTGATGGTCTTTGTTTTGGAAAGTCGAATTTGTTTCTGTTTTGATTCCCGGGCGATGTTATCGTCGATTAGCTGTACCGCATCCGTACTCAACATGGGCAAATTCACCGATACAGTCTTTTCTTTGCCCTCGGCATTTATACCCGCTATATACCATGTATCACTCTTTCTCCGGGCAAGTATGACATATTTACCTGGATAACCATCAATAAAAATTGTTTCATCCCAGGTTGTAGGTACCTGTTTCATAAAATCAATCACATGGGTTGGCATTTCCTGTAAATTATTGGGTGTCAATCCAAAATTTTGCACTGGAGTCTGAAATAAAATCGCGGTTGCCAATTGAAATGTTTCTGTCGTTTTGCGAATAGTACCACCGTTATTCTCACGGTTATGACGTTTGTTCAGCAAAACCGGACCAAAATCCATTGCCGCCACGGCATTGCGAATAAATGGATGTAAAGTCGCATTAAAAGCCTCCGTATCATTTGCATGTTGTGTGAAAATCAAGTTTTCGGAAGCCAATACAGCTTCACTACCCACGAAATTCGGATACATACGCTCCCAACCCCGCGGTAAAGTACATCCATGAAATATAACTGTTAACCCATAATCATTTGCATCTGAAAGAATATCTTCGTAAAGCTTAAGTGTTTCCTGTTTATCACCTCCAAAAAAATCAACTTTGATTCCTTTAATGCCCACACGCTGCATCCATTGCATCTCGGCTTTGCGTGCGATCGAAGTATTCATTTTATTTTTTGGTGTTTGCGGTGCGTCGTTCCAGAATCCGTTCGAATTGTACCACAGGCAAATACCTACACCCCGCTCCTTTCCATAAGCCACCAATTGTTCAATTTTTTCATGACCGATCTTTGTATCCCACCAATTGTCGATCAATACAAATTCATAACCCATTGAAGCTGACAAATCAATAAACTTCTTTTGGTCTTCAAAATTAATACTACCATCCTGCCATTCCAGCCAACTCCACGTTGCCCGTCCGAATTCGTATTTCTTCGACGCCGGATATTGCGGCTCTACAACATCAAAAGGAATGGTCGTCTCCACAATGGGTTTTAGATTGCTCCCGATAGTCAGTGTGCGCCAAGGTGTATAACCGGGTAATGAAATTGTGGGAGCTGCACGTCCAATGCCATTGTTCTCCCCTTCTTCCGGGAAAGCAATACTATAAAGGCCATCCTTCGTACCTTCGCTTAACTTGGATGCACAATATGCGCTTGATACACCCGTTTCCGAAACAAGTACCCATCCACGATCCCCAACATGAAAGAGCGCAGGAAAAGTATATCCAACACCATACTTCGAAGGTACCCCTAAGGCCTGATCTGCCTGATACTCCTCTTCATAACTTGGTTTTGTTTTCATCCAGCCTATCATCGGGGAAGCTTGGGCTGTTAAAAATGTTGTTGTAATGAGTGGAAATTTAAAACCACTCTCCTCCTTTATTAATGCAAAATTGGCCGGCTCGCCTACCTGAGGCACATAATATCGGAAGGCTATATTGCTGTTGCTAACACGGAAAGTAACCTCAATCTGTTGCTTTGAAGCATTCTCCAACAAATAACGCAATTCATTCGCTTTATACGCTACCTGACTGCGTTTGATTTTTGACTCGTTATAATTGGTCGAAATTTCAGCTCTTTTTTCTGCTACTGGATGCAAATTATCACTTAAATTTATCGTCTTGCTTTGAAGCCCAAGCGGAGAAGCTTCCAACATCGTTTTCCCTTCCAGTTCAACCTCATAAAATAGATTGCCATTTTTCAGATCCAACTTAACGGTCAAAGTTCCATCAGGACTAGATACCGATGTCTGCTGCGCTACAGCAATTGTGCCCAATAAAGATACGATACATACCAAAACATAAGGTTTTAATGGTAAACGTCCAAAATAGCGCGTATAATTGTGATTTAACATAGATTAACTCAAATAGTAGGTTAGTTATTACGTTAAAGATAAGGTTTTATTTTAATAAATGTACAAAAAACACTTATTATACAATACGTCCCTTATCCAGCAATTGATGCCACTATCTAAGGAATTATTACCTTCTGATTAGGGAGCCGGCCTCCCCACCTTTTCTTGCCTTATGGAAAGATATAGAAAACAAAAATGTGTTATAATTGTAAAGAAGTAGTGACATTTATTTTTACGATTTTAATACGTATCAAACTATGAATCTAATTATGAACATGATAGCAATTGCAAGTATAGCAACTGCTTCCTTAGCTCCATTGTCAGCTAAATCACGATTATTGCTCGAGCAAAAGAACGAAAACATTGCGCTGATATTAAAAAAACAGCGCTTAAAACGTAATTATGTGGGAACCGACTCGCTATTACAATACTTTAATCAAACAACTGCGGAACTTGAAAAGCAGGTTGCGGGTTTAAGCGAAGCGCAGCTCCAATTTAAACCAGCGCCTGACAAATGGTCCATCAGTCAATGCCTTGAACATATCATTCGTTCAGAACGAATGATATTTGACATGGCAAAAAAAGGCCTGGATCAAGATCCACAACCTGAAAGGCGGAAAGAGATCAAGATGACCGACGACAATCTCAAGAATGCACTCACAGACAGGAGTCACAAATATCAGGCACCAAAGGAACTCCAACCGGAGGGGATTTATAAAAATGTGAAAACAGCACTCGCTGATTTCAATGCCGCGCGTCAGCCAGTACTTGATTATATCAAAAAAGCTGATGCGGAAGATCTTAGAAATCATGTCAGCGACTCCCCAACCGGTCCAATTGATGGTTACCAAGCCCTGATGTTTATTGCTGCACATTGTGCACGTCATACCAAACAGATCGCTGAAATAAAAGCCGATCCCAATTTTCCAAAACAATAGAAAGATGAAAAAATTGACCTATCAAATTAAGATTGATGCTCCTGTGTCGCGGGTTTTTAAAACAATGCTCGATAAAGAAACGTACAAACAATGGACCAGTGCGTTCAATCCGAGTTCTGATTTCGAAGGCGGTTGGGAAAAGGGACAAAGAATTCATTTTACCGGCGTCAATGAAAATGGTGAAAAAGGCGGAATGGTAGCAGAGATTGCTGAATATATTCCAAATTCATATGTATCTATTCGCCACCTTGGCATCTTAGATAAGGGCCAGGAAATTTTATCCGGACCAACTGTTGAAGATTGGGCAGGAGCGTTAGAAAACTATTCTTTTTCAGCCATCGAGGGACAAACATTATTGAAAGTGGATGTTGATACAAACGACGAATACATCGATTACTTTAATGAAGCTTGGCCAGATGCTTTGCAACGGCTAAAGGAAATCAGTGAAACGGAATAAGTAAAATACGCCTACGTATTTAATAGCTTTGCGATATCAATACACAGGTCAGCAGCTTGTCGGTTAAATACAAAAACGGCATCTAGCTTTAGATGCCGTTTTTGTATTTAACCGATGCCGTTTTTTCGCTCGTTTACTTTTGTTTTTTAACCCTAATATCGAATATATTATAATACTTTAAGGTACTATAATCTTTCAGACTCATGAAGTCATAAGTAAGTGGATAATTAAAGATATTTTCCGTCTGACTCACATAAAGGAGCATATCGCGGAGTGCTGTCCCAATAGCCTGGGCTCCTTTTGGATACTGAATAAAACTGTTCTTCCCGCCACCACGATAGTAGATCAGCAGATTACTACAATCCAGAACTTTGGTATCTATGTCATCCAGCGCTTTCTTTTCCAATATTTTGTCTATCGCTGTATTGAGCCTTGCCCGTGTTGAATCAGTTTCTCCCATCAGAATCATATGAGTACCATAAGTCACCGAAGCAAGCACATAAGGAGAATAGCCGGCTTTGGTTAATGCCTCTACTTCCGATGTTGGATAAGCTTCATAATACTCCGTATAATCAATATATATTGTAAGCTTATTGATATTGCCTATCCGAAGTGTACTATTGGGTTTACTGATCGTCGTTGAATCTGCATGTCTCACAAGGGATAGGGCCTTTTTTACATCCTTCGAATTACCAAGAAATCCCTGTATTTCGGCGTAATCTTCAAAAGTACTGGAGGAGAAATTCATGCTGCTCGCCTGTTTCGATTTTTCGAACTTATTGGCATAAGCAAGGCCATTCGCATAGCTGGGTTCAAAGAACCCCATATCTACAGAGAAATCGTTATCAGACAAAAAATGGAATTTAACTTTTTTTGCTTTTGCTTCCAGGCTTTCTAGCTGGGGACCTTCAAGGGTATCTTTGAGGCTCCAAAGTCCACCCAGAAAAACCTTTTCATCAATATAGTCATCAGCGAACAGTTTATTCATCTGAAACTCTACTTTTCGAATTTCATACTTATCTGGAGGAACTGTGGGTTCATTTTTGGTGGTATCTGTAGGCACCACCTCTGGAGGCTCTACCTTTTGCTCGATGGGATCTTTTGTACAACTTAGCCATATCAGTGAGCTAAGAAGAAGTAAAAAATTTCTAGTGTGCATATTGAAGTTCTTCGGTTTCAAATTCCGTTATCATTAAAAACAGGGATCACTCGCACTTTTTTATCTGATAAATTAAATATAATAATCGAAGATAACATTTTTTTTCATCAGTCCAAAACAAAAAAGCGGGGTTTTAACCCCGCTTAGAATTAATCTTTTGTAACACCGTGAAAATGCAGAAGCCTCTCAGCTGGTTGAAGTCAAGAGCGATCGACTGCATTAAACACCCCAAAAAGCTCTACACGCTCTAAAGAACGATCCACAACCGCCACTCGTATAGGTGTCTGAAGTATGTGTACCGACCAATTGTGCCGTATCATAGTCATAAAAACTCAATACAAAAACACAATGCGTTAATTGGCCTTTGCTTTCTTTGACCTCTTCGGTGACCTTCACGAGGGTGTTCGTTTTAGGAAGGCGGTAAGTCATTGTTTTGACATTGACATTTTCTTTCGGAGCCTTTTCTGTTGTCTTTGCAGAAGCCACTGTAGATAGTAGCACAACTGCCATCAAACTCATCATTAATTTTTTCATTGTTTCCATTTTTTTTGTTAAACCATAACATGCTTTTGAAGCAGGTCTTTATTTTATGGAAGTAAAAATAGAAACGCCTTTAACTAATTTTACGGTGATTTATTATTTGTTGTGGTCCATTCGTTATTCGTGGTTGTTAGTCTATTATTCGTAATACGACTGTTTGTACTGTATAGGTTAATCGTGACAGCAAGTCTTATTTTTATACATTGCATGTCTCTAGCATTATTTGTATTTTTAGGGGTCTGATTCAAAATAAACTACAGTTCAGCAGCCCAATTATTGCAGCATCGGACAAATTCGTTAACAATGCCCAAATATACTAGCGCAAATGGGGTTAAAAAATTAGAATAGCGAACCGTAAACATTGCTTTTTATAAGAAAATGGAAAATAATAGAGAAAGCAGAAAGTATTTACCTGTGGTGGTAATGGCGCTAACTGGTCTCCCGGAAAACCTATCTATACAAGATAAACACCACGAGCAAATTACAGAATAGCTTCTTATAAGACTTAGGTCATAAACTTAGAACCGGCCCCGGTGTAAATTTTTATCCAAATAAACCAATAAGGCTTTATTATTATCAAATTTATCATATGCCTTGGATGTGAGATATATTTTTGTTCATAAAAAAAGGAGACTACTATTGACTAGTGTCTCCTTAAGTGCCCAGGAGCAGATTCGAACTGCCACGCCCATGCGAGCGCCACCCCCTCAAGATGGTGCGTCTACCAATTTCGCCACCTGGGCTCATATTCACCTTTGGTATCACAAAAATAAAGATTTTTCGCTCTTTTACAAGTCGAAAATCGCTTTTTACAGCATTATTTTACTAAATTCCTATTGATCAAGGTTCTAATTACACCGTCGACAAGTCCAACCCTTGGAACAATGATTTGTTTTAGACGGCCATACTTCATAATCGTCAGGAAAATTTCACTCGCAGGTATAATTACGTCCGCACGATCTTCGTTTAACCCCAATAAAATAATGCGCTCTTTTAAAGAAAAGGAAGATAAATGCTCATATACCGCTTTTAATTTGGCATAGGATAATGGTTTATCCAGCTTCTCATTGGAGAGGCGTGCAAGCTTATTAATATTACCACCAGTACCTATCCCAACAACTTGCTTATACATATGCGTATTGCTACGTACCCATTCCTTCAATTCATCCCAGGTTTCTGCCTTATCCTGATTGTCCAAAATACGAATCGTACCCAAGTTGAAAGACTTAGAATTAACCAAAACACCATTGGCGAATAACGATAATTCAGTGCTACCGCCACCAACATCAATGTAAAGGTAAACTTTGTCCTTTTCCATCTTATTATCCCAATGGCTATTGTAAATAATCTCAGCCTCCTTTGCCCCTTCGATAATGTCGATGTTTATACCGTTTTTCTTGACCTCCGCAACAATGTCAGCCCCATTTCGCGCATCACGCATGGCCGACGTCGCACAGGCCATATAATCCTCCACGTGATAAACATCCATCAACTCCCGAAAAGCCTTCATCGTTTTGATCAAACTCTCGGCTTTCCTTGGTGAAATTTCCTGATGAATAAACGCGTCATCTCCCAAACGGAGTGGAACACGTAACAGTGTATTTTTCTTAAAATTATATTGGTCTTTCTGTCCTATAATGTCAGCTATCAAAAGACGGACTGCATTGGAGCCTATATCTATTGCGGCGTATCTCACTTTATATACGATTTCATTAAATTACGCTAAAATAAACACAGTTATTAAAAACTATGTTATACAAATGTTAAGTTATCATTAATTTAACAAATAACAAACGATTATTACAAGGAATTCTTGCGTACACAACACCTGATATTGTCGTAAAACAACTAAAATTCCTGTTGATCAAAAATATGAACTCATTTCCCGACAAAATCATCTCGCTGACAATCAACTGACTCAGGATACAACTAGCGCATACCATCGAAACGCAGTACCTAGCACAATTCCATACAGAAAATCCATTATTGCCAGCAAAAACTCATAAAAAAAGGAATATTCATTTTAATGAATACTCCTTTCCTTCTATTTATCTTATTTCTTAGTGATGGTGTTCTTCAACTTTACCGCCAGCTAATTTGTAGATCTCTTCCACTTTTTTCAAAGACTCCTCCGAAAGGTGAATAACATCCTTGTTTGTATTGTGTTCTTCATGAGACAATCTTGTATTGATCTCACCTTGTTTTTTAACCACAAGTGCTAAAAATGCTTTATCGTTGAACGCCGCTGTGCTGTCCGAACCAACTGAAGCTGGAACTTGAAATGCAGGCACACCACGTTGCGCCTCGCCAACATGCAATTCTTTTGCTAAATTGTCCAATTCTGGTAACACTGTTGCGTAAGCCTCTTTAATCTTTGCGGCTACATTTTTCACCTCTGTTGAGGTAGATTGTTTTGCAGCTACATCGGCAAGATTTACCAAGTAGTTTCCATTTTCGCCAACGAATTTAATCATTGCGAAGGCATCACCATCCGCTAAGGATGCATTAGAGTATTGACGCTGTCTATCTGCAGCTGTTTGACCACAAGATGCAAATAATGTACCCGCACAAGCCGCAACAATAAATAACTTATTAATCTTCATATCAATTTTGTTAACTATACAAAAGTAGATAAAATATATGTTCTCCGAAACCCTATCCGTGAAAAGAAAGAAAAATTACGCAACATTTCTTCCGGCATTCACCACGCCAAAGATTGTACGCGCTATTAACTTCGAATAATCTTCACGTTGCGCATCAGTCAGCTGATCCGAATTCAATGCACGAATCGCAAAATGTTGTATAACTAATAACGGTAATACAATCCCCTCGCGCGCTAAAATAGACTCACGGTCCACAGGATAGTTCTCCATCAATTTTGAGGTTCCGCTCAGTTTTAACAAATATTCTTTTGTTATCTGATACTCGGCATACAAAGTTTTCCAAAAATCACCATAGATAGGATCATCTTTCATGTATGCTGTAATATCAAAGTTTGACTTTGTCATCGACATCATACAGTTGTCGATCAATGTCTGGAAAAATCCCGATGAAACATATAATTGCTGTACGTCCTTCCAGAGGTTATTTTTTTCAGCCCATTGCAATGCTGTTCCGACACCATAAAATCCAGGAATATTTTGTTTCAGCTGGCTCCATGAAGTTACAAAGCTAATCGCCCGCAGGTCTTCCAGTCGCAATTCACGGCCTGAGTTACGTTTTACAGGTCTACTTGAAATATTGATCGAGGATAACGCTTTCAATGGCGACATCGTCTCCAAATATGGTAAAAACAATTCATTCGTGCGTAGATCCATAAACTTATGATGACTCAACTCAGCTAGCTTATCAATGATCTCCTGTTGATGCTTGGTTAAAGTATCGCCCACACGTTGTTTTAAATCTGAAATAATACCGGCATGCAAAAGTTGCTCAATATTAAACCGCGCTGTATCTAAAGATCCGTACTGGCTACTGATTGTCTGTCCCTGAATCGTCAATTGAATATGATCGTTGGCAATCTCCTTACCCATAGATGCGTAAAAACGTTGCGTTTTACCACCACCACGTGCTGGAGGCCCACCGCGGCCATCAAAGAAGACCAAATCGACATCGTATTCGCGTGATATCGCCGTAAGTTCGATTTTCGCACGATAGATCGACCAGTTCGCCATCAGATATCCACCGTCTTTGGTACTATCTGAATAACCCAACATAATCGTCTGTTTGTTTCCTCTTCGTTTCAAATGTGCCTTGTACTCCTTATTACTATACAAGGTTTTCATCACGTCCGCTGCTCTCGTCAAGTCATCAACGGTCTCAAACAAGGGCACAAAATCGATCGTTAAAGCATCCTTCTTCCATCCGGACCATAAAAATAATTGACGCAGTCCCAAAATATCACTTGCTTGCTGGCAATTACTGATGATAAAGCGTTGTGCAGCTCGCTCAGAACCGGAACGTTGAATCTCCTTTAATAATTTTATCACGCCCGAAGTATCTTTCGTTAACGGATCCGCATCCTCTCCCACCGTTAAATCAAGTTCTTTGAATTTTAATGCTTTTTGCTTATCATTTTCACTAAGCTCCAGATAATCCAATGGCATTCCAGTCTTTTCCTGGTTGTGCTGAATCAGATAATTGGTAGCCTCACGTAATATGCGGCTGTCTTGTCTGATATCCAATGTGGTAAAGAAACAACCAAAAGTCATCACTTTACGGAGTAGATCATCAACGATCTCTACAAAAAGTCCATTGTGATATTCCTCCAAAACATTTTTGATTGCTTTTAGATTCGTGATAATATTATCGGTTTCGTCTGCAGGATGCTCGACCGGATTAAAACTATTTTCGTAGAACAATGTCTGCAGATTTTCCATATACTCCTCCACACCTCTAAATGTGATGCGTCGTCTAACGATACGGAAATCTCTATAGTAACATCTAAACAAGATAGTACGTAGCAATGCGGCAACTTTCTTGGTGCTATCAACACTTACGTTAGGATTCCCGTCTCGGTCACCTCCCGGCCAAAAGCCAAGCTCAATCAATTGTTTTACCTCTTCGGTATCGACATCCAATTCATCATCAATGAACGACTGAATCTCCGATGCCACTTTATAAAACACGTTTTCCAAAAACCAAGCTAAGCTCGCAGCCTCATCAACTGGAGTCGGTTTATTTTTATTGATGAAAGGTGTTTTACCCAATTGCTGTAACAGCAGGTGGATACTATGAATATCGTTGGTCTTGATTGCATCGATCAGGTCGTTGATAATACCCAATACCGGTCCCGGATAAAATTGAGTAGGATGTGCAGTCAATACAAGACGTACAGAAAAATCCTTCAATTTTGACACAATCTTACGGCGCATATCTTCGTTACCTTCGGCGTTTTTAATTAATGCCCCTAAGACATTTTCATCATCGCCACGACCCACCATCTGAAATGACGAATCTTCGATCGCATCAAATAAAACAACCTGACGCTCTATATATTGAACAAATCGAAATAACAAATCAATACGTTGCTCTTCCGAAGAAAATTCCTCATGCTGATCGAAGAAACTCTTTATAATCTCATCAGGAGTTAAATGCTGATCCACACCCTTTTCACATTGCTTTGCAAAAAATGGTAATAAAGTACCGGTATCTTTAACACGTTGAAATGGCAATGTTAAAAACAAACTTTTGAAAAGCTCAAAGCGTGTCAATACCTCGTCCTGAAAGACGGCTTCATTTTTACTTTGCTTCATATTTAAATCTTTGAAAGTGGTCAAGAGAGTTTAGGTGACTCTTGAAATTTTGTAATGTCTCTGAAATTACCCTATGGCCCCAAATATAACAATATTATATCTAAACAAATAAAAAAGTATAAATTAATCAAAAAAACAATTGAAATTTTATAAACATACTAACAAATTTTAGTAATTTTTCATTTTTAACACATTAACATAGTACAATATGGAAACGACCAGTGTCGATCCCCTAGCTCATAAAGCCCCGCTACAAAATGGACCTATCTTGTTCAGACAAGAACCAACCAACTATTTCGCTATCATCAGTACGAAAAAGAGCAAACATAGCAGAACAATTGTTTTTAATATGAAAAGCAATTTATCTAAGTTTGTACTATACACATTATGAAACAGACACAAGAAATAAAAAGTTTTTTCTATAGCCAATATTTTGCGGATGGACTCCGAATTACCATCGGATGTATTGTGCCTGTCCTAATCTTCGCAACCATCGGGCAATTTACCAATGGAACCATTGTTTCTCTAGGAGCACTATTGGTAGGCCTATCCGATACACCCGGAGCACCTAGCCATAGAAGGAAAGGTATGATTGCCGGTGCGATATTGACTACTTTAACTTTTATTTTAACCAATATAGTTAATCAAAATGTATATCTATTGGCAATTTTTATCGGCGTAGCCTGCTTTATATTTGCCATGTTTGCGGTTTTCAATGGAAGAGCCGCCAACGTCGGTCTCATGTGCATCCTGATGATGTTGATCCATGTGCAGATTCACTACCCTCTTGCAGAGGCCATCAACTATTTAGGTTTCTATACTTTAGGTGGTTTATGGTATATCGCCATTAGTCTTTCCATCACCCAAGCACGTCCTTACAGGCTGGCCGAACAGGAACTATCAGAAACAATTCGCTATGTTGCTGATTACATCCGGCTAAAAGCTAATTTTTACGATGCTAAAATTGATAATGATAAAAACTACCTCAAACTAATCGACAAACAAGTTGAAGTCAATCAGCATCAGGAAAACCTACGGGATGTATTATTTCAAAGTAAACGATCGATTAAAGACACCACAAAGGTAGGACGTTATTTAACCCTCGTTTTCAACGATATTGTCGATCTCTTTGAACAAAGTATGGCGGCGCACTATGATTACAATACCATTAGCGAACGCTTTGGACCTACTGGCATTTTGGAAGACTTCAAAAATGTGATTTTAAAATATACCAATGAGCTTGACAATTTAGCCTACCAGCTTAATACAAATACACAGCCAAAACCATTGTACGATTTCGACTCGGACCTCAGTCGTCTTCACACTAAAATTGATCAACTAGATAAAAATCAACAATACAGCACATTTGCTTTACGCAAGGTGTTGATCAATTTACGTGATCTGGTTCGCCGGATCAAAAATATCTATGGTTACTCGCATCTACAACCTGACGATGTCAAACGAAAAGAAATTGACGACGCAAAACGCTTTGTTCAAAGCTCTGCAATTGATTTTAAAAAGTTTCGCGAAAATCTTACTCTAAAATCCACCATCTTTCGACATGCCTGCCGTATGGCAATTGTCATGTCGGTCACCTATTACGTGTTTGAGGTCACCAATATCACCAATAATGTATACTGGATCCTCCTAACCATCATGGTTATCCTAAAACCTGGCTTCGGACTCACAAAGGAGAGAAATATCCAGCGTCTCATCGGTACAACAATAGGTGGACTCATCGGAGCCCTCATCCTGTTAACCATACATGACCCAACTATACTATTTGTTCTCTTGGTATTCTTTTTTCTGACGGCATATAGTTTATTCCGCGTCAACTATGTTATTGCCGTACTTTTTATGACACCTTATGTATTAATAATGCTGAGCTTCGTCAGCGCCAATACCCTGGACGTCACGAAAGAACGAATATTGGACACCTTTATCGGGGGCATGATTGCATTCTTATCCAGTTATATTATTTTTCCAAATTGGGAAAGCATGCAAGTCAAGGAATCCATGCGAAAGCTACTCATTGCCAACTACAATTACATCTTTCAGGCATTGAAAGAAATTGCAGGCCAAGCGCCTTCCATCACCGATTACAAACTAACCCGCAAGGCAGTCTACGTTGAAACAGCCAATATGGGTTCGACGTTCCAGCGCATGCTTACCGAACCCAAGAAACGTCAAAAATATAGTAAGGAAGTCAATAAATTCGTCATATTCAACCATATTTTAGCTTCTTTTTCGGTGACATTAATGAACCATCTCGATGAAATGGACAATAATTATATCAATAAGGACCATGTCCGGACAATCCGAAAAATATTAAGCTCCTTGGAGCAGTCCATTCAGCTGCTACATTCTGACGATAGCGTCAATGCATTTATTCCTTTGGCGATCGAAATTCCCAACGACCAATTTGATAATACAGATGTCAGTTCGGTTGATGGGCAGCTATTGACCGAACAGCTGGACTTCCTCAATAAAATTTCACAGGACCTGCATAAAATAGTTCAGGACCTTCATGCTAAAAGCACAGCAGTGTCAGAAAATGAACTGTCTAAAGCTTTAAGCTGATTTATTCTTTAAAATTCTCGACATTTATACCATGAGCGATACGATAACACGGTACGACCTGATTATAGTTGGCGGCGGGCCAATTGGCTTAGCTTGCGCCTTAGAAGCCAAAGAAGCAAATTTAAACTATCTTATTCTTGAAAAAGGCTGTTTAGTCAACTCACTGTATAATTACCCCCAAAATATGACCTTCTTCTCTTCCTCCGAAAGATTAGAAATAGGTGATATTCCCTTTGTCACAACCAACCCCAAACCAAAACGCATGGAGGCTTTGGAATATTACCGACGTATACAGCAAAAGTTCGCTCTGGATACCCATCTTTTTGAAGAAGTACTGGAAATTAAGAAAGAGGATACGGAGTTCCTGGTCAGTAGCAACAAAAGCGTGTACCTGACCAAGAAAGTCATCATTGCCACAGGTTTTTATGACATACCGATGTTGCTCAATATCCCTGGCGAAGAACTTCCCAAAGTTAGGCATTACTACGATGACCCACATTATTATAGCAGCCAGAAGGTGATCGTTGTCGGCGCCAGTAATTCATCCATTGATGCAGCGCTTGAAACCTACCGAAAAGGAGCGCAAGTTTCTTTGGTAATCCGTGGTAGCGAAATCAGCCGTCGCGTAAAATATTGGGTAAAACCTGATATTGAAAATCGAATTGCTGCTGGTGAAATCGATGTGTATTATAATAGCCACTTAACAGAAGTTACTCCGACTACTGCACATATCCAAACACCAGACGGTATCGTCGAACTCGATAATGATTTTGTACTGGCTTTAACCGGCTATCGCCCAAATTTTGATTTTTTAAAAAAGATTGGAATTGATATTCCCCAAGAGGCACCTTGCATTCCTAGCCATAATGAAGAAACAATGGAAACAAATATAGCCGGGATTTATTTGGCAGGTGTCGTTTGCGGTGGCTTAAATACCCACCTTTGGTTTATTGAAAATTCACGAATTCATGCCAAACAGATTATCGGACATATTCGCTCAACACTTACTTAACGACTTGAAAACGTAAACCATTTAAGAAGATTTTCATCATTTTCTTCTGTAAACTGAGAATATGATCGAATTCTTCTTTTGTTGGGAACAACATGTTTTTCATGTCCTTTAAAATGCCCATACGCATACCGAATAGTGAATACAGAAGAATTCGCGCAGTTTCATTGATATCTTCAACCTGTATCTCGCCGGCATCGATACCAATATTGAGAATCTTTTCAATAATTTCTACTTCACGTAGATAAGATTCTTTGAACACCTGCTCCAACTCATCAGGAAGCTCTTTCACCATCTTCATGGTGTATTCAAATAAATTATAATATTGATTGATAATCTTGACCCGCATGTCAATAGAATACATCATGATCTCCTCAAAGTCACCACCCTTAGCAATGACATCCTCGAGATCCTCGATCATTTTATCAATAACGTATTCGAAAACTGCAGAATATAAGCTATTCTTATCCGGAAAATAATAATACAGCAATGCTTTTGAGAAATTGAGATCTTTGGCTATTTCCGACATCGTTGTCTTAGCCATTCCAAAATGTGCAAAGCGCCTCGTCGCAGCTTCTAGAATTTTGATTCTTTTTACATCTGCATTACCCATTAAACTTATATTTTTTATCGTTAAATAAACGGTTTATACTATCTTTACCGATTATCATGCTAAAGATAGCTGATTTTTTTGAATTTCTGAAAACTAAAGTCAATATGAAGTTAAACATTCAATCGAATATATCTTTAAAAGCTTTCAATACGTTTGGAATTGAAGAAAAGACAAATTTTCTAATCGAAGTGAATGACAATGAAACATTGACCGAAATTTTTAAAAATGATATTTTTAAGGAGAACTTTTTTGTTCTTGGTGCCGGTAGCAATGTCCTTTTCACCAAAGCATTCGACGGCTACATTATTCGCATGACCAGTAAGGGCATACAGTCGAAAATTGATGGCGATGATGTTTATGTCACAGCGCAAGCTGGAGAAATCTGGAATGACTTCGTTTGGTATTGTATCGAACATAATTACGCTGGCATTGAAAACATGGCCCTAATTCCCGGTACTGTCGGGGCTTCACCTGTGCAAAACATCGGTGCCTATGGTACCGAGTTAATGTATGTCTTTCACGAATGTCAGGCTTTCGATACGCATACCGGCAACTTTGAAACATTCAAAAAAGAAGATTGCAATTTCTCCTACCGCGACAGCATCTTCAAAACAGCATACAAAGGACGGTTTATCATTACCCAGGTAACCTATAAGCTTAGCCGGACAGCTCATATCAACACAACTTATGGTGCAATAGAAGCCGAACTCGCTAAAGAAAATATAACGAACCCAAGTATTGCCGATATCGCAGCCATTGTCTCCAAAATCCGCGTAGAAAAGCTCCCTGACCCAAGTACAGTGGGAAATGCCGGAAGTTTCTTTAAGAACCCCGTAGTTACAGCATCGACTTTTGAGCCTCTTCAGAAAGAATATCCCACAATACCGCATTATCCAATGCCCAATAATGAAACAAAATTGGCTGCTGGATGGTTAATAGAACAATGCGGTTGGAAAGGAAAAGAATATGGACAAGCAGGTGTATGGAAAAATCAGGCACTTGTACTAATAAATAGACAAAACGCTACAGGGCAGGAAATTTACAATCTATCGGAACAAATTATAAGTGATGTAGCCAACAAATTTGGCATTAAGCTGGAGCGTGAAGTTAATTTACTGTAAAGATTTAAAAAAAGTAAAAATATTTTTTTTAAATCTGAAAGTAAAAGAAAAACAGGCTTCACTTTAGTAAAACATCACTTTGAGCTAATTTTATTTACTTAAAGTTAGTCTACGCAAACGTTTGCCCTGCTTAAAATAATCTTAAAATTATATTAACAAATCTAATTTTGCCATTTTTGGCGCATTATTTGCCTCATACTTAATGAACCGCATTTTATAAACGTACTGTTTTGTAAAAAGAACAGTTATAATTCATTAAGCTATGACAAAGAATGAATTTGACACAATGGTTATTGAGCAATCGGACTCATTAAAACTCTACGCCAGAAATTTTACCAGTGATTACGAAGATGCCAACGATCTCGTTCAGGACACTATCCTGAAAGCTGTGACCTATTTTAAAAATTTCAAAGAAGGAACCAATTTGAAAGGATGGCTTTACACCATCATGAAAAACACGTTTATTAATAACTATAGACGTATTGTGAAAACCAACTCTTTCATCACGAAAGACGAGGATATTTCTAACTCTAACCTGCTATTATCCGCCTCCTCAAATCAGGGCGAAAGCAAATTTGTCATGGAAGACATCCATGAAGCTTTATCTAGTCTTTCCGAAGAATATTACATCCCATTTTCACTGTACTTTGAAGGGTTTAAATACCACGAGATATCTGAGCATTTAAATATCCCCATCGGAACGGTAAAAACAAGAATACATGTCGCTAGAAAATTAATGAAAAGATCACTATCGGCATATAAAATAGCCTAGTTTTTCTATCTTCGCCTTTTTACAATTACGAATGGCAGAAGAATTATCGGAATACAGCAAAAGCCAATTGGCTTTACGTAATGGTCAGGACAAACCACAGATCTGGGTTGCATATCGCGGATTTATCTATGATGTCGGAGAAAGTAGACTGTGGAAAAACGGAATGCATTACGAACATTGGGCCGGACAAGATCTAACTGAGGAGCTCCAAGAAGCCCCTCATTCAGAATCTGTATTTTCAAAATTTCAGATCGTTGGAAAACTGAAAGATCAATGATTATAAATTAAACTGAGATAGGGCAACAAAAGCATTCAAACGCTTTTGTATGTCCTCTTCGGTAAGATCAACCAAACGATCTGTTCCAAATTTCTCTACACAGAATGAAGCTAGCGCAGAACCAAAAATCAACGCGTTCTTCATGTTTGTAAAGTTTATACTTTTTACTTTGGCAAGATAGCCAATAAAACCTCCAGCAAAGGAATCCCCCGCACCAGTTGGATCAAACACATCTGCTAATGGTAGAGCTGGAGCAGAAAAAATTTGATTCTCTCCAAAAAGAAGCGCACCATGTTCACCTTTTTTGATAATTAAATATTTAGGTCCCATTGCTAAAATGACTTTTGCAGCTTTAACCAGAGAATACTCTCCTGACAGTTGTCTTGCCTCTGAATCATTTATGGCTAACACATCAACCTTTAGAAGCACCTTTCTTAAGTCATCCATCGCAACATTCATCCAGTAGTTCATGGTGTCCAGAACAACCAGCTTAGGTTTGTGTACCAAACGCTCCAACGTTGTCAATTGTATTTGAGGTGTAAGATTACCCAAGAGAAGATACTCACAATCCTGGTAACTTTCAGGAATAATTGGATCAAAATCAGCTAATACATTTAAGTCTGTCGCCAGGGTATCACGGCTATTCATATCGTTATGATACCTGCCCGACCAGGAAAAAGTTTGCCCACCAGTAATCACCTGAACACCCGTAACATCTATACCACGGTTCCTGATAAGATCGAGATTGTCATTTCCAAAATCCTCCCCAACAACACTGACCAATTTGATTTGATCACATAGATATGATGCCGCCAAACTAGCAAATGTACCGGCACCACCTAGAATTTTGTCAGTTTTACCGAACGGTGTTTCTATTGTATCGAAAGCCACCGTACCAATAATTACTAAACTCATAGTTTTTTAATAAGCATGGTAAACAAAAAAACCGGCGTAAAGCCGGTTTCAATATTGCTCCTGAAGCTGGGCTCGAACCAGCGACCCTCTGATTAACAGTCAGATGCTCTAACCTGCTGAGCTATTCAGGAATTTATTTTTCGAGAAATTCCTTTCTCATAGAGTGTACAAAAGTAGTACATTTTAATATCATTTGCAAATAAAATATTTGCATTGTTGCTCCTGAAGCTGGGCTCGAACCAGCGACCCTCTGATTAACAGTCAGATGCTCTAACCGGCTGAGCTATTCAGGAATGAAAAATTGAATATTTTAAAAACCCCGGTTATGTAAGTTATTAAATTGCTCCTGAAGCTGGGCTCGAACCAGCGACCCTCTGATTAACAGTCAGATGCTCTAACCTGCTGAGCTATTCAGGAGTGTTTTTCAATTTTTCCGGAGACCCTATCGCGTTTCCGTGATGCAAGTATCGGAAGATTATTAGAATACTACAAATTTTTTGAGCACATTTTTTACAACTTCCTAAATTCCAATTAGAATAATTTATTTTTATTTTTCAAACAGCTACACAAAATCCCTTTTTCAGCACTTAAACCAACATTATCCTTCTTTTACCTTCAATAGCTATTAGCTGATCAGTGGGCAATATTGTAAATTCAGCACGATTAAAGCAGTACACCTTTCAAAATAAGCGTCGCCACACTAAAATAAATCAGCAAACCTGTAACATCGACTAATGTCGATACAAAGGGCGCTGAAGAACTCGCAGGGTCGGCCCCAAGCCGTTTCATCACAAAAGGCAACATAGACCCCGTCAACGATCCCCAGAGAACGACACCGACCAAGGATAAAGAGATAACCAAAGCAACCAACACCCAATACTCACCATAGCTATGCGCAAAAGACTGCCATGCCATAATCCTTATAAAACCCAGCGCTCCTAAAATAAGTCCCAGCAGTAAACCCGACAGAATTTCTCTTCGCATCACACGCCACCAGTCACCCAAGGTAACTTCCCCCAAGGCCATCGCCTGAATAATTAATGTTGACGCTTGCGAACCGCTGTTCCCACCACTGGATATAATAACAGGCATCAGCGCAAACAACATAATCGCACTTGCCATTTGCTCCTCGAAGTGCTCAATAACTGTAGCGGTCAAAAGTTGTCCCAAAAAAAGCACAATAAGCCAACCTGCTCTCTTCTTGACCAAGTTCTTAATCGACACATCCAGGTAAGGCTCATCCAAAGCCTCCGTTCCCCCGATACGCTGCATATCTTCCGTGTACTCCTCGTTTGCTACCCAAAGAATATCATCGACAGTCACAATCCCCAACATAACCCCCTGTTCGTCGACAACAGGCAAGGCCACTCGATTATTCATCCGGAAGATGTTGATCGCTTCCTCCTGGGGATCGTAAGCATTTAGCGAAATCAGACGATGATCAATCAGTTCGCCAACGACTCTATCTGGCTCCGCCATCAGCACATCTTTAATCCGAATATCATCAACCAGCTTCCCATTTCCATCAATCACATAGAGTACATCTATCGTCTCCGAATCTCTTCCATAACGTCTAATATGTCCCAATATCCGTTCAATACTCCAATGCTCTTTTACGGTAATATAATCAGGCGTCATTAGACGCCCAACGCTATCTTCTGGATAGCCCAACAAAGCCAATGCTTCAACACGATCTTTGGGTGGTAACAGTAAAATTAAATGCTTAATATCGTCCTTCATTTCTGAAAAAAAAGAAGTCCGATCATCGGGGGGTAACTCGTTAATTAGTGCGCTAATTTTCGCTTTAGAAAGCTTCTTAAAAATCCTATTTTGAGTAGGGAAATCCAGAATACGAAAAACGTTAACTGCGCGATTCAAATTTAATGATTCAATAAATAATGAACCATGCTCGGGCAACTCATCAATCAGCTCCTCTACTTCTGAAATATTTAATTCATTCAAAAATTCTTCCAGCCCAACAAGATCTCCACTTGCTATCAATTGCTCTATTTGATTCACCTGCATTTCCAGTTCTTCCATATCTCCTATCAATTTAAAAATCCTACATCTACACAAAATTTATATGTTACAAAAATCGCTTTTTTAAAGTAAATTCTGCATAAAAAAATAAATAATAAAAACCTGCTGTGTGTCGCAGTTATTGGGATAAATTCCCCACGCATCGTTTAATGCTTAAATTAAAAACAAGACATTTTGTCACCAATCAAAATTAAAGAGAAAACCGTTCTCACCAACAACTTCAACAGCTCTAGGCAAAAGTAAGACGATGAAATTTATCGTCTAATTACCGATCCATTTTTTTATTGAATAAAATAAATCGGGCGACACCCATCTCACCAAGAGACACCCGAAAGCAACAACCCATAGCCGTCAGATTTTTCCACAAAAAAAAGCAAACAAATTTTCCCGGCGCAGTCTTAGAATCGCCAATTATTTAAGTATATTCGTCGTATGCTTTAACCTGTTCAATTTAGCGCATTTTTTCAGAACAGCCCAATATTACCAGGTAATTTAAAAGAAAAAATAGCAAAAAAAAGTAATATACAAAAAAACATAAAAACCTATTATTCAAAGATAAAGCAATTTCAAAAAGAACTTAAAGTTCACATAAGTAACAATAATAAAACTAAAAAAAATAGCAAACACACGATATACAGAAATTAATGAGACATAAAAACATAATTATCAATACATTATCATTATTGTCATTAATAATATATTCACAAAAAAGTTCCGCTCAATTTTTTGAAGACAGCCAGGCCCCTTTAAGCCAAAAATGGTATAAGATTGAAACGAAGAATTTTCAACTTATTTTCCCCGAGGAAATGAAGAGCAAGGCCCCTACCCTAGCTGACCAGGTTAACCGATCGCTGCGTACAACTTCCAGAAATTACAAAATAACACCGCGGAAAATTCCATTCATTATCCATAACACGAATCTACAAACGAATGGTTTTGTACAGCTGTCTCCACGTAAATCTGAACTGTACAGCACCGCCGGAGCAGAGCCAGACAATCAGACCTGGCTCCCCAATTTGATCCTGCATGAGTCAAGACACGTAAGTCAATTTGACAAATTGACAGGAAAACTACGCGCCCCATTTTTTGAACAATTAGCCCTAGCCTACTATGGACTGACCGTCCCTTCTTGGTATTTCGAAGGAGATGCGACGCTAACTGAAACGATATATTCGGAGGGAGGAAGAGGAAGATTACCCGCTTTTGAAATGCCAATCAAAGCAAACTTTCAATCGAATCACAACTATAGTTTTAATAAATATTTACTGGGATCCTATAAAGATATTGTCCCGAGTTACTATACAATCGGCTATCTGATGACCTCCACTTTAAAATCAGAATTACCCTCGAATTATGAAGCCAACCTCTTTTCAGAGCTTAACAAAAAACCGCTATACCCCTATAATATCAATCGCGTTTTAAAGAAAAAAATAGGTGGAAATAGTGCCTATTTATACAACAAAACAATAGCAAATTTAGATGCCATATGGAATAAAAAAACAAGCGATTATCAATACCAGAAGTACACAGAAATAAACAAAAAAAACAACAATTATTACAACAGTAATTTATTGCCGAAACACAAGAATGGTCTGATCTATTTTATTAGACAGAATCCACAAAAGACCAATGCAATTTACACCTATGATGCGGCAACAAACACAGAAAATAGACTCGTCAAAACCGGCATACAGTTGACGCCACACTTTGACGTAAACAGCAATTATATCTTATGGGATGAGCTTCATAAAGATCCGCGTTTCAACAAGAGAACATACAGCGTCATCAATATCATGAATCTCAAAACAGGGAAAATTAACCAGCTCAGTAAACAGACGAGATATTATTCACCTATTTTTAGCCCACTAGACGAAACCATCGCCTGTGTTGAGGTAGATTTATCCAACGACAGCTATCTGACGCTTATAAGCCTTAAAAACAACAGTATCATCAAACGGATTAAAATAGGCAATGCCGAACAGCTCCAACACCCAGCTTTCAACTCCCAAGGAGATAAAATAATAGGTATACGATTGTCCCAATCTGGAACCGCATTGTGTGAAATTGACCTGAATAATAACAAAATCACCAACCTAACACCATGGGGTAACCAACAATATGAAAGACCGCAATACCTTTCAGGTATGAAAATCATCACAAAAGCTAACTTCAATGGTATCGATAACATTTACAGCATCGACCTCTTATCTGGCAAAAAACAGCTTTTGACAAAGGCACAGTTTGGCGCGTTCAACCCTTTTTACGACAAGGATACAAGACAATTATTCTTCAACGACTACCAGTACAATGGCTACAAGATTGCCCAAACACCCATAGATACAGCATTTGATATAGCTCCAGAAACGGATTATTTTTCCCATTATTACGCCACGGCATTGACCAGAGACAGCGTAAAAAATATCGCTTCAGTCTCAGTAGATACTAGTCAGCACTACCAAATTGTTCCCTATCGTGGACTGGGTAGAACCTTCAATTTTCATAGTCTTTCGCTAAGTAGCAGCAATTTTGAAAGCTTCGACAATTTTAAGCCCGGAGTCTTCTGGTTATCAAACAACATCTTAAACACCACACAAATTGCACTGGGATATGAATATGACACCGACATTCGAAAAGGAGTATACTCGGCAGAACTGACCTACAACAAGTACCTCCCAAAATTCTCACTACGTTATGAAAACAGAGGGCAAATCGCAGCAGCAAGCATCCCTAATAAACCAGACAGTAGCATCCGTTTCGACTGGCGCGAGCATTATATATCCTCACAGATCTCTATCCCACTCTCCTTTTACAGAAGAGACTACGTCTATTCCACTGGATTCAACCTGGCAACAGCCTATCTAAGACGCTATGATCTTAGCCGAACAGATGTCAAAAACTTTAATTACGAGACTGCATTTCCATTAACATACCAGCTTTACCTCAATCGCAATGCGCGTATGGCCAACATGGATCTCTACCCAAGATGGGGGCAAAATTTTAGCATCACCTATCGGCATACCCCATTCGAAAACAATGCAAAAGGTGAAATTCTATCGGCAAGAACAGTATTTTATCTACCTGGATTCATGAGCAATCACGGCTTTCAAATCAGACTGAGCGCTCAAACAGGATCAGGAATTTATCAATATATCAACGATATCCCTTTAGTGAGTGGATTTAGCTACTACAAATATGAAAAAATAAAAAACACGGTATTGGTCAACTATCGTTTCCCCATAGCTTATCCCGACCTTGGATTAGGATCCTTAGCTTATATTAAACGTGTAAAAGGAGGAATATTTGCCGATTATCAAAACATTCACAAACACAGGGAGATTTCACCAAAAAGTTTTGGAGCCTATCTCTCGCTTGATTTCAATGCTTTCAGATACCCACTTCCAGATTTCGAATTCGTCGTTAAAGGCACCTATATCAATGACAACACAACAACGCAACGCGTAGTTCCAACATTCAGTTTAAACTACACCTATTAAAGATGAATCGCCCAGTTAAAATTCAGTGCCAAAGCATAATGATCAGATAAGGGCAGCCCTTTAATATTGGTGAATAGGTTATTTTCTATATTATAATCCCGGGCAGTAAGACTTACATGACTGCTGCTCCGATAAAGAATCTTATCGATAGATTCGCTCTGATTGCCGATAGACAACATATGTGGAGGCTTAAACTCATGTCGCACCTCTGGCACTAAGCCTCCATTTTCGAGCTCAACCCAGCTATCAACCAATGTTGTGGAATCCATAAAATCATGCAGGTTATCATCACAAAAACTATAATGTGCATTAAAATCGCCCATTACAATAAGAGGCCTATCACTCGAATGCTCTCCGATATAATCACGTAGCTGATTGAGATTATCCCGACGTGCACTTGAAGCTTTCCTGCTATTTTGCGCATTCGCATGAACGTTATAAACATCCAACCGGACTTCAGGAACGATTTCTATCTGAACTAGGGTAAAGCCTTTCGGTGTTAGAAAATCTGCTCCCGTACGTTTCTTCCAAGGCACGCGAACAACATCGGTCATTGGAAAATGAGACAAGGTATTGAGACCATCACCAAAGGGAACGCGCCCTTTTGTTCTTGTGCGATATGGATGTAAATTCCCGCCCCAATATAAACTTCTATTATAATTGAAATCCTCCTGTACATTAACAATATCAAAAGGATTGATCTTCTTTCCAATTTCAGCAATACTTCTACTTCTGCCTGTAATCGCAGAAGAAATAATCCCGGGCAACCCCGCTACATTATACGTCAGTACCGAAAAAAAACCAGAATTACCTTTTTCTTTACTCTTATTAGCATCCATCAATATCTGCATATATAACCCATGTCATGATAAATTTAGCAAATACAATAAAAACTCACCAGTACTACACAAACATTTAACAGATAATTGATTTAATCTGACATTACATCAATAGTTTAGTACACAATACAGATCTTTTTTAATAAAAAAGGGACAACCTATTGTTGTCCCTTTCTAAAAATTTGATTTATATTAATCTTCAAGTGCCTTCACACCTGGAAGAACTCTTCCTTCCATGTATTCCAAAAGTGCACCACCACCTGTACTGACGTAACTTACATCTTCAGTCATACCAAATTTACTTACCGCAGCAGCAGAATCACCACCCCCTATTAAAGAGAATGCGCCATTCTTCGTTGCTTCAACAACAGCATCAGCTACAGCTTTGGTACCCTTCGCAAAAGTATCAAATTCAAAAACACCCATCGGACCATTCCAAAGAACCGTTTTAGAATTTTTGATGATCGCAGCGAAATTTGCTGCAGACTCCTGACCGATATCAAGACCTTGCAAATCTGCCGGAATTTGATCATTAGGCCCATCATATACATTAGCATCGTTTGAAAATGCATCTGCAATCTGAGCATCCGTAGGAATAACCAGGTTTACACCTTTTTCCTTCGCTTTTTTCACCAACTCATTCGCTAAATCAAGTTTATCGATTTCAACCAATGACTTACCAATTTCGCCCCCTCTAGCTTTGATGAACGTATAAGCCATACCTCCACCGATCAAAAGATTATCAACTTTATCCAATAAGGCCTCAATCAACTGAATTTTATCAGAAACTTTTGCCCCCCCCATAATAGCAGTAAAAGGTCTAACCGGATTGTTTAATACTTTTTCTGCATTTCCAACTTCTGCTGCCATCAAGTAACCGCTATATTTAGCTCCTGGAAAAAATTGCGCAACAATTGCTGTCGAAGCATGAGCCCTGTGCGCTGTGCCGAAAGCATCGTTTACATACACATCACCTAATTTGGACAACTTTTCTGCAAATCCAACATCTCCTTTTTCTTCTTCTTTATAGAAACGAAGGTTTTCAAGCAATAAAACCTGACCAGCCTGTAGCGCTGCAGCCTTTTCTACGGCCTCTGTGCCGATACAATCATTGGCAAACTGAACATCAGTACCTAAAACCTGTGAAAGATGAGCAACAATATGTTTTAATGAATACTTATCAGTAGGACCATCTTTTGGCCTTCCTAAATGGGACATCAATATCACGCTTCCACCATCACTCAAAATCTTCTTTATTGTTGGAGCCGCTCCCTGGATACGATTATCATCCGTAATATTGAAATTTTCATCCAAAGGCACGTTGAAATCCACGCGTACCAAGGCTTTTTTACCTGCAAAATTTAAATCGTCTACTGTTTTCATTATGTAACTTTATTGATTTGGGATTAGGTCGTTTTGTCAAACGAACAGCTAAATATAAAAAAAAGCATTTGCTTTCATTAGAAATAATTATTTATTAACAGCAATTCTTACCTTGCATAAATCTTCTCATGACACAAAGTAAGAATTGCCTACATCGTTATAAACCATAATAACCTAGAGTCATACAACGATTGAATTTTCTTTACGAGGCGATTACTAATGAATCTCAACGCTATAAGGCAATCTCGCCTGCACACCCGTCTGTGCAGTAGCTTTTCTCATGACATCAAAATAACGATAATATTCACCCATTTGTTCTTTTGCTACCCAAACTTGAACTTTTTCTTTTGAATTATTCAATATTGAGGTAAAAGGATCTTCTTTCTCTGGATACTGGGACACTTTATATTTACTCAAGTTTGCCTTTTTAGCGGCAGCCTGAATAGCCGCATCCAAGTTCCCCAGACGATCAACCAATTTATTATTCACTCCTTGTGCACCAGTCCAAACTCTTCCTTGTCCAATACTATCAACATCAGCAATGGATAATTTACGGCCGTCTGCAACAACTTTCGTAAATGTACCATATACTTTATTAACTTCTCGCTGGATGATGTCTCTTTCTTCGGCTGTCAACGGTCGATCAAAAGAAGTCATCAAATCGGCAAACTTACCCGTTTTTACACCATCGTAATGTACTCCAATCTTATTGTTCATCAGATTCTGGAAATTAGGAATCACGCCAAATACGCCAATTGATCCCGTAATCGTGGTTGGCTCAGCAAATATCGAATCGGCTGCCGCCGAGATATAATACCCTCCTGATGCAGCTAAATCTCCCATAGAAACGATGACAGGTTTAACTTTCTTGGTCAAGATAACCTCCCGCCAAATAATATCTGACGCTAAAGCAGATCCACCGGGTGAATTGACACGCAAAACAACAGCTTTAACCGCATCATCTTCTCTTAATTTTCGTAGTTCGCGGGAGAATTTATCACCGCCAATTTGGCCAGGTCCAGTTCCTTCACCGTCAACAATTTCTCCAGCAGCATAAAGAACCGCGACTTCAGATCCACTCGCATCGTCTTTTACCTTTTTATTATAATCCAGTAGGGAAACAAACGATATTTCATCTTTTTCCGAAATTTTCAAACGCTTTCTCAGATCTGACAAAAGTTCGTCTTTATACAGCTTGGCATCCGCAAGTTTATATTTTACCGCATCATCCGCATCCCGAACACGATAGTCATTCGCTATAGCCCGTAATGAATCGGCAGCAATATTTCTGCTCGCCGCTATTTCATTGATAAAAGTACCGTATATACTTCCCAAATATGATGTTACCTGCAAGCGATTGGGATCACTCATCTTATTCAAAAAGTAAGGTTCAACAGCACTTTTAAATGTACCCACCTTCACAATCTGCATCTCTACCCCAACCTTATCCAAGAGATCCTTATAGAACATCGTAGAACTTGCCAAACCTCTAAAATCAATCGTCCCTTGTGGATTAACATACACCTTATCAGCGGTGCTCGCTACATAATAGGCCTTTTGGTCATACCCGGCATTATAAGCAACAACAAATTTCCCAGTTTTCTTAAAGGCCAAAAGTTCGTCCCTTACTTCCTTTAAGCTCGCAAAACCAACACCGATATGACTAGCATCTAAATAGATCCCTTTAATATTCCCATCCGTAGCTGCATACTTAATCCTCGCCAAAATATCGTCTAGCCCAATATTTTTGGTAGAATAGCCTGGAAGATTGAGACTACCCAAAGGATTAGCTTCACTTCTCTCTGTAATATCATAATCAAAAGATAGGTATAAAACCGAGTTGCTTTTAACAACAATCTCCTGATCAGAGGACGCCGAGCTGATGATCGCCCCAATAATTCCCATCAAAACAATAAACAACACAACAAAAGAGATCACAATCCCCGTAATTGTTGCCAGTACGTACTTAAAAAATGATTTCATATTTTGTAATTAAATCCGATCCATAACCTATCTTCCAGTGGAAAGACTTATTTTCACTAAAGGTAACGCAATATTTTTTATTCACCCAGTCTTTTATTTCAACTACAACATATTTTTTTCCACGAAATTAGGGCTTCTGGCCGACAGAAATTCACTTTTTCACCTACAATTAATACCCGCATTTCTTCCCGTTAAAATCAACAAAAGCTTAATTTAGCATTATGAATAAGATTTATATACTTTTGGGCACTAACCTTGGAGACCGTTTTCAACAGCTTGATCTAGCAAGAAAACAACTTGAAACACACGTTGGAGCAATTATTGAAGCATCGTCGATCTATGAAACAGCGGCTTGGGGAGTTGAAGACCAACCGGCCTTTTTGAATCAGGTCGTTTTAGTAGCGTCCGAGTTACAGCCTTTGGCATGCTTAAATCTAACACAACATATCGAACAAGAATTAGGACGTATACGTTTCAAAAAATGGGGAGAAAGAGTAATTGACATCGACCTTCTCTACTTTAACCAGGAAATCATCGACTTGCCCTCACTGCAGATTCCACACCCTTACATCGCCGAACGGAGGTTCACGCTCGAACCATTAGTAGAAATAGCCCCTGACTATATCCACCCCGTTTACAAAAAAAATAACGTATATTTATTGGATAAATGCACAGACGACTTACCTGTAAAGAAAATTAGCGACGATGAACCATATCGACATTGAACTGATCCGCCAAAACATGTTTGACAACCACGAATTAATCAAACAATTTGTATCCATGTATCTTATTCAAACACCTGTAGATCTCGACAAGCTCCGACAAGCGCTGGCTGAAGGTGATCTTCAAAAGATTGGTGATACAGCCCATCATATCAAACCGACAATGGACTATATCGGTGCCTTTCACTTAAAAGAAAAATTTGAGGAATTAGAGGCCAATGCAAAAAATGAGGAGTCTCTCGAGGGGCTTCAGGCCACCTTTGATATTATAGATATCGAAATGAAAGAGCTCCTTTTTGAATTGGAACAATATGAAAAAACGATCTAAACCAGATCGTTTTTTTTATTGAAATGCAATGCCGACAATAGGAAATATAAAACTAAAATAATCGGTAAAGCCATAAATTGACCAACAACAAACAAGATCAGCGTCAAGATCAAAAATATAAAGCGAAACTTATTCGTTTTCCAGTCCATCGAACTAAATTTCATCGAAAACAACCTAATTTCACTCACCAAAAGATAACTGGTTAGAAGAATACTAACGATTAATACAATCGGATTTAAAACCAATTGCGGGTACTTGTCTGCGATATAAGGCAATGAAAGCACATAAAATGTATTCATTGGCGTATTCAAACCAATGAAATCAGAAGTTTGACGCTCATCCAGGTTGAACTTTGCTAAACGTAAGGCTGAGAAAACAGTAATGATATACCCTAAATAAGGCAACAGAGAGCCATCAGGAAATACCTTTGTCAATAAGGTAAACATGATTGTCCCAGGTAAAAAACCAAAACTGACCATATCGGCCAACGAATCAAGCTCCTTTCCGATTGGCGATTTAACATGAAGAAGCCGCGCCACCATTCCGTCAAAAAAATCGAATATCCCGGACGCAAAGACACAAATAGTAACCACTTGAATATTGCCTTGCAATGCCATCAATACAGCGATACAGCCACTAAATAAATTTAGGCAAGTCAGTAGATTTGGGATATGTTTTTTCATTTACAGGATCTATTTTATAAAAAAGCCATCATTCGATTAAAAATGATGGCTAAAATATCAAAATTTGATGGGATTACCCATTCATACTGATCAAAAATTCTTCATTTGATTTAGTTCCACGCAATTGACCTTGTAAAAATTCCATGGCCTCTGTAGAATTCATATCAGATAAGTGGTTACGAAGTACCCAAATACGTTGTAATGTATCTTTGTCAGTCAATAGATCATCGCGACGTGTACTGGAAGCTGTGATATCGATCGCAGGGAAGATACGTTTGTTAGCCAACTTACGATCCAACTGTAATTCCATATTACCTGTACCTTTGAATTCTTCAAAGATAACTTCATCCATTTTAGAACCTGTATCTGTTAATGCTGTTGCTAAAATTGTCAATGAACCACCGTTTTCGATATTCCGGGCAGCACCAAAGAAACGTTTTGGCTTATGTAAAGCGTTAGCGTCCACACCACCTGACAAAATTTTACCTGACGCAGGCGCAACCGTGTTATATGCACGAGCCAATCTTGTGATTGAGTCTAACAAAATAACGACATCATGTCCACACTCTACCATACGTTTCGCTTTCTCAAGCACGATATTCGCGATTTTCACGTGGCGGTCAGCTGGCTCATCAAATGTCGAAGAAACAACTTCAGCGCGTACGCTTCTCGCCATATCAGTAACCTCCTCAGGACGCTCATCGATTAATAAGATAATCAAATAAACTTCTGGGTGATTCTTTGCAATAGCATTTGCAACCTCTTTTAACAAGTTTGTTTTACCCGTTTTCGGTTGAGCAACGATTAATCCACGTTGACCTTTACCTATAGGCGTAAATAAATCCATGATGCGCGTAGAGTAATTTCCAACGCCCATATCCAAATTTAAACGCTCATCAGGGAACAATGGTGTCAAATAATCAAATGGCACACGGTCACGAACCTCAGCAGGATTTTGCCCATTGATAGCCTCAACCCGTACCAAAGGGAAGTATTTTTCACCCTCTTTAGGTGGACGGATACAACCACGTACCGTATCTCCCGTTTTCAAACCAAATAATTTGATCTGAGATTGTGATACATAAATATCATCAGGAGAAGTCAAATAGTTATAATCTGATGAACGTAAGAAGCCATAACCATCAGGCATGATCTCCAATACACCCTCATTAACGATCACATTATCGAAATCTGTACTTGAAGAAGTGTTTTCTGCTTTAGGAGTTTGTGTTGCTTTTTCAGGTTGGGGACCTTTATCTGCTGATGGAGCATCTTCGGTTACAACCGGAGTTTCGTCATGCTCAGAAACTTCACGTTTTCTTACCGTGACAGGTTCCGCTGTTTTTACAGTCCGGACACGTTTACGTGTACGTTCAGCATGTTCTTGATTATCTTCCTCTACTTTAGCTGCGTTTTCAGCTGGCGCTGGAGCTGCTTCCTCTTCCCCACCAGTATTGCTAATTCTTTCGATTAATTCTTGTTTACGCAATTTATCAGCATCTGCGATACCGATCAATTTAGCAATCTCGCGCAATTCCGATACGAGTTTAGCGTTTAATTCGTTAATATCCATTAATGTGTTGTGTATGATTTTTGGATTTTTTTTTGAGCTTTTTTCTGAATTCTGATTACACACTTAAACAAGTTTCCATGATTAAGTGTGATGAAGAACTTAATGATTTCTTTTAAACCCGAAGTGGATTAAATATTGAGAACCTAGACAAAGAAAAAAACAAATTTTGTTATTTCAAAATATTTCAAAAAAAATATTTACTATTGTAGCTAGTAAAACGATTTAACAACATTTTTAGATTGAATTTTATATTTTTTTTCATAAGTTCGTACCTTTCAAAATTTAAGTTTTTAGATCCCTTATATGGAACAGCAACAAACTAAAACCAATTACCCCGCACTCTACACATTGATTATTGTGTTTTTCTTTTGGGGGTTCATTGCGGCAGGGAACAGTGTTTTTATACCGTTCTGCAAAAATTACTTTCATTTAGACCAGTTTCAATCCCAGTTAATAGACTTTGCTTTTTATACAGCCTATTATATTGGTGCATTGTTACTATTTATTTTCAGTTCAATCGGAGGAAAGGACCTGGTTGGAAAATGGGGATATAAAAAGAGTATCGTTTACGGTTTACTTTTCTCGGCCTTGGGTGCAGCAGCCATGATTGTTGCTGTCGAAGTAAATTTGTATGTTGGTATGTTGTTGGGACTATTCGTTGTAGCCCTTGGTTTTTCATTACAACAAACTGCAGCAAATCCATTTGCCGTTTTATTGGGCGATCCAAAAACGGGTGCTTCCCGCGTGAACCTAGGCGGTGGTATCAACTCATTTGGTACAACAATAGGACCTCTTGTTATCGGATTTTCCTTATTCGGAACTTTTGAACCTATTTCTGACTCCGAGATCGCCAATCTTCCTCTAAACAAGGTTGTGTATCTTTACATAGGTGTTGGTCTATTGTTCCTGCTTGCTGCAGCATTATTTAATTTCAGTAAAAAAGTTCCTGCCGGCATTAGTGATGAACCGATGGAAAAGGCTAATAAAGCTTTACGTACATTGATCATTATGACCGTACTACTTTTTGGTATGTTCACACCAGTTTTTTTAAGCTACAAGAGTGACTTAGCCTTGCAGGTAGAGCAGTTACACAAACAGGTTTCAAGTTTAACGGATCAGGTTCAGATTGACCAACTCAAATTGCACATTAAAGAAGTTGCCAAACCACTCGAAATGCAACGTATGTTATGGTTGGCCGGAGCATTGGTCGTTGTGATCGGTGGTTTATTGTTCTCCAATAAGAGCGCGCAAAAAAATCCAGAAGGCTGGGGTGCGATGAAATATCCACAATTGGCTTTGGGTATGCTCGCCCTATTTATCTATGTCGGTATCGAAGTTGCTATCGGTAGTAACCTCGGCGAATTATTGACATTGAAGGAATTTGGTCACTTGCAATCATCGCAAATTACACCTTATGTATCCATGTATTGGGGGAGTATGATGATTGGTCGTTGGGCCGGTGCAATTACAGCCTTTAACTTGAGTAAATCGGCTAAAAATGGATTATTGATTATCGTGCCTCTGATTGCATTCTCCATTATCATCGGAGTCAATACGCTTGCAGGATTTGAAATGTCGCATCTCTATTATTACGTAGTATGTATTCTTCTTCAGATTGTAGCATTCTACCTAAGTAAAGAAAAACCTGCTCGTACATTGATTATTTTCGGATTATTTGGAATCATAGCGATGTTAATTGGCCTATTCTCATCGGGTACTATTGCAATCTATGCTTTCTTATCAGGCGGTCTTGCTTGTTCAATTATGTGGTCTTCGATTTTCAGTTTATCCATTGTAGGTTTAGGTAAATATACAGCTCAAGGTTCGGCATTTCTTGTCATGATGATTCTTGGTGGTGGTGTTCTTCCTCCGATTCAAGGAAAATTAGCGGATATTATCGGCATTCATAATTCGTATATTCTACCATTAATCGGATTCTGTTATGTTGTTTTCTTTGCGATATTTGTTAAGGGAATATTAACAAAACAAGGAATCAATATTGACGAAATAGAGGCTGAAGGGGGGCATTAACACCCCTCACTAATTGTAAATAGTACACTATTTAAACAATTTTATTACACAGCTCAAAAACTGGCTTTACAATATCGTTAAGCCAGTTTTTTTATATAGTCACCAAAGTACAAAAATTTATTTTTTGAAAAATACGTGGATAAATTATGATATTTAAAATTAAAAAATGTATTTTCGGGGAATTGATTAATGAATTGATTACTCATTTTATAACGATAAACACAATTAAAACTACTCAATAATGATAATCATTGCTGACGGGGGATCAACAAAAACAAACTGGTGTTTGTTAGACGATTCGAATAAAAAAATCTACTTCAACACAGAAGGATATAACCCTTATTTTGTTGATAGTGAATACATTGTAAACTCCCTAAAAAAAGGACTACCGCAAGATTTACCTTTTGAAAAAATCTCAGAAGTAAACTATTATGGTGCAGGTGTTCATAACAAGGAAAAAGCACAAATTGTAGTTGATGCCTTAAAACAAGTATTTACGACAGCTGAAGTTGAAGTAGGACACGATCTTCTTGCAGCAGCAAGAGCATTATTAGGAACTCAAGCCGGATTCGCTGCGATCTTAGGAACAGGAACAAACTCTTGTCTCTACGACGGCAAAGAAATCACATTAAACATCGACTCAGGTGCTTACATTTTAGGTGATGAAGGTTCTGGTAGTTATATCGGTAAAAAATTACTGGCAGATTATGTTCGTAATTTGATGCCTAAAGATGTTAAAGAGGTATTCTATAACACGTATAAAATGACAAAAGATGAAATTATGGACGCGGTTTATACCAAACCTATGCCAAATCGTTTCTGTGCTAGCTTTAGCAAATTTGTCTATGACAACAATGTAAATATCGAATACACACGCAATATCGTTGATGAAGCTTTTGAAGCATTTTTCAGAAACCTTGTTAGCAAATACCCTAATTATCAAAGTTATACTTTCAACTGTATCGGTTCAGTAGGTTATAATTTCAGAAATGTATTAGCTGAAAAAGCTGAGCAATATGGAATGAAAGTAGGTAAGATCTTACGTTCCCCTATTGACGATTTAGTACAATTCCACATCGATAGAGCGGCAGCCACTGCCAAATAAAAAGGAAAAATAATCTTTAACATAATGAAAGGTGTTCAATAAAATTGGATACCTTTTTTTGTGGCTCTTACCCCAATCCATTGTCTTTCTGGTCGTCTCCTCAACGAAAATTTCCTGCTAATATTAATTTCCAATAAACTAATTCATACCGTTTTACAAGATATTTTAATGATTTAATAACAGGAATTTCATCGGTACAAAATAAAAGTATCTTTTTTTTGTAAAAGAAGATAACAGATTTATTGAATGAAAAATCGTGGCATACAATAACACAAAAAACGGTAAAATAGATCGTTCATGATCGATTCATTTCAGACAAATCCGTCAAAGGTGAAATATAGTCCTCAAAAGACGGACAGACAACAAAATCAACAAAGGTTGATAAATCTTTGTAGACATAGATGAATAAACAAATTTATTGCAAATGAAAAGAAGCCTTGATATACTTGTAATCTCAGATTTACACCTAGGTACCTACGGTAGTAGAGCTAAAGAGCTTTTACTTTACCTAGAGTCCGTATCTCCCAAAATACTGATACTCAATGGAGACATCGTAGACATTTGGCAATTTAAAAAAAGCTATTTCCCACAGGAACATCTCAAAGTCATCAAAAAGATTATTGACATGAGCTCTTCTGGTACAGAAGTGCATTACATCACGGGCAACCACGATGAAATGTTGCGCAAATTTACCGATCTAAAATTAGGTAATATCAAGCTGAGCAATAAACTACTTCTCTCACTCAATAATCAAAAAGTGTGGATCTTTCATGGGGATGTTTTTGACGCATCCATTCATCATTCTAAATGGTTGGCCAAACTGGGTGGATGGGGATATGACAAATTAATCCAGCTCAATAATATCATTAATTATTGCCTGGATAAAATGGGTAAGGAGAAATACTCTCTTTCTAAAAAGATCAAAAACTCTGTTAAAAAGGCCGTCAAGTATATATCGGATTTTGAACATACAGCTACTGAACTAGCGATTGAAAAAAATTACGATTTCGTTATCTGTGGACACATCCATCAACCTCAAATCAAAGAAGTTATTACCCGAAAAGGAACCTGCACCTATATGAACTCAGGGGACTGGATTGAAAACCTCAGTAGTTTAGAATATAAAAATGGGGAATGGAAGCTGTTCTATTTTGAAGAAAACAAAGAACAAATCCTGAAGAATAAAATCATCGATATCCCTCTTTTCAGCCTGGAAGATCTTAAAAAGATTGTCATATCTTAATGGACACAACGCAGATCTGCATAAAATCAGGAAAACAATACAACAAAAAGCCGAGCTAGCTCGGCTTTTTGTTGTATTGTTTATAACTCAAATGTCGAACCGATTTCCGGCAATGACAATGAAATATCCTCATTTTGGAATTTATCCAAAGCTTGTTGTTTATCGATCGTTATTGGCGGAAATGAATCGTAATGGATACCAACAACCCGAGCACAATTCACAAATTCAGCAGCTTTAATTGCATCGTCCACATCCATTGTATAATGCCCACCAATAGGCAAAAATGCCCAATCCAGCTTCATGTCTGCCAGCAATTTCATTTCCATGGTTAACGCAGTGTCTCCAGCAAAATAAATTCGCTTGCCTTTTACATTAAAGACGAAACCTACAGGAAACCCACCGTATTGACCATCAGGTGTACTATTGGTATGTGCGGCATATACCATCTTTACCGAACCAAAAGGCAGTTGAACTGTTCCGCCCAAGTTAAACTCGATAACTTTATCATCAGGTACTCCCTGTCTTCTCACCCAGCCTGCAGTTTCAACAATCGCTAAAACAGTGGCACCACTGTTTTTTTGAATCGTCGCCATATCTGCCACATGGTCCTGATGTCCATGACTTAAAAAAATATAATCCGGTTTAATTGTATTTACATCGATTTCTTTTGCAAGTGGATTATACGTAACAAATGGATCTAAAAGAACCTTCGTTCCGTCAAAATCAAACTCCACACATGATTGTCCGTAATAAGTTGCTTTCATGATAATATCGCTATTGATTAAATAATCCGCCTAGTCCTCCTAGTCCACCCAACATATCCTTGCTTGCTGCCTGCATTTCTGCCTGGCTGATATTCTCAGCTTGAGCAATTGCCTTATTCAGAGCAACCACAAGTAACTCCTCCAATTCTTCCTTATCTGCGTTTGATAAAAATATAGGATCGATGGTAACCTCTTTTATCTCTTTGTTTGCTGTCGCTACCACACGGATTAAACCACCTTCCGCTTCACCAGACACAGAAATTGAATCCAATCTTTTTTTGATTTCCTCCGCCTTTTGCTGGGCTTGAAATAATTTGTCAAACATATTTATATCATTTATTTGATGCCAATTTACAAAAATCTGTGCATACCTACTATTGCTAATTTACTTTCGCCAATGCTTCCCTTTTATTTCTGAAAGTGTCTGATCTTATTGGCCAGAAAGAACCTTCAGTTCGCTTTCATTGCTCTTGGTGTCTGCGAAGTCAGGAAGGTTTTGTATTTTTGCAACATGCAAAGCAATCAAGAAAAACTAGTCGCCCATATTTTGGACCAGTTGGACCTAAATCCGGCAGCTATTCCAGCTGAAACCTACGACACATTGATTTCAGATCGCCCTCAACTTGTCGACATCGATGATATGGTCTCCTATATCAAACGTATCGGGACTGATCTCGATGCCATCGATAAAACAGTTGAACTGGTTGAAAAAATTGAAGACGAAACAAGTATTCTAATCCATAAACTTAAGTTTATTTCAGCTACAGACAGACCCAAGGTATTGGTACTGGACCAAATACAGCCCCTTGAAATAAATCGTTCTGCCTATCTGCAGGAAGCTATAAAAATTGCAGGTGGTATTCCAGTTACGACAGAAAATGAAGCCGATAAGATCATTGTCATCGGCCATGGGGAACAGACATTTATCCAAATTCCACAATTGTTGAATACGGCAGCTATCGCATCATCCAAAGCTATCGAGCTCGATCAGGTCTTTATTATGACCAGTGAACAATTTGCAAAGATTCCCGGATACAATTACTTGAGCGAACTCGAATCCTTAGCCGAAATTCTTCAGCCAAAGTATTTTGTATATGGTCATGAAGGGAACGATTGGCTACAATTTCAACTAAGCTAAAAAACCAAAAATATCGGCATAAAAAAACAGCTCCAGTAGAACAAGAGCTGTTTTTTTTATGTTTTATGATTTTAGTTATATCTTCTGCGCAGGACGTCGTATAATTTTTCAACGGTATGCGGCTTATCTGCCCATTTATTTTTAATAGCATAATTTGTCTGCAAAAATGCGTCCGCTTCTGCGTAGCTTGTAAACCTATTCAATAATTCGACAGCCTCACTATACGCTAAACTATACCCATTAAACAAATCCTTAATAAATAAGAGTTTGTCATTTAAGCTTATCCCTGCTTTAATATCCGTGAGTTTATCGGTATGTCCAGATTGATTCACCTGATAAACACGATTCTGCACGCCGGCTTGTTTCTGTTGAGAGATAATTTCATTTAAGGTCAATGGTCTCGCTGGAGCTTCCTCAATGACCGTATTGATTTCTTCCTGAATAAAAACTTCTTGCGGCTGTTCAATAACGACTTCTTTTGGTTCTTCGATTACTTCTGTAACGAAGACAGTCGGTTCTTCGACTTGCTCAGTGACGTCCTTTTCTGCCTGATAAGCTAATTCCTCCACTGGGGCAGCTGCAAAAACCGGGGGAATTGCAGCAACTGGAGGAATGACAGGTTCAACAATTTCAGGACTAGGTTCCTCCGATTTTGCAGGTTCACTTTCAGAAACAAATGGGACTTCTTTTTCCGCCACGATAGTTTCTTCATTTACCACAATGCTTTCTTCATTTCCACGGCTGAAATCTTCAACTGGCTGAGCGTCTTGAACCTCTTTTTGAGGCTGTTCAGCAACAACTTGTTGCGCTGATGTTCTAATGGTAGAAGGTGGGGTAAAATAATCGTTGAAAGCAATCTTCTTACTGTCCAAGGCAGCAGTACTTAAAGCATGCTGCGATTGACCTTCCTGAAGAACAGCCTTGGTCTTGAGTAAAGTTATGTATGCTGCCACAGCCTGAGCTTTCGCTTCCAGTGTTACTAATTCGTTAATTTCGGACAAACTCCCCTGCTCTGACAAGCTTAGATACTGTCCATTTAAATCCTGTAATAAATCGCCTATCTTATTAAAAATTTCCTCTTTAGTACCCATAATTCTATTTGAAATCACCAATTAATCATTTATAATACTTATACCTTCAACCGACCGAAAAGTGGAAAACTCAATCCTTTGATTTAGAAATATTTGGATTTACGTTCACTTTTTTGCTACCCAAATTTAATATTTAATTCTGATATTAGCAGTGTCAAAAACAGAATATAATGGGAGGTCATTTTACAAAAATCACCTTATTTGCAGACCTTCCGACAAAATTAAATTAATCAAATGCTTTTTTCCGAACATAATTTGGCTTTGCGCCCCGCTCAATATGGTAGCATTGAAATTGTCTGTGGCTCGATGTTCTCAGGCAAGACAGAAGAATTGATTCGCAGGCTAAAACGAGCACAATATGCACGTCTGAATGTCGAAATCTTTAAACCATCTGTTGACAAACGATACGATGAAAAGTTGGTCGTTTCTCACGATAGTAATAGCATCCCGTCAACACCCGTTGATCATTCTTCAGCGATCCTACTCTTAAGTTCATCTACCCAAGTTGTCGGAATCGATGAAGCACAATTTTTTGATGACGGTTTGACAGAGGTGTGTGTCAAATTGGCAAACAGTGGTATTCGGGTAATTGTTGCCGGGCTCGATATGGATTTTCAAGGGCAACCATTTGGCCCAATTCCCAATCTAATGGCAGTAGCCGAACACGTTACGAAAGTACATGCGGTTTGCATGCAATGTGGCGCTCCAGCGAATTATTCCTATCGCCTGACCAAGGATACGGAAACCGTACTTTTAGGTGAAAAAGACGCTTATGAACCACGTTGTAGACCCTGTTATTTCCACTTGAATAAATAGCCTGATCAAAAAAGTCAACTAAAAATCTGCCAAAAGTGCTATAAACACTATTTGGCATAGGATTTGAAATATACTTTATAAATAAGAAGATTAGCGCTATTAATAGCGACAAAATACTTTTCATAATTTAGGTTTATAATTGGTTAGTTAGCACCTCCTTGCCCATCAAGGAGGTGTTTTTTTGATCAACTCCTATATACAAGGTTTAAGGCTGAACACCGTAGTTTATTACCTTACGGCCGATATTCCCTGTTTGATCCATTCCCTCGACGATTACCTTGTAATTTCCATTTCCGTCGGCATTATAAAACTGAATGGCAGCCTCCCCGGTCTCTGTGATCGAGACTTTCGGATTCCAGTAAATGGTCGTTCTCAAATCGTTTGCAGCCTTTCTTTCCGGCGTATCATATTTTGGAACATAGAACTTCCGCTCTTTAATATATCCCAATGGATACATATCGATTACATTTGATTTAGGCAATAAGCTTTCAATCTCACTCAATGACATCCGTGGTTTCTTCGCTTCCACTTTCTTCGTATAGATTGACACAACACCATTATTTTGATACATTCTGGAGACTGTACCCAATTCATCACGTAAGAAGATTTCGATACCTTCGATATCCGCGACATTAATGCTATTCAATCCGGGCTCATCAATAGCCATACCGTTCAGAAAGAATTGAACAGGTGTACGCCCACCCGCATTATAATCACGAGAAACATAATATTTCAATGTCTGTGGATCATAAGTAATGCCCGTCAATACCGTTTGAAGACACATGGTCAACACGTTACAACCGGTCAAACGTTCGGGTTCAATACGGTGTTCCGGCATGGACAGCCCCGAAATAGAAGGAAAATCTTTATTGGTGATTACTTTCTTCACTACCGCCGTCACTTCGACCTCATCCAAGAGAATCGATTTTCGATATTCTTTTCGGCTATTCGCCAAATAAGGAGCAAAAGCTTGGTCTATATTAGGTACAAAATAACTCTTATAGCCATTATTCTTATCGATCTCGGGGTAAAAGCTCTGGTCCATATTAATAACCAAGCTTCGGTAATTGTCATTCGATCGGGCATTAACCGTTACTTTGGACGAATCCGGGAACACAAGATCTTTAAATGTGAATCGTCCATTTTGATCCGTATAAACGTCCTTCTTAATATTACGGGAAGGTACCGATAAAAGTAACCCACCATTTGGATAAGGACGTCCCGTATTCATCCGAAGTATACCTGACAATTCGATTCCTTGCTCAGGAAGAAAACTAATCTGCGGCAACTTCTCCGATATAAGCGTCGGGTAGTCAAATCGACGATAGCCCTGCGTCATTAATAAAGCATCCAAAGCTTTATCCCGGTTGGGATTTTTTTCATCAAAATATGAATTTGGGTTCTCTACATTTCCTTTGAGGTCCGAAGTCAATAAAAAGTTGCTCACAATCGATAGATCTGCCTGATCATTATAAGGAACTTTGGATTCGTCTATTACAGCTACTGAATAGCTTCCCGGGAACTTCTGTCCATTGTTGTCTACAGCAAGTTTAAGATTGACCAAGTCTTTGGCCTTATAACTTTGCTTATCGCTCGTAACCTGAATATTTAAAAGCTTTTCACTTTGAACAAATGCCAGACGCTCACTGAGAGGCTTTCCATCAGGACTCAATAAAGTTACCTGGACAATACCATTTGGTAAACGCTCTTTCGGAATATTGACCAATGCTGATGAAGATTTTAAATTCACTTGCGCGCCAAAACAGAGATGTCCATTCGACTGAACCAAAACATAATAGGATTGCCCCTGGTTTTTTGAAAAATTCTCTTCACTGGTTACCACGGCAAACTCAGCATTTGTGGCATCCTGTTTTACAAAAACAACATTTGCCTTGTCATTGACAACAGCCGGCAATTTGTATTTGCGTTCCTGTCCATTCTCAAACTTCACAACTGCTTGATAATTTTCTCCTGCGAGCGGCAGAAGAGAAAAATAGCCCATTCCAGTTCCGAAGTCCGCAAACTCTGCTACAGATTTACCCTTAGAATCTAAAATATTTCCTTTTACCTTTAGACCTTTCCCATCGGATCCGAGGGCTTTAAATGCCACTTTTTTTGCCAATCCAGCGATAATATCTCCCCCTTCAGGAAAGAATTGCACGTCTGCATCCCACAAGGCATTTTTTAGCAAGAAAGAACTAGACAAAGGTTTTTCATTTTTATTCTCCTGAATGCTAATCTTCAATTGTCCTTTCTCCAAATTTGCTTTTTCCTTCGCAGACAAATTTATCGTTACTTTCCCTAGACCATCAGTCTCACCTTTACCCTTGTCGAACGTTTCCCATCCCGAGACAAACTCCCAATTGATTTTTGAATTGATCATCGGCTTTCCCGTACGATCGCGGAACTGTATGACAGCTTGGGTTTTATTGCCACCAATGTTATTTTGAAATTCAATGTTCGTAATCAATTTCTTATTGATAACATCACCGATTGGCACCACCTTATTAAAAAAGTAGGCATTATCAAAGTTGGCCATCCATTTTGTGTAACCTCTAAATCGATAATTGTCCTGAGACATAAATTGAGGATCAAGTACAATCTGCCCATTTCCTACCCCTTTATCCAATGGAATTTTTAGTGTCTGAATCAGGGAATCACGACTGTTCAGTACTTCCACATAAGCTATTTTACTCGGCTCATATTCGGCCAAATTGCGGGATAAATAGGTCGAAAACCAGAGGGTATCCCCCACCGCATAATATGGCTTATCGAAATGTAAATGTACCTTTTCAACTGGGTAGACCTGAAAATATTTCTGAACTCGTTCTACGATCGTATTAATAGGCAACGTAGGTGTAGTCTGGGCATAAGTGGTCCCCATTCCTAACAGTCCTATCGATAAAGTCAATAGTTTTATGTGCTTCATTGAAAGTCTTAGAATAAAAAATGAATAGCTAAATATATTCAATTTTGAGCAAAGACCAACCCTATTAGGGTATTTTTAACATTTATTATACCTATTCATAGGGTTATTACCGACTCTTTAAAAATAATTTAAAGCAATGGAGCCAAAAGCCTACAGATTGAATCAACTCCTCTTTTCCAGCGGCTTCGCTGCATCCATTTTCGGATTGTAATCAGATCTGATAAGTCGATATCAGCCAAAAATTGCGCATTAAGACGGTCGCAAAGCGCTTTATCCGAGACAATTCCCGAGATTTCAAAATTGATATAAAAACTTCTGATATCTAAGTTTGTCGTACCGATATAGGCAAGCTTCCCATCAATACAGATGGTTTTGGCATGCAGAAATCCCTTTGTATAGAGGTATACATTGACTCCTCTTTCCAGTAGTGGTTTTATAAATGAGAATGAGGCATGCTGTACAAAAAACGAATCAGACTGGGCCGGCAACATCAAGTCCACACGGACACCTGAAGATACCGCGAGCATTAAAGCGGTCGTCAATTGATCGCTGGGAATAAAATATGGCGTACACAACTGTACATATTCTTTTGCTTCGTTGATACCGGCAATAATTGCTTCCATATTGAAGGGCGCTGGCGATCCAGGATCACTGGCTGTAAATCCTACTCCACTCGCATCTTCATCGGTAAGTGGAAATCGGTTTAAATAACCTCGGCCCAATTCAAACGATTCCGCATCTGTCTGGTTCCAGCTGTTCCAAAACTGGATTTGCAACGTATTTACGGCCGCGCCGACAACCATCATAGCTGTATCCCGCCAATAAACCTCATTTTTTCCATTATTGATATATCGATCTGAAATATTGATTCCGCCGACAAAGCCTATTTTCCCATCGATCACCGCTATCTTGCGGTGATTTCGGTAGTTGCTATTCGCTAAGGAACTGAAGGTTACTGGAAGAAAAGCTTGAAACACAAAATCGGGTTTATGCCGCCGTAAATATTTAATTACATCAGGAGCACCAAAACTATCCAATATCAGACGTACGGTGACCCCAGCTTTTGCTTTTTCTTCTAGAATATGTAAGATTTCCTGCCCTATTCCATCCATTTCCCAGATATAATATTCCATGTGAATGGAATGCTGCGCAGCTTTAAGGCGATCAATAAGTACCGGAAATTTTTCTTCCCCATTGATAAACAGGGTTACATCGTTGTTGAGGGAAAATGTAGAGATCTTTTGATTTTTAAGGTAGCGGTACACCATGGCCAAACTACCGATCCGCTCATTTAACGTATCAATATGTTCCTCCATAATTTCGGATTCCTTACGCCAGGCATCCAGTAGCTTTTTGGACTGCTCGCGATACACGCGTTTCATCCTTTTGACCTTCTTAAACTTCTGACCAAAGAAATAGTAACTGAGCAAACCAACGACAGGTAAGAAAACAATGACCATAATCCAGGCAATGGTCTTGGAAGGATTACGGTTTTCGATCAAAATCGTCCCGATTACACCAATATAAAGGATGAGTAAGGGAATCCAATAATATTCTAATGCAATCTGTAAAATATGATGAAGTACCTCCATATTGTGTGCTAAGGGTTTTACCAAATATAATACTTAGCATCGACATATTGTTTGTCGTTAAACACAGTTTATTGCACCATCGACATGAATGAATGGACTTAAATAAGGAATGTCTAAATTGGCACCCCGGAGTATAAACCATATTCCCAATAAGAAATAGAGAAAGGGAACCCATTTCGAAAATCCGATTTTGAAAGATCTGGAGAAATTTCCCAAAAAAGAAAACACAAACAATAGCGGGATAGTTCCTAAGCCAAAATACAACATAAAAAAGAAACTTTGCTGTGGGCTGTCTGCATTTATGGACGACATGAGTGCCATGTAGACCATACCACAGGGCAATAAGCCATTCAGTACGCCGGCAATAAAACTCCCCCCCGGTTTATAGAGCCATTTCGACAATAAGCGTACAATTGGCTGCACAGCCTTCGTCTGCCAGCTAGCGATTTTCCGATTATGCTTACCAATAAGCTGGAATAAAGCAATTCCGATCAGAATAATACCTGTGGCCCAGCTCAAACTTCGCTGCCAACCTTGAATCTGCGCAAATGTCCCGATCGTACCGAGTAAAAGTCCTAAACAACCATAAGTCAGTACCCTACCGGATTGATACAGTATCTTATTTAAGAAAACGTTCCAACCAAAACCCTGCCTTCCTTCAATAGCAAAAATTAATGGACCACACATTACCGCACAATGTATGCTTCCAAACAATCCCATGAAAAATGCAAAATAGGTATAGCTCATTTCCTTAAACTAAAATAAAATATGCTCTTCAAACAAAAAATCTTTACCTACACTCTTCCAGTCAATATACAAATTCCACATTCCTTTATCGAACGTGGAAATGGGCAGTGTATATAAATTACTGGTTGTCTGAAATGGTAATTCTTTATCCAATCGGTTATCCGAAGGTTTTCGAAACAGCAATTTCCCTATATTTTCTTTGGAGACAAAATGAATATACAAGGTATCCTGCCTGATTTCAATTGTCGGTGATTCCTTCATAATCAATACATTTTGCTTTTTATCGTAAGCTTGATCATAATTCAGTCCCTGCTCGTAATAGTCATCTTCTTCCAGACTATCCGAATCGTGACTCACCATGTATATTCCTGCTCCGACTATACACAACATAAATACCGCCAAGGTTAAAAAAATCTTTGTACCCCAATTCATTGTTTTTCAATTTAATTCATACCCGGAGGTGCTATAAAAGTGGTTTTTAAACTCTCCACTTTCTTATCTCCCGAATAGATAGCTAATTTTACATTACTTTTATAGGTCTCAACATCCTTATTCGCGATAATTAGAAAAAAGCTCAGTGTCGCATGCCCATCTTTACTCAATTTTTGAATAGGATTGACCAGTTGAATCTTTAAACGCGGATCATCACAGACCAATTTAAAAGGCATTTCTTTACCAGACTTATTAATCAATTCCAAAGAATACAGGTTGCTTATTGTCTTATCATCACGAAGTTGGTAGGTGCTTCCCTTTGCCCGGAGCAATCTTCCATCCACCTGAGAACGATTGAACAATAGAAAACAAAAGACCGACATTAATGCAACCAACACGATAGAATAGGCTATTGCCCTCGTATTGCTTTTTTTCTTCAGTGTTCCTTCAATCTCACCCATTGGATAAAAGCCAATTAACTTTTTAGGCTTTCCAATTTTGTCCATGACAGCATCACAGGCATCTATACAGGCCGTACAGCTTACACATTCTAATTGCAGGCCATTTCGAATATCAATTCCCGTGGGGCATACATGTACACAGAGTTTGCAGTCTACACAATCTCCATGTGTCGTCATTGCATCCTTTTGCTGTTTTCCTCTTGGCTCTCCACGTCTATGATCATATGCAACAGTAATACTTTGGTCATCGAGGAGTACGCCCTGCAATCTGCCATAAGGGCAAATTGCAATACATACAATCTCCCTGACATACGCAAACACGCCATAAAAAACTAATGTAAATATGATTATTGATATCAATCCACCAATATGTTGGTCCAATGGATCAGTGATGATCTTCATCAGTGCATCAACACCGATGATATAAGACAAAAAGATATTTGAAATGAAAAATGATATGATCAGGAATATACCATGTTTCAAAAATTTTTTCAATTGTTTTTGATCCGTATTTGGTCCAGCATCCAATTTCTTTTGTTGTTGCCAATCACCTTCGATCCAATATTCAATTCGTCTAAATATTAATTCCAAAAAAATGGTCTGGGGGCAAGTCCATCCACACCATACCCGTCCAAAGACAACAGTAAACAAAACCACACATACCATCACGATTAACATGCCGAATACGAATATGTAGAGATCCTGTGGATAGAAAAGATTTCCTAAGATGGAAAACTTTCGCTCAATAATGTTGAACATGAGAAACGGTTCACCATTTATTTTGATAAAAGGAACTACAAACAAGAACAGCAGTAGTGAATACCCAACCCACTGTCTCTTTTTGTAAAGCTCTCCCTGCGGTTTTTTGGCATAAATCCATTGTCTTTTTTTTGACTTAGATCCACCGTTATTGGCATTATTCACGACTACTGTACTCATTGCTATTTCAATTTACTACTCTGCTTTTTTATCTGTTTCAGCCTGATCTGCTTTGCTCTCATCTGCCCCCTTCTCTCCGCTTGCAGCCTGGCCACCGCCATAGGTCACCTCATCACCTTGCGGAGCTTTTGGATTAGCAGGGTTTGTATCCCTTAAGGTGATAATATAACTGGCAACCTGTGCGATTTGTGCAGGACTTAAAGTTTGCTCCCATGGCACCATTCCTTTATCAGGAACACCATACTTAATGGTTTTGAAGATATCTTTAATCTCACCACCATGTAGCCAAAACTTATCGGTCAAGTTAGGTCCGATGCCTCCCTCGCCACTACCACCGTGACAAGCGACACAGTTTGCAGTAAAGATCGCTTTTCCATCAGCTGCCATTTCCGGCTGAAACTCCACGCTACTTTCGTCTACATTGCTCGCAGAAGCGGTAAGATAAGCCTGACGCTCTTTCTCGGCAACGACCATCTCATGTTCATACTCCTGGTCCTGGTTCATTCCGATGCCCGACACCTGATATACAAATAAGTAAACAAGGCCGAAAAAAATCGTTCCATAAAAAAGGAAATTAAACCAGATCGGAATCGGATTATCCAATTCGCGGATACCATCATACTCATGGTCTATGACAATATCCTTTTCTTCTGAAATCGGTCTGATACCCATGATCTTGTTCCACGACCTTTTCATCCAGCCCTTATTCGCCGCCTTTTTGAGTTTTTCCTCCTTGGCCAATTCAGGCATGGTAATCTTAATGATGGATTTCATCGCGCGATTGACCATCAATGCCGAAGCAAGAAGAGCCAGCATTACAACGATCAATACAACAATTAAGATATCTGTGTATAAATTATCTGTACCGAATCCTATCGTAGATTGAACAACTTCTGCGGTAGCTGGTGCAGTATCCAATAATAAACTCATATATTATAGACTTTCAGGTGAATGATTCAGTTCCTTTTCTGTTTCATCTTCTTCCAAAGGCAATTCCTTCATATAAGTAACATAGTCTTTTTTCATTCGAAACAACATTATTGCTACTGAAATGAAGAACACCAAGAAGATCCAAAGTGATGCAATTAGATAAAGCTCACTGCCGTTTAGATTTGTTATTTGCTTAAACATGGCTTTATTGATTTGCGTTAACATTATCAGCTACTTTTGGAGCTGCTTTTATATCTGTTCCTAATCGCTGTAAGTATGCAATTACAGCTATAATCTCACGGTCAGCTAACACATTCACTTGATTTTGTTTTAGATCATCGGCAATTTTTTGTGCCTGTTTGGTAAGATCCTGCTCAGCATGTTCAATTTCCGCATCGGTATAGGGGATTCCCAATTTCCGTAATGCTTTCATTTTATCTTGCAGAATAGAATTATCCAGCTTCTGATCGATTAACCAAGGATATGTTGGCATAATACTTCCTGGCGAGGTAATCGTCGGATCCAACAGGTGATCAAAGTGCCATTTATTTGGATATTTTCCACCGATGCGATGCAGATCCGGTCCGGTCCGCTTCGAACCCCATAAAAACGGTGTATCGTAAACAAACTCTCCCGCCTTGCTATACTCTCCGTAGCGGGCGGTTTCGGATCTAAATGGACGAATAGTTTGCGTGTGACAGTTCACACAACCTTCTCTCACGTAGAGATCCCTTCCCTGCAGTTCCAATGCTGTATAAGGTTTTACACTCGCAATCGTTGGAACGTTTTTAGAAATTGTAAAAGTCGGCACCATCTCCACCATACCCCCGATGAGGATGGCAATAAGAGCCAGTACCATAAATAAAATTGGCTTACGTTCAAGGCGACGGTGTTGAGACTGTTCGTTTACTTGAACCGGCAATAATGCAGGAGCTTCTGCAGGCTCATTGGCCAAAAGCTTCCCTTTTTGCATAGTTTTGATCAAGTTGAACGTCATCAGGAACACGCCCGATAGATAAAGTGCACCACCTAGTGCACGCATCATGTGCATTGGCAAAATTTCCAATGTTGTCGCAAGAAAGTTTGGATATTTCAAAACCCCTTCCGGTGTAAATTCTTTCCACATCAAGCCTTGTACTACAGCTGCCCAATACATCGGGATCGCATAGAACAAAATACCCAAGGTACCTATCCAAAAGTGCGTTGATGCCAACTTTTTAGAATATAACTCCGTTTTATAAATACGTGGTATCAACCAGTACAGAATACCGAATGTCATAAAGCCGTTCCATCCCAATGCACCTACGTGTACGTGTGCTACGATCCAGTCGGTAAAGTGAGCAATTGCATTCACCTGCTTTAAGGATAACATAGGGCCTTCGAAAGTCGCCATACCATAACAAGTAAGGGCCACGACCATGAATTTTAACATAGGCTCTGTCCGTACCTTATCCCAAGCACCACGTAATGTCAACAAGCCATTGATCATACCGCCCCAACTCGGAGCAATCAACATAATGGAGAATACAACCCCTAAAGACTGTACCCAACCAGGTAGCGCCGTATAGAGCAAATGGTGAGGACCTGCCCAGATATAAATAAAGATTAAAGACCAAAAGTGAAGAATACTTAACTTGTAAGAGTAAACTGGACGGTTGGCCATCTTAGGAAGGAAATAATACATCATTCCCAAATAAGGAGTTGTCAAGAAAAAAGCAACTGCATTGTGACCATACCACCATTGTACCAGCGCATCCTGTACGCCTTTGTAGACATAATAGCTTTTCCAGCCAGCTACAGGTAATTGGATGGAGTTAACAATATGCAATACGGCTACTGTAACAAATGTGGCAATATAGAACCAAACAGCGACATACATGTGACGTTCGCGTCGTTTGATAATAGTACCGAACATATTGATTCCGAATACGACCCAAATGAGGGTAATTGCGATATCAATAGGCCATTCCATTTCGGCATACTCATGGCTTGAAGTAAGACCGAGTGGGAGTGTAATAGCCGAGGCAACAATAATTAATTGCCAACCCCAAAAATGGAGCTTACTCAAAGCATCACTGAACATTCTTGCTTTAAGCACCCGCTGTAAGGAGTAATAAACTCCCATAAAAATACCATTACCTACGAAAGCAAAAATCACCGCATTGGTATGCACAGGACGTACACGGCCAAATGTTGTAAATTGCAATCCAAAGTTCATCTGGGGCCAAACAAGCTGCGTTGCCACAAGCAATCCTATGGTCATACCAACTATCCCCCAAATAATGGTAGCGATTCCGAAATTCCTGACAATCTTATTGTCGTAATTAAATTGCTCTAACTGCATTACTTAAATTGTTGATTCTGATTCAAAAATAAGCAGCAATTTATGACAATCTAATGATGGACAATGCGTACAAAAGTGATGTACGTCACTTTTTTATTACCCGATTAAAAGGATTAGTTAGCAATTTCGACCATTGGTTGTAAATGACTTAGGGAAAATAGAGATCTTGAAAGATACTTTTTACAATTAGATCAGACATCAAAAGTGACCGTAGTCACATTTCCTGCAGTTTAATACCTTGTTTTAATGGCAATATGGGTTAGAATCACTGTTACATATACACGAATTTATCCCAAAAACATCGAGACTATCGGCACGAAGTGAATTGTATCTATAGTGCATCAAACCTCATCAGAATAGCAAACCTTAATCTGCAGACTCATTGCACTATTCGCCTATAGCAAGTGAGCTAAAGACTCTTTGAAAAGAATCGGTAGTGGGATTAGCTTGAACTGGCTTCTGTGTACTGTTATAGCATAATTTAGTTAACCACTGTAGAAAAGCCACTTATTAAAAGAATATGAGCTCAGCCTGAGTTTGGCAATTCCACTTGGCTACGACAGTGCAGCATAGCACCGGAGCACAGTAGAGGCTACATGACCGTCTGCTATGACCGGTGTACCATTACCACTGAGCACAGTGACAGTTGCAGGATAGCGACAATTGCGGAACAGCTTCCGATGGACCGGGCTCACCGACGGCCACGTGCTGCGATAACCGATAGGCGGAGGATAGGCAATAGCCTGTACATGGAAATACGGAAGTATTTAAACGAAAGAAGCCCTTGACTGTTTCCAGCAAGGGCTTCCGTGTAAAAAAAGGCACCGACCTACTCTCCCACCTGTTACGGCAATACCATCGGCTCTGGCGGGCTTGACTGCTCTGTTCGGAATGGGAAGAGGTAGACACCGCCGATATAGGCACCTAAAAATCTTTATTGACATTATCATGATTGATATCATGTTATTCATGCCAAATGACATAGCTATTGAAAGAGGTTCGTTTCTGTTTGTTTCAAAAATTAAAGAGGAAGACAACAGTGTCTGTCTGCTTGAGAAAGCTTCGGGCTATTAGTACCACTTGGCTTTGGTCTCTCAACCTTTACACCTATGGCCTATCAACGTAGTGATCTTCTACGACCCTATAAGGAAGTCTCATCTCGTGGCTAGTTTCGCACTTAGATGCTTTCAGCGCTTATCTATTCCAGACGTAGCTACCCTGCCGTACACCTGGCGGCATAACAGGTTCACCAGA